>CALOAZ010000033.1:0-17535 GCA_942491355.1 uncultured Phycisphaeraceae bacterium
TCGGCTGCAATCTCACGCCGACCACCAGAACACTCAACTTCGGTTCGGTTTACGTCGGCCGATCGGCAGCCCTCACCAACACATGGACCAATAACACCAATGGACCCATTCCATTGAACGGCTTTCTTCCGGATGGCGTCGGATTCCGACTTACCGCACCCACAAGTTTCACGGCCGTGAACATTGCTGCGGGCGCCACGACACCTGCGGCCACCGTCACTTTTGCGCCGACTGAAGCCCGGGCCTACACCGGCGATATCGTGGCACTGGTGCCGCAACCGCATAGTGCCCAGGGTGCCGGCCTCAAGGGTGTGGGTGTCTGGCAGAAAATCGCCGGGACAAATTTCGGCGTGGCCGGCGGCGATTACACCGCAGACCAGCCTCTGGATTTCGGCACGCGCCAACCCGGCGAAGTGGTGACCAAACAATTTCGTCTCGCCAATGGCAATGCCCAGGTCTTGGCACTCACCGGGCGATTGCTGATCGGTAACCAGGGCTTTGCCATCACTGCACCCGCAGGCGGCAATGTCCTGATCCCCGCCGGAGCCCCGTTGATGCCACAGCGCATCAATGTCACTTTCACCTTCACCGCGCCACAAGCCAACGGTGATTATCAGGATGTCGTTGAATTCACAGACACCACCGGCACGTACCGTTTCGGTATGGTGGTCAAAGGACGCGTTCACAAGGAATAGCACGGCACTCGAAATCTGTATTCCATAAAAAGAGCCCACCTCTGATCAGAGGTGGGCTCTTTTGAATTCTAAAAATCATTCGAAATCAGTTCTTCGGAACAACCCACACGTTGCGATACACCACGCGGTTGCCGTGGCCCTGGATGTAGAGGCCATCGGGTCCAGGCAATTCCTTGTTCTTGCCCGGTGTGCCGTGGGTCAATTCGTGATCGTGAATCAAAACACCGTTGTGGAGAATTTTCACATAACCATTCTTGACCTTCTTATCGCCTTCCCACTTCGCGGCGGTGAATTCGATGTCGTAGGTCTGCCACTGCAACGGCGGGTAGCACATGTTGATCGACGGCTCAGCGATCGAATAAATGCCGCCGCATTCATTGTCCTTGCCTTCGAGACCGAACGAATCAAGCACCTGAAGTTCATATCGGCTCTGCATGTACACACCGCTGTTCGAGCGACCCTGGCCACGGGCAAAGGGCCGATACGAAAGACGAAACTCCAGATGCAACGTGTGATCGTTGAACTTCTGCTTGGTTTCATCATCCGAAAGCAACAGATTGTCGAGAATGATCGTGCCCTTGTTCCAGTTCTTTTTCGCTGAAGCTTCGGTCCCATCAAAAAGAACGATGGCACCTGTCGGCGCTTTGGCACCGAGGGTCGAGCTTTCGCGCACCACGCGCTCGAGTGTGGCGCTGACCTTGCCGGTCACCATCATCTTGCCGCCGGCAATCTTCGCCGACCAGCCATCGCCCGCGATGGCCCCTGCTGTACCTTTGCCGCGCAAACGTTCGGGTTGCTTGTTCTTCGCATCCGTCGGCCAGCCATCGCCGGGCAGACCGCCGGGATACATCACCACATCAAACTGACCGCCACCGAGCGCAATCACATGAGCGCCGAGCTTGTCGGCCTTGTACTCACCTTGCACGGCATAATCGGCATCGACCTTGGCCGGATCGATGGTTTCAGGATCGTTCTTGTCTTCGGCAAACACCACCGACACCAGACTCAGTGCCAGCACAACAATCCACATGGGGTTCCAACGATGCATTTCATGACTCCTGGGGCCCGGGATTCGGGCCGGGGTAGTGGGTCCGGCAGCATACCGGCCCGTCATCCGCATTCCAAATGGATATTCATCCCTCATCCACGCATCGCGCGCAGAGATGCCCTGTACGCTCATGACGACCATCCCACACGAAATTCGTATCTGGACATCGCAAAATCGGAATGCCCGGAACCCTTTTTCGATGAGTGCGTACGGTAACATGAAGTCCCGCGCCAACCCTCTTTTGGACTCTGATACATGTCATCTCTGCGGTTTCCATTTCTTGCACTGATGTTGTGCCTGTGGGCCATGACCTCTTTTGACGCTCCCCAAGCTCATGCGGTCGATCTGGTGGCTCCCACCGAACCGCTGTCGCCTGAAATGCAGCGCGCCAAATTCAAGCTGCCCGAAGGATTTGAAATCCAATTGGTCGTCAGCGAAACGGACATCGGCCAGCCGATGAATCTGAATTTCGATGCGCGCGGCCGACTCTGGATCACGCATTCGGTCGAATACCCCTTTCCGCCCGCAAACAACAAAGACGCGCGCGATCGCCTGAGCGTGATCGAATCAATCGACGATACCGGCCACGCCACAAAGATCACGCACTTTGCCCAGGGCTTGACGATCCCCATCGGCCACACACCGTTGAACGGTGGACGCGATGCGCTGGTGTACAGCATTCCCAACATCTATCACGCCGTCGACACCGATCAGGATGGTCGCGCCGATCAACTCAAGCCTCTTTACGGAACATTCGGTCACGACGACACCCACGGCATGTCCAGTTCCTATCGACGATGGTTTGACGGTTGGATCTACGGCTCGCACGGATTCCGAAACAACTCCGCAGTGAGCGGCTCCGATGGCCATGTGGTGAAAATGAATTCCGGCAACACGTATCGCTTCAAATCAGATGGATCACATATCGAACAATGGACCTGGGGTCAGGTGAATCCTTTCGGCATGACCTTTGATGCGCTGGGCAATCAGTTCAACGCCGACTGCCATTCCAAACCGCTGACGATGCTGCTGCGCGGCGCGTATTATCCGAGCTTCGGTAAACCGCACGACGGCCTGGGCTACGGCCCGAACATGATCGATCACAGCCACGGCTCGACCGGCATTTGCGGACCGGCGTATTACAGCAGCGACCACTTTCCCGAGATGTATCGCGACAGCCTCTATCTCTGCAATCCCGTCACGGGGCGCGTGCATCGCGACCAGTTGATCTGGACCGGCTCCAGCCCGAAAGTCGACACGCAACCGGATTTCATCACGTGTGAAGATCCGTGGTTTCGTCCGGTCGATGCGGTGATGGGACCCGACGGCGCGTTGTATATCGCCGATTTCTACAACGCGATCATCGGTCACTACGAAGTGGATCTCCATCATCCCAAACGCGACCGCACGCACGGCCGTGTCTGGCGCGTGATCCACAAACAGAATCCGGGCCGCACGCCGGATCTGACGGCGCTGGACGCGCCATCGCTCATTGCGAAATTGAATGATGCCAACCTGATCGTGCGCACGCTGGCAACCCATCAACTGGTGGATCGCGTGGGCGCCGATGCCGTCGAGCCCTTGCGACGCGCCATGAATGCCTCCGACAGCGCGCCGTCCACCCGCGCGTTCGGACTGTGGACGCTGCATCGCCTTGGCGCTCTGGCACCCGAACACCTGGAACGGTTGATGGCTGATCCGGATCGCCTGGTGCGCGTGCATGCGATTCGGGCATCGAGCGAATTACCCCAATGGACCGACGCGCAGCGTTCATCGATCCGCGATCGCCTGAAAGATGCCGATCCCTTCGTGCAGCGCGCCACCGCCGATGCCATGAGCCAACATGTACACCCCGATCAAATCGCCGCACTGCTTGAGGCGTGGTCCGCAACAGTTGACCAGGACACGCATCTGATTCACACCCTCCGCATGGCCTTGCGCAATCATCTGACGGCAGACGGCGGCTTCGACGCCGCCACACAGACTTTGGTCGCACACCCGGCTTATGCCGACCGCCTCGAATCCATCGCCTGCGCAGTGCGCGATCCGAAGGCCGGCACTTTTCTGCTCACGCGCATCCAGGCCAAAGGCATGGCCGTCAGCGACGAAACGCTCATTCATGCCGCTCGCTATATCCCGAATGATCAGCAGCCGGCCTTCATCCAACACATTGCGAGCCTGACCACCGAACGGACCCAAGCGGGTCAAAACGATCAGAGCATCCGCTGCATCCAGATGACCTATCGTGGGCTGCGCGCCCGCAAGCAGGATCTTCCGAAGTCGCTGCGCGATCAGGCCGTGCAACTGGCCACGGCTGATCTCAAGCATGCGCAGACTCCGGTGATCCGACGCGGACTGAACTTCGTTCGCGAACTGCACCTGACTGAAGGCACAGATCTCATCCTCGCACTCGGCAAGCCGGATACCGCACACGGGGACTTGCGATCCGAAGCGCTGGGGGTCTGTTACGAACTGGATCAAGCCAAGGCCCTGCCCGTGATGGATGCCTTGATTGCCAGTTCCGTTGAATCTCTGCCGCTTCGACAAGCCACGGCCGCTCAAATTCAGAATCTCAATACGCCTGAGATGCGCCAACGCAAACTCGAATGGATGCGCACAGCGCCCACTTCGCTGGCGATCACACTCGCCTCCGGATTGGCAGGTTCCAAAGAAGGCGCTCAGGCTTTGATCGCTGCGATTGAATCCGGACAGGCCGCCGTGACCTTGCTGGCTGAAACTTCGGTGGAAAAACCACTGGGTCAGCACAAAGACACGGACATCAATCAAGCCGTTGCCCGTCTCAAGAAGCAACTGCCGCCGGTCAATCCGCGCCTTGGCGAACTGATCAAACAGCGCCATGACGGATTTCAAAAAGCCCAAGCCGATGTGGAACGCGGGCGCATCGTGTTCACGCAATTTTGCGCGGTGTGCCACAGCATCGGCGGCCAAGGCAACAAGATCGGCCCTGAACTTGACGGCATCGGACAGCGCGGCCTCGAAAGAGTCCTCGAAGACATGCTCGATCCGAATCGCAACATTGACGGCGCGTTTCGCACCGTGGTCATCAAGACCAAAGGCGGCCAGATTTATGCCGGCCTTGGACCGCGTGAAGAAGGTGCCGATCTGATCATGGCCGATGCCACGGGCAAATCGATTTCGATTCCGAAGGATCAGATCGAATCGCGATCGGATTCGCCGTTATCATTGATGCCCGCCATTTTCGGCGATGCCATTCCCGAAGCGTCTTTTTATGACCTGCTGGCCTTTCTGCTGAAGTCGGACACGCCGCGAGCTGCGCCGAAGTAAAATGACGGCGTCAGCGCTGAATTTCCACCACGACTTCGAGCATGGGGCGCGTCTCCACCTTCGGATGTTCGGCGGTATTCAGATCGATGCCGTCCTGTTGCGTGCCGAGCACGATCAAGCCGTGATTGCTCTTGGGTTCGTCAATCCAGCGCTGCACGCGCTTCACACCCTGCATATCGAGCAACACGGTCACCGACCCGCGATCCGGCGGCGCAATGGCGCCCACGCGCGGTCCGATCATTTTTTCGAGTTGGGCCACCGGTTCAGGCTTCTGAAACCGGTGCCAATTGCCTTCGAACAGTGCCACGGGAAAAGTCTTGCCATCGCCCTGATTGTTCACATGCAGCGTGATCGATGCTTCGAGTACGCGCGTGCCGCGCGGGATCGAGGTGAGATCCCACCGCAACACACCATGGTCCACGCGGCTGTCATGATTCATCCCATCGACTTCGAGCGAAGGATCCGTGAGATGCATCACGCGACACAAACCGTCTTTGATATCCAGCGTGAGATCTTCGGCTCCGCGATACGACGCCTCCGGCTTGGCCCCCTGCCGAAACTCGATCGTGCGCCTGGGCACCGGAATCGGTCCCGCGCCCCATGTCACCTCCGGCCCGAATGCGGCTCGCCGGTTGGCTTCCACCATGAGATGACGCTGATCAATCAGACGCTGCGCCTGCACCTGGCCTTGAAACACATCCAACAGGCTTTGCACCCGATCGGTCTGTACCGACCAGCGCGAACCCACGGCTTCGAAGTGCGCATGATCGGTCTCCACGATCGCACGAAATTCTTTGTTCGCCGCCAGCGTCACGCGCCCGGTGATCAAGCGCAACACCCCCGCTGCGCCCACCATGATTTCTGCACCGGGATCCACCGTGCAACTCCGGCCCTCCGAAGCCATCGATGCCGATGATGCGGGCGCTTCAGTCGCAGCCACGCGCACACGATCCCCCACCAGCAGATCCACACCCGGTTCGAAGCGTAGCGCCAATCCGGATCGAATCAGTTCCACGCGCCCTTGAACATGTGTGAGACGCACGCCTGCTGGTTGCGGCAATGGCGTCTGAAGCGTCGGAACCGCCGGGGCGATCGGTGCCGGTCTTTCAAGATCGGTCTCGCCGGGCAGTTGAAACCAGACCAGCGCGATCACACCGAACGACAAAGCCATCAAGACGGCAATGCCCACCAGAATCATGCGGTGTCCCTGATGCTGTTCGATGCGCTGCCGTGCCATCACGGCAAAGGCGTCGGCATCACCGCGTCGACCCACACGATCACGTACGGCTTTTGCAAAACGCACCGCATCCCGATTCAATCCGGTGAGCCCCGCATCGACGGCCAGCGCCCGCATCAATCGATCGGCCAGAACCGGGTCCTGCTCCACGGCATCCAGTAAAGGGCCGGCCACATCATCCGACGTTTCGCCGTCCAGCCATCGGTCCAGCAATTGATCAAATGTTTCGCTTGTCACGGTGTCTGCGAATCCTGCGGGGTTTCCACACAGCGCCGTAATACTTCGCGTGAACGCGACAGTGCTTTGCGCACCGCCACCGCGGTCATGCGCAACTGTTCGGCGATCCGTTCACAGCGCGATCCGTCGAAATAATGCATGCGGATCACTTCCTGCGAACGGTCCGGCAACCGGGCCACGCAAGAGCGCAGACGCTCGGCATCCACCCACCAGGGTTCGCGCTCCGGATCGCCTTCGGCATGCTGCGTGACGAATTCGCGCAGCGCCTCGGCGCGACTTCGATCGCGCGCAAAACGGCGACGGTGCCGTGCCGCTGCATTCCGGGCAAACCCGCGCATCCAGGGCAGAAACGGTTGATCCGGTTCGTATCGCGTGAGCGAACGGAATAATTCGATGGCGGTTTCCTGAGCCACTTCATCCAATTCGGCTGAGCGAATGCCCAGCAGCGTCAGAAATCCCACCAACGGTTCGTGCATCGCCCGAAACAGGGATTCAGCTGCATCCATGTCGCCGGTGGCGGCACGCGCGGCCAGAGGGCGCAATTGTTCATCGAGATCCGACATGGTGTGGTAGGTTTCGTCTCCTTTATGGATCAACGCGACGATGCCATCGAGCCGCCGGCCAAGCCAATGATTTTCAGCATCTTATGCGGTTTTCCAATCGGTATGTCACATCCGACGACTTGGGAGCGAAAGTCTGCCACGTCCTCACACCGCTTGCCGGTACGATGAAGCCACCCCTCCTCTATGTGGATTGATTTTTCTCCGGAGTACGGATCATGTCGATACGCCCCTTGTGGATGCTTCTTACGATTCTCGGGATCGGATTTCTGTCATCACTGCAAGCTGCGGATGCCGTGGACTGGATCCAACTGGATGCTTCCAACCGCGCCCAGTGGCTGCCCGGCGGCAAGGAAGTTGACGCCATCGCCGGCGATTACGTCCTGCGCAACAGTGAGCTGATTGCTGTCATCGCCAATCCCGTGGCGGGCCGCAACGCCAACATGTCTGCGAAGGATGTGGGCGGCCAAATCATCGATCTGACCACGCGGGCTTCATCCAATGACCAGCTCACGGCGTTCTATGCGTGCCCTTCCAGCGCGGCTTTGCGCACGGCGCGCTTTGCGAAAACCGAACGCGGCGGCATCGAGATGATCTGCGCCAACCAGCCCACAGACGGCGCGCCGGAAGTTCAGGTGATCTACACGCTCGAACCCGAAAGCCCGACCTTGCGCGTTCAGACGCGCGTGACCAATCTGTCAGGGAAAGCCATCGCCTGGGATCGCGTCGATACGTTGCGCACCGACAAAACCTTTCACACGGGTGATGCGGATTCGGGTGCGCTACTCTGGTCTTACGACGTTTGGTTCGATCAAGCCTATGGCATTCTTCCCGACGGCCTGCGCGGCGAATTCCAAAAACTCAAATCGTGGATGGGACCCATCGAAATTCGTTATGGTCCGCAGGCGGATGATTTTCGTGTCATGCTCCAGCCCGCCGGCACACTGACCTACAGCCGCTACCTGTGGCCGGCGCGGCACCCGCTGACCTTTCGATCCGTCAACGCCGGTGAGAAGCGACGGCACGTGCGCCTTCAAGTGACGGATCCGGACGGACCCGTGAACGCCGCCGACGTCTGGGTCACGCAAAACAGCGAACCCTATGCCACCGGTCGCACCGATGCTCAGGGCTGGATTCAATTCATGCTGCCGCATGGCGAATTCGGCGTGCGCGTCTTTGAGAGTCAGCGCGGGAAGTGTGATTTCAAAATCACCGGCGATCAACCGCATGCCGCGCAGGTCGACCTGCCTGCCCCCGGTTATGTCAAAGCGCACATCACCGATGCCAAAGGTGCGCCCATTCCCTGCAAGGTCCAGTTCGTGGGCGCGCAGGGAACCGCCACGCCCGACTTCTTCGTCGACAGCGGCGATCACGCCGTCAAAAATTGCTACTACAGCCACGATGGCGTGTTTCGCCAGGCCATTGCGCCGGGCCAATACGATGTGATCATTTCTTACGGTCCCGAACACGACGCGGTCTTCACGGCCATCACCGTCGAGCGCGGCCGCGACACGGCGCTTCAAGCCAAGTTGGTGCACACCGTCGATACCACCGGCTGGATCAGCGGTGAATTTCACAGCCACTCATCGCCATCGGGCGACAATACATCCAGCCAACTCGGGCGCGTGTTGAATCTGCTATGCGAACAAATTGATTTTGCGCCCTGCACCGAACATCAGCGCATCGATTCCTACGCGCCGATTCTTGAAAGTCTCAGCGTCACCGCACGCATGGCCACCTGCACCGGCATGGAACTGACCGGCTCGCCCGGCGACATCAATCACCAGAATGCTTTCCCGTTGCGCTATACACCGTTCACTCAGGATGGCGGCGGACCGACCACCGATAGCGATCCATTGAAGCAGATCCAGCGCCTGGCCCTGTGGGATGACGGCGCCGAAAAACTGGTGCAGCAGAACCATCCCAATCTGATTCGCTACGCGCGCGACAAAAACCTCGACGGCAAAGGCGACGGCGGCTACGCCGAAATGTTCGGCCACATGGATGTGATTGAAGTGCATCCGCTTGAGGCCATTCTGAAGCCCGCCACCATCGACAAAGACAAAAAAATCAACACCGGCAAGAACCGGATTCACGCCTGGCTGCAATTGATCAATGACGGTCTATATATCCCCGGCGTCGTCAACACCGACGCGCATTACAACTTTCACGGCTCCGGTTGGCGGCGCAACTGGATTCCGAGCAAAACCGACGATCCAGCCCAGATTCAAACCCTGGATGTGGTCCACGCCTGCGAGCGTGGCCAAATGGTGATGTCGACCGGCCCCTTTATGGAAGTCACCGTCAGCGCCGCCGACCACAAAGTCGGCCCTGGCGAAACGATTCTCAAAAGCGGTGGCGACGCAACGATTCATGTGCGCGTGCAATGCCCGAACTGGTTCGACATCGACCGCGTGCAGATTCTGGTCAACGGCCGCGCGGTGCCTGAATACAACTTCACGCGCACCACACACGCCGACCATTTCGGCCAGACCGTCGTGAAGTTCGATCAAACCATCCCGGTGAAGCTCACCGGCGACGCGCACCTGATCGTCGTCGCGGTTGGCGACCACAGCACACTCGGCCCCGTCATGGGACCCGGCCAAGGCAAACTCAAGCCCATCGCCGTTTCGAATCCTGTCTTCATGGATGTGGATGGCGACGGCAAATGGACCGCCAACAAAGACACGCTCGATGCGCCTCTGCCGTAACCGCCGAATGACAGACGCTCTGTCGAGTTCTTTTCAAGAAGACCAAACCTCAAAGCCCAGACAAGGCTCAGAGGTCTGATCTACAATGGTCTGCCATGCCATGCCCTCCTCTGTTCATGTTGCCCGGCCTCGTCACGGATCAGCGCCTTTTTCACGCACCGATTGCGGGACTGTCGGGCCTGACGACTGTCACCGTCGCCGACCTGACCACGTACGACGATCTTCAAAAATTGGCCCAATCCGCCATCGACCAGGCACCGACTCATCGCTTTGTGCTTGCCGGTCTTTCGATGGGCGGCTACGTCGCCATGGAAATCATGCGCCGCATCCCCGATCGCGTCGCGGGCCTGATTCTGATGGACACCTCACCGCACGCCGACACTGTACAGGCTTCTGAGAATCGGCGCACGATGATGCGCCTCGCCGAAGACAACTACGACATGGTGATTCGCACGATGCTGCCGAAGCTGCTGCATCCGGATCATCTCAATGACCCGGCCATCGCCGACACCGTGATCGCCATGGCGCACGACATCGGCACCACCGGATTCTGCACACAACAAAAAGCCATCATGTCGCGCATCGACAGCGTGCCCTCACTTGCGGAGATTCGATGCCCCACGCTGGTGCTTTGCGGCCGCGATGATGTGATCACACCCGTGGCGATACACGAAGAAATGCGCGACGCCATTCCGAACGCCGCACTGAGGGTCATTGACCACTGCGGCCATCTATCGCCGATGGAACAACCCCTCGCCGTCACCGATGCCTTGCAGCACTGGTTGACCCACACACTTCTGCCACAGGAGTCTTCGCGATGAGTCTGGAAGATGACGTTGACGCGCTGCTGCGCCAGGGCAAAAAAATCGAGGCCATCAAGCTCCTGCGCGAAGCCACGGGCATGGGTCTGCTCGAAGCCAAAAATCAGATCGAGGGCGTCGGGCCTTCGATCGACGCGTCTCCGACCGACTTCACCGACGAAAACCTCACGGCCGTGATCCGGTCCAACAAAAAGATTCAGGCCATCAAGATGGTGCGCGAAGCCACCGGCATGGATCTGGTCGATGCCAAGGCTTATGTCGAGCAGACACAGGATGAAATGATTGCCGCCGGCGAGATTTCCGCGTCGGCGAAATCGGGTTGTGCGATCGCGCTTTTCGCTTCGGTCGGCATCGGCATGCTGCTGACGCTGATGCGCTGAATCACTTCAGCGCGAAGCCGCTGCCACGCGGCGCGCCACATGTTGACGAATCAACGGAATTTTCGACTGCGCCGCAAGCTGCACGAAGCGCTCAGGATCCACCGCCACCAACGGCTCGATGCCGTACCAGATCATCAACGGCAGATTCGAATCTTCTGAATCGGCAGCATGGGCCACAAGGCCATGCGCGATGGCCCATCGCTGCGTCAAAGGCAAACGCTGCAGCGCACAGGCCAGATGCAGGCGCACCAGTGTCGAAGAATCATCCACGGCCATTTGAGCCATGACTTGCAATCGCTCGACAGGCGGCGGGCCCGTTTCGCAGAGCAGGCGAATGGCCCATGCTCGAAGATGCTCATCCGGATCGGAAAGCAAAGAGCCCAACAGGGCTTCATCTGCCCCACCGGTCACATGCAGCGCCCACAGCGCACGCAGGCGACGCGTGACAGCCGGATGCTGCAGCATTTTGTTCAAGGCCGCATGCACGGCCGTCATGTCGCGCCCTGCCGCAGCTCGCTCCTGCAACAGACGACGACTATGCCGCACCCACCAGTCATTGCGATGCAATTGCAACTCAACCAGTCGAGCATCGGTCGCACTTTCAAGGTTTAACTCCGTCTGCTTCGGCGTACCGTAGGTGATCTTGAAAATGCGCCCGGTCTGCTTGCGCGTGTTTTTGGTGCTGTGGCACTCACCGGTGTCTGACCAGTCACTGACAAACACCCCACCGTCGGGGCCGTACCGGAGTGTCACCCCCATGAACCAGGGATCTTTCGACATCATCACATCCGGCGCATGAGAAGCCGTATAGCCCGAACCCCGGCGCGTCGGCACATCGTGATTCATGCGCTTGCCGTGAATGTTGTTCATGAAGATGCCGTTGCGATACGACGCCGGCCAGTTGTCGCCCAGATACACCATCATGCCGCAGTGCGCGTGGCCGCCGCCGGCACTGAGTTCTTCGGCCGATCCCAGTTTGTCGCGAATCTTGTTTGTGCCGCCGAGAAAATGCAGATGGTCGGCAATCGTGTCGATGCGCTGATAGGCATGCAGACTCGATGCCCGGTTGCGCCACGGTTCGTAATGCGCACCCTGGATCACATGAAACAGATGTGGATTCACACAGTTGCAGACGAAGGCTTGGCCCCAGTCATCCCAATCGATGCCCCACGGATTGGTGGTGCCATCGGCAAACGGTTCCCACACACGGCGCACCGGGTGATAGCGATACACGCCCCCATCGAAGCGCACACGCTCGGCTTCGGGCGTGCCGGGTTTACCCAACATCGACCAGTTCGTGCGCCCGTGCGTGCCGTACAACCAGCCATCGGGCCCCCACGCAAAACCGTTGGCGATGTTGTGTGCGATTGAATGATGTGCCGAAACCATCGTGCAGAATTTCAGGTTCAGCATCGGGCACATCGTCGCCATCGCTATCGGGAATGAAATAAAAATTCGGAATCGACATCACCCAGGCGCTACGCCGAAGCCCACTTCGATGCCCGACACGTATCCGAGCTTGTCGTAGAAAACCTTTTTCTTATCGAAGCGGCCGTCGCCATCCGTATCTTCATAAATCAAAATGCGATCGTGCTGCCCGGCAGTCTTGACAGGATAATTGTTCGCCTCGGCCACCCAAAGGCGACCGCGATCATCGATGCAGAAACCAATCGGCTGAACCAGATCGGGCTCGCCGGCAAATAACGTGGCCTCAAAGCCTTTGGGGAGCTCCAACGAGGTCGCTGCTTCTTGCGGCGGCAAAGGAGATTCCTGCGCGATTAAGGTCGTCGCCGCTAGAAAACAGCCCATCCACGCGATCGTTCGGCATTGATGCTTCATGGGGCAATTCCAATCGGTGTAGACGTTCTATTCAAGGACGATATCGTATCTAATCTATCGAAACATTTGGTCCAACGCCCATGAAACGCTTCTGTCTGTTTTTCGTGATAACGCTGATCAACCCCGCGTGGGCTGCCGATCCCGGCATGGATGCTCTGATCACCCTGCTGGCCCAAACACAAGACATCCAAGCACAACAAGATCTGTTGCGCGGCCTAAATGACGGCCTCGCCGATCGCCGGCGCGCGCCCATGCCTACCGGGTGGACCGATCTTTATGCACAATTGTCGCGCAGCGCCGATCCCGAAGTCAGCCAATTGGCTTTGCGTCTCGCATTGAAATTCGGTGACCCGCAGGCCGACAAACAACTTCGAGCGACTGTGATCGATATCAACGCTTCGGCCCCACAACGCATTCAGGCGATGGAAGCCCTGATCGATCGACAGGATCCGAAACTGCCTCCGCTGCTGATTCAAGGGCTCGACGATCGCGCCGTGCAATCCGCTGCCGCGCGCGGCCTTGCGGCCTTTAATCATCCGCAGACGGCCGAGGCACTGATCAGCCGTTACGCTGCCTTCGATGCGCCCCACGGCAGGATGCCGTGCAGACTCTCGCCGCGCGCCCTGCCTGGGCACACGCGATGATGAGCGCGATCGAAGCGGGCACCATTCCCAAAGCCGATCTTTCGGCCTTCACCGCGCGTCAACTGATCAATCTCGGCGATGATGAACTGGCCAAAACCGTGCAGCGCGTCTGGGGCGATGTGCGCCAGACTTCGGCCGCCAAACTTGCCCAGATCGAACAATACCGCAAACAGCTTTCGCCCAAGATCATTGCACAAGGCAATCGGGCACAAGGTCGTCTGGTGTTCAAAACGTTTTGCGCCGTGTGCCACAAACTGTTCGATGACGGCGGCGCGATCGGGCCGGATCTCACCGGATCGGATCGGCGCAACCTGGATTACGTTTTGGAAAACTTGATCGATCCGAGCGCCGCCGTTTCCAAGGATTTTCAGATGGTGGTCGTGAGCACCACCGGTGGCCGGGTGCTGACCGGCATGATCCGCAGCGAAACCGATCGGGCCATCATGATTCAAACCCCCGGCGAATCGATCACCGTGCCGAAAGATGAAATTCAAGCCCGCCAGATCATCCCCGTCTCCATGATGCCCGAAGGCCTGCTGCTCGCACTCAAACCCGATCAGATCCGCGATCTGATCGCGTATCTGCAAAGCGCCGCACAGGTGGATTTGCCGTAGGCGTCGTACTGATACCACGCAACAAATAACATCACCCCTTAATCCCCAACATCCGATCCATCGAATCTGCCGTCTGGTAAATCAGTGCTTCGGGGTAGTGCGGATAGGGATGAAAGTATTCAAACGTGAGATAGCCGTCGTAGCCGATCTTCTCGAAGGCTTCAATCACGGCGGGCCAGTTGGTGGTGCCGTCGAGCAGCGGGCGGAAGGTTTCGAGTGAAAAATCCGTGCCCTTCTTCGTGAATTCCTTGAGGTGCACATTCTTGATGCGCTTGCCCAGAATGGGGATCCAGTGCTCCGGGAACTGGAACATCATGATGTTGCCCGTGTCGAAATGAATTTTCACGTGTTCGCTGTCGAAGCTGTCGACAAAGCGATTCATCTCGTCGGGCGTCATCAGAAAGCCGTTGAAGAAGATATTTTCGATATTTAGAAAGACGCTGAGCTTTTCAGCAGTCTTTGCCAGTTCGCCGATGGCTTTTCGGGCGCGCTGATCGCACACATCGTTGGGCGTCGGATCATGATCGGCGCGCCACGGCATGTGCACCGCGCCGGGCACCACCAAAACATTCTCGGTGCCCAGATCGTGCGCGGCCTGCGCCATCAATCCCGCCAGTTCCATACCGCGCTCGCGCTCGGCGGCCACGTTGCTGGTCAGCGGATACGGCCAGTAAAGAAACGAACAAATACCGCTGATCGCGATACCGATATCGTCGGCCATCTTGCGAATCGCCTTGTATTCCTTCGCACCCGACTTGGGCGACAGATCGTTTTCGAGGTCGTAATTCAATTCGATGCCGTCGAACCCGGCGTCTTTGGCCAATTGCATGCATTCGCGAAGTGACATGCGATCCGGATAAGGGAACGCCCACTGATTGATCGACTTTTTCATGGCATAGCGGCGCTTGGTCGAAGCGCGCCGGGCATCGGCCTCTTTCGGAACCGCCGCCACCGCATGCGGTCCGAATGCCGCCGCGCCACCGGCGCTGGCCAACGCCGAACTGATGACGGCGCGCCGCGTGAATTGTCGGGAATGTGTTTCGGGGCGAAGGGAATCCTGAGCATCCATGATGGGTCACCATTCCTGCATCGGGAGGAAGATTGAATTGGGATCACCCGAGATTTTAACGTGAAACTCAAAAAGTGCCCCGCGTTTTTGGTAAACCCCGACTCAGCGCAGAACCGCTGCTTTTCCCCGGCCAAAGGCGGCTGATTCGATATGATCCCCAAAGTCTCAATCCTGAAACGGCACGCCGTCCCGCGCCATCCTCCATCCTCAGAGATCAATATGAAAACACCCTTTGCCATCGTGCTCTGCCTCGCCGCCTCAGTACTTGCCCAGGCACCTCAAACCTTCGGTCCGGAATCTCCGGTGATCGCCGCCGGCGCAAAACTCGAAACCGTCGCGCTGGATTTCAACTTCACCGAAGGCCCCGCCGCCGACAAAGATGGCAACGTTTACTTCACCGATCAGCCCAACGATCGAATCATGCGTTACGGCATCGACGGCAAGTTGACCACGTTCATGCAACCTTCGGGGCGCTCCAACGGCCTGTGCTTCGACGGCGACGGCAAACTCATCGCCTGCGCCGATGAAAAGAACGAGATGTGGGCCATCGATGTTTCGAACAAATCCAAAACTGTCATCATCAACAACTACCAAGGCAAACTGCTCAATGCGCCCAATGACGTCTGGGTCGATCCGGCGGGCGGCATCTACTTCAGCGATCCGTTTTACAAGCGCGACTGGTGGAAACGCGGCGACACCGAACAAGACACCGAAGCGGTTTACTACCTGCCCAAAGGGGCGAAGGAAATCCGCCGTGTGGCCGCCGACTTCAAACGACCCAATGGCCTGATCGGCACGCCCGACGGCAAGACGCTTTACATCGCAGACATCGGCGACAAGAAAACCTACGTGTACAATATCGATGCCGACGGCAGCCTCAACGATCGCAAGCTGTTCTGCAATCTCGGTTCAGACGGCATGACGATGGACGATCAGGGCAATATTTATCTGACCGGCAAAGGCGTAACCGTCTTCGACAAGACCGGCAAACAGATCGAACACATCGCACTCAAAGGCTGGACCGCCAACATCTGCTTCGGTGGCACCGACATGAAGACGCTGTTCATCACCGCCACCGTGGGCCTCTACACGATCAAGACCAAAGTGCGCGGTGTGGGAAGTCAGTAAGCCTTGCGGCGCTAAAATTGACATCTGTATTCATAAGCAACAATCAAGATTTTAGTTTAGAGCCCGCGCCCTTATGCCGAGTCCCATTAAATTTCTTCATGCTCTATAGAGCTCCGAAAAATATTTGCCACATGACTACCAATGCCATCTAAATCCGGAAACAAAGATGCCCTGTGAATATTTAATCTCTGCAAATCGATATACAGTCGTTCTTTTAACTTATTAGGAATAATTATCTTTTGCAGTGGCGTATCACCCCAAGGATTTTTCAATTTTTTGTAATTTTCAGGATGCGCCGTAAATAAACTGGCTTGAGCAATAACCCGAGGATGAATGTGCGGCGCGTTGTATATGTCAATGCTATCGATGTCGAATGGGCCGCCAGAACAGCGGGCCTCAACGTCGATTTTCCCGAAACAGCTTGGCGCGCACCACACACCCGTCGGCTAGACTGCGATCTTCAATTGCAAAAAACAGTGCAACTAACGGATTTTCTGTCCAGTCTAAAAGCCTCGTTGGCACCTGATGATGCCGAGCCAAGCAAAGCCACTCCCAATCACTCGCTGGCACTGAGTCTATATGGGGCACTGCGAGTTGTTTGAACTTCTCTAATACAAGCTCCTCTAGACGCCTCCTCCCGCTGCCATCAACAGCACGCTTGTATTCTTCGCGATCGACTACCGGTTCGATATCCCATGCCTCATCGGAATGGCCTCTAAATATGCTAAAGCGTCGTTTTTCAAAAAAAACGACAAGGTCGGCAAGAGAAGAGATTTCATGTGATCCATAAGCAAACCACTCTATCGACATTGTTGATCACCTTTGTGCGTAGCTGCTTCTTAATAACACCGCACGTTGCCGCCAAATCAACATTTTGACGAACATCGGCGAATGGGCTCACGTTAAAATTTCATTTCGATAACCGTTCGATCAGTTCTTGCCGTAGCCCGCAGCCGGCGTGCCATCTTCATTGATGTGGCCGGTGGCCCACAACACGCCGCGCGTGACCAGATCGAGATAGCGGGCATCCTCCACGGTGGCGTTGTTGTGGCCGATCGTGGTGCTGAACACGCGTGTTTTCTTCGGGCCGTATTCGTTGGTCCATACCACCACGGTTTCGGCTTCTTTCACCGATTCCTTGCCGCTTTTGTCCTTCTGAATGTAAGACTGCTTGCCGGTGGCCAGCGCCTTGCCGGTGAGGATCTGGATGTTGTTGTAAAGCTCTTCGTTGATGGTGGTCCAGTCT
>CALOAZ010000034.1:0-14963 GCA_942491355.1 uncultured Phycisphaeraceae bacterium
TCCGCAAGGAAATCCGACTGGCCCTCAGTGAATGCGGCCGCAAGCTGAAGACGTATTTGAACCGCCGCCAGCGCATGCGTCGCCAGACCGAACGGCGCGACGTGTTTTTCCGCTACATCGCCGAAGTGGTTCGCGCTCTCAACAAGATCAACCCGAAACTCGACAAAGCCCAGCTCACCGATCAGTTCGAGGTCGTCGCCAAATCGCAAACCTTTGAGGCGGATATCGAGTTCGACGAAGACGGCAAGCCCATCAAGAAATCCAGCGTCGAACGCGCGCTCGACAAAGATTCGGCCACTGTCATCCTGGATCGACCCGACAACAGCGGCGACATACTGGCCCCCGAACCGGCTCCGAAAAAATCCAAACGTTCGGCCAAACATGACGACACCCCCGATGATGAGGACGAACAGGCCGGATTGTTCAACTGACCATGGCCAAGAAGAAGACCACAAAAAAACCGGCTGCTTCTGCCGATGCCAACACATCCGGCGCCGCGCCTTCGCGCACCAAATCCATCAAGGTCAAGCGCCGTAAAAACAGCGCTGCAGACACCAGTCGAAAACTGGTCGGCATGACCGAACATGTCGCGAAGCAGGTGGCCAAGAAAAAAGATCCCGGCGTTGATATCCCCACACGCGCCCTTTCGAATGTGAATTTTGATCCCAAAAGCGGATTGATCCGCATGGGATCAAACGCCCAATTACGCAACTTCTTCAACCTGGGTCAGGCCAAGAAATTCATGCAGACCATGCTGGTGGCTTCAGGCTGCAAAGACCTGATCGACCAGCAGAAAACGACCTCAATTCGTGATCTTTTCTATCACTGCAAGCACACCATCGAAGGCACCAAGAACGAAAACACCTTCGATGAACAAAGCGAATCCGATCCGATCATTGAAGATCTTGAAGTGGCGCTCACGTCGCTGCGTGAAGAACTGGGCCTGTTTGCCGAACCCAAAGGCGCGATGGTGGGCCCGATGGTCATTCAGGATAATGGCGACACCATCGATCTGGGGAAGATGGGCTCCGGCGGTTGGGCCATCCCGAGCATCGTGGAAGACAGCGTCATCCGCTTCAAACGCGGCTCGGCCAAATTCGTGCTGCTGATCGAAAAAGGTGCGGTCTGGCGCCGCTTCTCCGAAGACCGCTTCTGGGAAAAGCACAAGTGCATGATCATCCACGGCGGCGGCCAACCCCCCCGCGGTGTGCGGCGACTGCTATGGCGCATGCATCAGGAACTGGGACTCCCGGTCTTTGTTCTGGTCGATAATGACCCCTGGGGCTACTACATCTACAGCGTGATCAAGCAGGGCTCGATCAATCTGGCGTTCGAGTCTGAGCGTATGGCGATTCCGGAAGCCCGCTTCATCGGCATGAGCGCTTTCGATGCCAAGGAATTCAAAATCCCCGCAACCGTCCAAATCGCCCTGACCGACCAGGATCGCCGCAGGGCCAAGGAAATCATGAACTACCCCTGGTTCACCCATAAAAAGCCATGGCAGCGTGAACTGAAGGAAATGCTAAAACTCGGCGTCAAGCTCGAGCTGGAAGCACTTTCTAACAAAGACTTTAGCTTCATCACCGAAACCTATTTGCCCAAAAAGCTCAAATCCAAGAACTGGCTCGATTAGCCCGGTTCCGCACCTTCCGGACAACTGAACAACTTCCTTCAAGGGATCGAGCGCGAATCGTCCGATAAATAGGTCGGCGGCAAGGTCCGATCATTTCGGAGAGTCCGAAAGGCCAGTTCGCCGAAAACAAATCTGGTCCCCTCGTTGGAGCGACACCGGTGCACACCCAACCCAGCATGCTGATCACGCTTGCCGCGAGTCTGATGGCGGGCGTTTTGTGCGCTGCGGAACCGGAACCTCTTCAGGTTGCCTCTGCAGATCAAACACTGGTGGCCGCCTCAGCGCCACCCGCCGGCAGTTCCATGGTCCCCACGATCATCACGCCTGAAACGCTCAAAGCCCCACTCGAACCGGGCACGCCGGCGTCGATCGTTCTCGCACCTGAGGGCGAAGGCGTACGCATCCAGCGATTTCTTGGTGGCATGGGTCTCTGGGGCGTAATTCGCGACATCTCTGAACCGATGCCGATGACGTCAGAGCCACCGGAAATGATGGCTCCGGAATCCGGCAGCGAAAATCTGCGCCAGATTTCATACACGCGCGTGGGTGCTGATTTCGGCGCCGACATCGATCCGGTCAGCGGACTGTTCGTGGTTTACGCTTCCACGCAACATCGCAAGACCGCCGATCTTTATTTGAAGCAAGTCGATGGTTTCACCGTCACCCAGCTGACCACCGATTCAGGCAACGACGTGATGCCTTCCATCAGCCCCGATGGTGAATTGGTGGCCTTTGCTTCTGATCGAGCCGGCAACTGGGACAGCTGGGTGAAGCGACTCGATGGCGGCCGACCGATTCAAGTCACCATTGCTCCTTCTCATGAAATGCATCCGAGTTGGAGCCCGGATGGCCGTTACCTGGCATTCTGTTCGCTGGGTGAAAAGTCGGGCCAGTGGGAAATCGTCGTGGTCGAAGCTGCTCGCCCAAGCCAGCGGCGTTTTGTCGGTTACGGCTTGTTTCCCCGTTTCAGTCCAGACGGCAAAAAACTGCTATTCCAACGCACGCGTCAGCGCGGCACGCGCACCTTCAGCATCTGGACCATGGATTACAAAGATGGCGAAGGCATACGGCCGACCGAGATCGTGGCTGCGTCAAACGCGGCGCTGATCAATCCGGCGTGGAGTCCTGACAGCAAGCGCATCGTCTTTTCTGCCGTCTTGAATCCGTCTGCTGATCCCGATGCTGCGCCCGATTCGGCCGACATCTGGGCCGTCAATGTGGATGGCTCGAATCGCTCTCAACTGACAAGCGATCGATTTGCGAATCTCCAACCGGTATGGGGACCCAACGGGATGATCTATTTCATCTCGAACCGCACCGGATGGGACAACCTGTGGGCTTTGCGCCCGGGCGAGGCACTCGGCTCGCCAGAACCCAAGGACATGCCAGGGAAGGGACAGTAGCGTCCACCCTGTAGGAACGAACGCGAGGGCGGAGCCCGTAGCGATTGGAAGGCAAGGAAGCCATGACAAGTAAAAAGGTCATGCCGGACCGGAAAGCGGCGCGGGTCACAGGCTCGTGGCTGGTTTTGTTTGGACTGATGATTTCATGGGGTTGCCAACCCGGAATCATCCTTCCGGATGAACACGCCAGTCCCTATGCACAAACCCGCGTCTGGGCGATAGCGCCTCTGATCGATGAGACTGCCACACAGGGTCTGGTCGATGGTGCAGCACTGGCTCACAAGATCATGCTGCAATCGCAGCGTGTCGAAGGGCTGGAAATCGCCTCTGCCGTGCGCGTTGCCAAGGCAATGCAAACAGCAGGCATTCAATCGGTACACACGGATGCTCAGGCCATCACACTGCTCAGACAACTGGGCGTCGATGGCCTGATCACAGGCGTCGTCACAGGATGGGATCCATACGATCCCCCCAAGATCGCCGTCAGCATCCGCCTGTATGCCCGATTCGACGAAGCCGACGTTTCAAATCCAGCCGCTTCATCGGGGCTTGATTACCGTCGACTGATGACCGCTGCCACCGCACGTCAAGTGCCAGGTGAACAGCAGCGTCCAAAATTCGTCGCCTCGGTCAGCGATGTGTTCGATGCTTCCAATGGTGCGGTGCTTCAGCGTGTGCAGTCCTATGCACATGGCCGAACACCTTCTGACAGCCCTGCAGGCTGGCGCCGTTATCTGATCCGCATGGACCTTTACAGCGAGTTCGTGGCTCACGAACTGGTTCGAAAGCTCTTCGCCCTGGAGTGGGACAGACTCCAGACAGAGACAACCGACCAATCAGCCCTGAGCCGTAATACCTGCCTAATCGGCGGCCTCTCGGAGAGAGGTCCCCGCTCGGCGGGGACGTGAGGCCGTTGATGTCGAAATCACAGCCCGATTCAAACTCCGACGCTCACCAGCTCGTGCTGGTGAAGAAGTCGCATCGCTGGGTGTTTCGTTATCACCCCGGCGAAGAGGCTTCGGTTTTGCGCTGGCTGGCGGATACAGCCCGCAATCCGTCGACGGATTTTGACTGGTTCGACGCCGCAGTGTTGTCGCACCAGATGGGCAGTGAACTTCATCGACAACTCAAGGACTTGATGAGCGGTTGACACCATTGGGCCCGTGGAGACGGGCGGAGCCGAACCATGCAGAATGTTTCCCTGATTGAACAGTTCCTGGACTACCTGAAGCTGGAACGCCACTTCAGCCCTTTCACCGCGCGATGCTACGGTGCAGATCTGCGGCAATATGCCCAGTTCCTCACCGATGACCCCAGCACCGCATCTGGTGCATTGAGCGAAGTAATTGTCTCTGCAGACACGCTCAGTATTCGCCGCTTTCTCGCTCATCTCGACGAAAAGAAATATTCCGCCGCCACCATGGCACGAAAGATCGCGACGTTGCGAAGCTTCTACAAGTTCCTGCTGCGCCGCACTCTTGTCCCTGCCAATCCGATGATCATGATTCGCACGCCAAAGCAGGCCAAACGCCTGCCCAAGGCCATCAGCATCGAACAGATTGAAAAACTTCTGGCTGCTCCCAACGACAACAACACACTCGGTGCCCGCGATCGCGCCATCCTCGAAACGCTTTACTCCACCGGCGTACGCGTCAGCGAACTGGTGGATCTGGACCGCCAGCACTTGGATGAAATCGGCGAAGCCATGGTGATCCGAGGCAAGGGAAAGAAAGAGCGTATCGTGCCACTGGGTTCACATGCCCTGGCCGCCCTGCGCCACTACATGCGGATTCTGGATACCGACCCGGTCTTCGCACATGTCCGTGATCACCACCAGCGCGGCGAAACGGTGCCGCTATTCGTCAACAAAGCCGGCAGCCGTCTATCGACCCGTTCGGTACGCCGCAAACTCGACAAATACCTCAAATCTTCCGGACTGGATCCCACCGTCAGTCCGCACACACTGCGTCACTCTTTTGCCACGCATCTTCTTGATAACGGCGCGGACCTCCGCAGCGTCCAGGAGCTACTCGGTCACGAGTCGCTCTCGACCACTCAGGTTTACACACACCTGACGACGCAGCGGATGCGTGCCGCCTACGAGCAGGCTCATCCCAGGGCTTCTTAAAGAAGTCCGGCCGGATCGCGATCGGAAGTCTGCTCGGGACCCTCGCCGCAAGGCGAGGGTCTTTTTTTGTCACGACGCGAAACAAATCCCACCCATGTCCCGTTTATCCTGCCGAAGGCATATTCCTTATAATGCCGGCCCACCGTTTTCTCACTCACGGATTGAATTGGATGCCCCGCACACTCGGAACATTAATGTCTGGCCTGTTCATGCTCATCAGCACTTCGATGGCGCTTGCCGGTGACGCAGCCGCCACCAAGCCGCTCCTTCAGAAAATGTGGGATTTCTTCGGCGTGTTCCACCCCGCCACCGTGCATTTCCCGATCGGCCTGCTTTCGGCTGCGGCGATGTTCATCGTGCTTCGATGGAAATTCAAAGCCATTTCAGAAGATGTCCCGTTCTACTGCCTGCTGATCGGCACGGCCGGCGCGTTCGGCGCCACTGCCATGGGCTGGGCTTTTGCGCCTTACCAGGGCTATGGCGACATGTTTGCCGCTCCCGACAAAGAAGTTTTCTGGCACCGCTGGTCCGGCGTGATCGTCTGTGTGCTGGCCTTGATCGCGACCGTCATGGCGATCAAGGCGCGGGCAAAGTTCCGTGCGACCGGCAAGCCATCCCACGCATGGCAAATTGTCACGCTGCTCTCAGCGGCTCTGGTCGGATGGGTGGGGCATCAAGGTGGCGAGATGACTTACGGCCACGACTTCTACACCAAGCCCTGGGCTGATCCGGTCGTCGCCGATGATCCCCCCGCCACCGACATGCCTCCTGCAGACAGCAAAGTCGATTTTGCAAAGCACATTGCGCCTATCTTTGAAAAACACTGCGTGAGCTGTCATGGCGAGAAAAAGGCTAAGGCCAAGCTCACCCTGCACACCAAAAAGTCAGCCTTTGAAAGTGGTGACTCCGCACCAGACAACATCATTCCCGGCGACAGCAAAGCCAGTTATCTGGTTGAAGTGATTGAACTGCCTGATGATTCCGACGAACTAATGCCCCCTAAAAAGGAAGGCGGCCCCTTGCCCAAAGCCACCATTGATCTGATCAAACGATGGATCGATGAGGGTGCCACCTGGCCTGAGGGCCTGAATCTCAAGGGCGAATAACGCGCCGATTTTTCCTGCAACCTCCCGGCGCGATCAGGCATCCAACGGTCCATGACTTGTTGCTGCCCGCCCCAATCCGGCTCGCTGAAATCGACGCCTGTAACGTCTCGCGCTTGTGACACACGCATGAATCCTGCACCTGAAATCCCGAACACGCTCTCAAAAACCGATGCGGATCTGGTCACTCAGATGCGCGCGGGAGATGATCGGGCCTATGAAAGACTGCTGCGTGATCATGGCGGCCGAATTCTCGCGGTGACACGTCGCATTCTGAACAACGAAGAAGATGCCCGCGATGCCGCACAGGAGGCCTTTTTGCAAGCCTTCAAGTCCATCGATCGCTTTGAAGGCCAGGCTAAGCTCTCCACATGGCTGCATCGCATCGCCGTCAATGCCGCACTAATGAAGCGTCGGCGTTCCTATCGCACCAAAGAAGTTTCCATCGAAGATTTGCTGCCGCGATATCAGAAGGACGGGCGTCACGCGACAAGCCCCGGCCCGGTCTGGTCACAAACGGCCGATGAACACCTGCAGGCCCGTGAAACCCAGCGTGTGGTGCGCGAACAAATCGATCGTTTGCCTGAAGATTACCGAACCGTTTTGCTGCTGCGCGACATCGAAGGCATGGACACGCAACATGCCGCTGAAACATTGGGTGTCAGCGTGGGAGCCGTTAAGACCCGCCTCCATCGCGCGAGGCAGGCGCTGCGCACCCTGCTCGACCCCTATATGCGAGGAGCAGGCGAATGATGACCTGCAAAGAACTCTGCGAATTCATCGCCGACTACATCGAAGGTGAGTTGCCCGAAGCCCAGCGCCTGTCATTCAAATCGCATATCGATTTGTGTACCTCCTGCCGCGATTACATGGAAAACTACCTGCATACGATTCGCGCTGAGCGGGCCGCCATGGATTGCAACAGGCGCGAATTCCCACCCATGCCCGATGAAATGGTCAAAGCCATTCTTGAAGCTCGCAAAGCCTCCGACTGACCGGCTTGCGATCCCCTGCCCTCGCATCTAAACTCCCGCATTCCCCTTTTCTGGGGCGGTAGCTCAATTGGGAGAGCGCCTCGGTCGCATCGAGGAGGTTGTGGGTTCGATCCCCATCCGCTCCATGGCCTGACAGGTCTGACATCGCTGGCTCTCGCAGCCGGCGTTTTTTTATGCGCGGCATTTGCTACGCTACGCCCCATGTCCAAGACGTCCAGCCCACACGACACGCCCGCCATGCGGCAGTTTCACTCTTTCAAAGAGCGATTCCCGGATTGCGTGCTTTTCTTCCGAATGGGCGATTTCTATGAAATGTTCTATGACGATGCCAAACTCGCGTCGAACGTGCTCGGCCTCACGCTCACGCAGCGATCCACCGGCATCCCCATGGCGGGCGTGCCCTATCACAGTGTCGAAAATTATCTGCGGCGCATGATTGCCGCCGGCCATCGCGTGGCCATCTGCGATCAGGTTGAAGATCCCGCCACCGCCAAGGGGGTGGTCAAACGTGATGTCACGCGCGTGGTCACACCCGGCACACTGACCGACGAGGCCATGCTCGATGAAGGCGCCACCAACAGTCTTGCTGCCGTGGCCGTGGTGAACGACGACCAACTGGCCATCGCCGTGGCGGAATTGAGTACAGGTGCTTTCGGCGTGGCCACCATTGCCCGCGCCGATCTGGCTGATGCACTGGCCCGTATCGGCCCGAGCGAACTGATTCACTCCGATGCTATCAGCGCCGATATGCGATTCGCTTTTGAAGCCGCGGCGCGACCCATCCGCTGCCCGTTGACGGCGCGTCCCGCATGGCAATTTCGCCCAGCCGAAGCCACCGAAACACTGCTCCGACAATACGCCGTGAAAACACTGGAAGGATTCGGCCTCAGCGCCGACGATCCATGCCTGAGTGCGGCCGGCGCGGTGGTCGCCTATCTGCTTGAAACCCAGCGCGCGGCTGAAGAAGGACGTCTTCCTCACCTTCAACCACCGCGCCGCATCGAGGCCCATCGGCACCTGATCATCGATCAAGTCTCGTTACGCAGTCTCGAAATCGATCACACCATGCGATCCGGTGAAACGCGCGGCTCGCTGCTCGGTACGCTTCAGGACTGCCGTACCGCCATGGGCAAGCGCACGCTGCGCCAATGGCTCTGTTATCCCCTGATTGATCTTGATGCGATCCATCGCCGACAGAATGCCGTCGCCGCACTGGTTCAAGAGCCCGAACTCGCCGAACCGCTCGCTGATTTTCTCGGTGGCGTGCAGGATGTGGAACGCATCAGCGGACGCATTGCCGTCGGTCGGCCGACGCCGCGCGACCTGATGGCGCTGGGTCGATCACTGGGTGAAATAGAAACGTTGCTGGCACTGCTTGAAGGCCAGCCTGCTCTGGCCGAGCGCCGCGAAGCCATCGCGAAAGTCGCTCCGCCATTGCGTGTACTCGGGGATCTTCTGGAAACCGCCTGCGTCGATGCCCCACCGGCTCATCTGCGCGAAGGCGGTTTGATTCGTGATGGCTATGACAGTGATTTGGATGAGTATCGCAATCTGCAATCCAATGCCAACGATTATCTCGCTGAATATCAGCGTGCGCTGTGTGAAGAAACCGGCATCCCCTCATTGAAGCTCGGATACAACAAAGTCTTCGGCTACTACATCGAAGTCACGCATGCTCAAGCCGTCAAAGTGCCCGATACCTTCACGCGCAAACAGACCCTGAAAAATGCCGAGCGGTATATCACACCAAAGCTCAAGGAATTCGAAGACAAGGTGCTGGGTGCCAGCCAGAAAGCCATCACACGCGAGCAGCATCTGTTCGAACAATTGTGTCAGGCTTCCGCCGACCGGCTTTCGGAACTAACCGCCTATGCCGCCATCGTGGCCGAACTCGATGTACTCGGCTGCTTTGCACGACGCGCCGTGCAGTTCAACTACGTGCGCCCGACCATGGTGGATGCGCCCATCTGCAAGATTGACGGCGGCCGACATCCGGTCCTCGATGAATTGCTGGGCGATGGCTTTGTGCCCAACGACATCGATCTGGGCGCAGGACAAACACTCGCGATGATCACCGGCCCGAACATGGCCGGTAAATCCACTTACATTCGCCAGGCGGCGCTGCTCACACTGCTGGCACATACCGGAAGCTTTGTGCCGGCAAAGTCTGCGACCATCGGCCTGACCGATCGCATCTTCACGCGCATCGGGGCCGCCGATGAACTGCATACCGGCCAGTCGACCTTCATGGTGGAGATGACTGAAACCGCCAACATCTGCCATCACGTGACCGATCGCTCGCTGGTCATCCTCGATGAAATCGGCCGCGGCACCAGCACGCTTGATGGCCTATCGCTGGCATGGGCCATCGCCGAACATCTCGCGCATGTCGGTTGCCGCACGGTGTTCGCCACGCATTATCACGAACTGACCCAGCTCTCAGAGCAATTCCCTCACATCACCAATCTCAACGTCACCGTGCGCGAATGGGGAGAAAAAATCGTCTTCCTGCACCGCATCGCGCCCGGTCCAGCCAACAAGTCTTACGGCATCCATGTCGCGCAAATTGCGGGCCTGCCGCAAACCGTCGTGGCCCGTTCCCGCGCGCCTTGATGGCCCAGCTCGAAGTCCATCACGCTCCTGAACCCGTTGGCGCAGCAGCGGCAAACACGGCCGATCCTTCAAGTTCACAACTGGGTCTGTTTACGGAATATGTCGAACATCCTGCCGTAAAACGGCTTCGCGAAACCGATCTCAACGGCCTGAGCCCGATGGATGCCTTTGATCTGTTGCGTTGTTTGAAAGAAGAAATGGACTGATCCGTCCCGGGCCGGGTAGGATGTCTCATCCATCCTCATACACTGAAGCGGGCCACCCGATCATGAACCGCTTGATCCTCATTCTGATGCTGCTTGCCTGCGTGTCGGTGTCGACCGCACGGGCTCAATCTGTCACAAATAAAATCCGGCAGGTGCGACATCAGCAAGGCGTGCGCGATATTGCTTTGAAAATGCGGCTCGAAGAAGAAGCTTTACGCCAACAGCGCCAGGCGATCCAGACACAGGAAGCACTGACCAAGGCGGCTCCTTCACCCCCCACTCAGACCATTACGGTGCGCGAAACACTTCAGGCGCTTTCGCAATCTGCCGGTGTGCCGATCATATTGTACGGCGTCGACGCCGAACATCTGAATGCCACACTTGCAACCACCTGGACCAGCGGGCATTCCATCCATCAGGTTCTGCTGGAACTGTTACCGGCGATTGCGCCCGAAGACCAGCGTCTGGTGTTGGATCCCCGTCCGGGTCATATCCGACTCAGTACACCTGAAGATGCAGCGCATACGGCCATCGCCAAGATCTTCGAACTCAAACACACACTCGACCGCTGCTCCAACCAAAATGCACTTGCCGTGCGCGGTTATCGATTGGCCGGCCACGACACGGCCACCGCCATTCTGGATCGACTGATGCCATTGATCACGATAGAGCGCCCCGATGGCACTGATCATGAAGATCAACAGCGGGCGATCACCGCACTGACAGATTGGATGCAACAGCATCTCGAACCCGAACGATGGATCGGCAAGCCGCGCCCCGAAATCGAAGTCCGCACTAAAGACTTGCGTATGGTGATGCGAGCGCCCAGTCATCTGCTGTTCGCCCTGGATGGCCGCGTGCCCGTCGGCATGCCGGACCCCAAACAATTCGAAGACGATGCCGCCCTGTTCGGCGCCGTGGGTTTTGATCCCACGGTGAGCGTGGCCAATGACGGCGCTTTACTCGATGTCCAGGGCACCGTCAGCGGTGATGGCCGATACATCGGCCTGACCACCGGTGCCAGCAGTGCCACAGTCACCACACCCATTCGCCGCGTGCCGGTGGGCGCTGTGTCACGCTGAAAACCATAAACTAATAGGCATGAGTGACGGCCCTTCACCGATCCTGATGTGTCCGCCGACGTATTTCGGCGTGCAGTACGTGATCAACCCATGGATGGCCGGCAATGTCGGCGTGGCAGATCAGCACAAAGCCCAGTGCCAATGGGACACGCTGCATGCGATGCTCTCAAGGCACACCACCGTCGAAATCGTGAATCCGCTTCCGCAACTGCCGGACATGTGCTTTGTCGCCAATGCCGGACTTGTGCTGGAAGACGTCTTTGTGCCTTCGGTTTTCCGCGTCCCTCAGCGCGTGCCCGAAGTCGTCGGATACACCCAGTGGTTCGCCGACCGTCAGTACAAAATCGAATCCCTGCCCGACGGTCGTGACTTCGAAGGCGAAGGCGATGCGCTGTTCCAGCCCGATGCTGACGGTATTCCGAAACTCTGGGCTGGATACGGCGTGCGATCCAGCCTGCTGGCCCATCGTCATCTGACCGAATTCTTTCGATGCGATGTGCGTTCAGTGCGTCTGGTCGACGAACGCTTCTATCACCTCGACACGTGTTTTGCGCCGCTGACTGGCAGACGAGCGATGTATTACCCTGCAGCCTTCGATGCCCGGTCACTGCGATTGATTCGCGATCATTTCTCACCGGACCAGCGCCTTGAAGTCAGTGATGAAGACGCCTTGGGCTTCTGCTGCAATGCGGTGCGTGTGGACCATCACCTCGTCATGAACCATGCCTCGGACGATTTGAAACGCCGCCTTGCCGACTGGGGATTTGAAACACAGGTCTGTCCGCTCAGTGAATTCCTGCTCGCCGGCGGCGCGGCCAAATGCCTGAGCCTGATCTTGAAACAAGCCACGGCTGACGGATTACACCATCGACCCGTTCCTGAATCTTCGATCCGAACGGCGCGCATCGAACTATCCGGCCACCTGCTGGATTCGGGCGTGATGAACCGCGTGCTCGATACCGTGACTGATGCCGGCGGCAGTTTCCGCATCGAACAATTCAGCGCCGGCCTGCGCCACGATCAACCTTCGCTCGGCCGCCTGCGCCTCAGCGCTCCGGATCAAGATACGTTGGATTCGGTCCTCAATGATTTACAACCGCTTGGGGCCATGACGCTCGGCCCTTCGGTCGATGCCACGCTCGAACCGGCACCGGCCGACGGTGTGGCACCGGAACATTTTTATTCCACCACGATCTATCCGACCGAAGTGCGCGTGGCCGGGCGGTGGCAACGCGTCTGCGGCCAGCGGATGGATGTGGTGATCGTGATCGATACCGCTTCGACCGCCCGCTGTGTGCTGATGCGTGATCTCAAAAAGGAGATCGCGTGGTTTGCGGCGTCGAAGGCGTCGCAGTCCACACGCCCGAACGTGCCAGCTTAAGTGATGACTTTGCCTTCATGAGCGCCGGTGTTTCAAGCGAGCGACGCGTGGAACGCGTGGTCGAGGAAATCGCCTGGGAAATGAAACGCATCCGCGCCCGTCAGGGCCGCATCATCGTGGTGGCCGGCCCAGTGGTCGTGCATACCGGCGGATCGGAGCATCTCGCCGAATTGATTCGCAGCGGATACGTCCAGGCGCTACTCACCGGCAATGCCCTGCCGGTGCATGACATGGAACTCAACCTGTTCGGTACCTCGCTGGGCATCGACATGAAACGCGGCGTGGGCGTGCCCCATGGCCATCGACATCATCTGCGGGCGATCAATCGCGTGCGCGCGGCGGGATCGATTCGAGCCGCCGTCGAACAGGGATTGATCACTGACGGCATCATGTACGCCTGCGTGAAGCACGGCGTGCAATATGTTCTGGCCGGATCCATCCGTGATGACGGCCCGCTGCCTGACACGCTGATGGATCTCACCGAAGCCCAGGCCGCCTATGCACGCGCCATTGAAGGTGCCGACATGATTCTCATGCTTAGTTCCATGCTGCATGCGATCGGCACCGGCAACATGACGCGCGCCGGCGTGCGCCTGATCTGCGTCGACATCAATCCTGCAGTCGTTACGAAACTGGCCGACCGCGGATCGATTGAATCCACCGGCGTGGTCACTGACGTCGGGCTGTTTCTCAATCTGCTGGCGCAGCGTCTTGCGGCGCACGAATCCGGACCCACCCGCTGATGCCGCACGTGGTTTTGTATCAACCCACGATTCCGCCCAACACGGGCAATATTGCGCGCCAGTGTGTCGGCATGCAGATGCCCCTGCATCTTATCGGTCCGATCACCATGGACCTCTCCTCCAAAGCCGTGCGGCGAGCGGGCCTGGATTACTGGCCGCATCTGGATCTAACGGTCCACGACAATCCTGAAACCTTTCTGACCTGGCTTGCTAATCGCCGCTTCTGGCTGATCACCAAACACGGGCAGCGTTTCTACCCTCAGGCTGACTTCGCACCCGATGACGTGCTGATTTTCGGAAGTGAAATTTCGGGATTGCCTCCCGAATGGCTGACGCGCTGGGCCGATCGCACGCTGTCGATCCCCATGCCCGGCCCCGTGCGCAGCTACAACCTCGCCAATGCGGTCGCCATCGTCATGGCTGCCGCATTCACCGCCCGAACCCCCTGAGCGACTCCCGCCCTGCGGCATCCTTTGCTACCATGTGCCGCTCACAAAATGCAGGAGTTTCCCAGCGATGAAGATCCACGAATTTCAAGCCCGACAACTGCTTGCCGATGCCGGCATCCCCGTGCCCGACGCCATTGTGGCTGACGATGCGGCCGGCGCGAAAGCCGCCTTCGAAAAACTCGGTGCCCCGCTCGCCGTCGTCAAGGCCCAGGTCCACGCCGGTGGGCGTGGCAAGGGTGGCGGTGTGAAACTCGTGAAGACAGCCGACGATGCCGCCGCAGCGGCCAAGACCATGATGTCCAAGCCGCTGATCACGCCGCAGACCGGTCCCGAAGGTGTGGAAGTCCGCCGCGTCCTCGTCGCTGCCGGCGTGGATATCAAGAAGGAATACTACCTGGCCATCACACTGGACCGCACGTTGGGTTGTCCGGTGATGATCGCTTCGGCCGAAGGCGGCATGGACATCGAAGCGGTCGCCGACAAAAACCCCGACGCCCTGATTCGTCAGCCGATTCATCCGTTGATGGGTCTGCAAGCACATCAGGCGCGCAAAGTCGCGTATCAAGTCGGCTTCACCGGCGGCCAAATCAAACAGGCCGTGGCCATCATGACCAAACTGGCAACCCTGTTCACCAAACTCGATGCGGAACTGGTTGAAATCAATCCGTTGATCGTGACCGGTGCCACCGAGGCTTTCCCCGACGGACAACTGCTGGCCATCGATGCCAAAATGAACTTCGATGACAATGCGCTGTTCCGTCAGAAATCGCTCGAAGCGATGTTCGATCCGTCCGAAGAAAATGCCCAGGAACTCGAAGCCAAAGCCACCGGCCTCAGCTACATCAAACTCGATGGCAGCATCGGTTGTCTGGTCAACGGTGCGGGTCTTGCGATGGGCACCATGGACATCATCAAGCTCCATGGCGGTGAACCGGCAAACTTTCTGGACGTCGGCGGCTCCGCCAGTGAAGAAGCCGTGACCAAGGCTTTTGAGATCATCCTCTCTGACCCGTCCGTCAAAGGTGTTCTGGTGAACATTTTCGGCGGCATCATGAAATGCGACATCATCGCACGCGCGATTGTGAATGCTGCCAAGAGCATCGGCTTCAAGGTTCCGCTCGTGGTCCGTCTCGAAGGCACCAACGTCGAAGAGGCTCGCAAGGTCTTGGAATCCGCCAAGGCGGATATCCCGGTGCTTCAGACTGCTGCCGATCTGACAGACGCGGC
>CALOAZ010000035.1:0-9871 GCA_942491355.1 uncultured Phycisphaeraceae bacterium
GCGGAACAAATTTGCTGCTGAGCGCCAGTTGTGAATCGGCGGGAATCCAGGCGCTGGTCATCAGGATCACGCGCCCACCGTGAGCTTCGAATTCGATCCAGGCCGGATCGCCATTGTTGAAGCGAGCCAGCACGCGGGCGTCGGGATGTTGCGACAGATCGACGGTGCGATAGCGCCAATGGTGAATTTTGGTGAAATCGGAAAAGCGTGGATCGTCGAATGCCTTGAGCAAGGGGTGATTCAAATCCATGTTGCCTAGCATGGCATAACGGTCGACCGTGGCTTCTTGCGCCGGAATCGATTTTAGGCTCAGTGCGCTGCTCCATGCGGTTGCATCCGAAGGTTGGCGCAGTGTGGTGATGAGTGTCCTGCCGGTTTGTAGATAGTGTCGCAGGGGTTCGGCCATTTCGGCGCGAAGGGGTCCGGCGGCGACGATCAGATGCGCCGCCGCGGCATCAATGCCGGTGAATCCCTGTTCGAAGGTGCGCGTGGTCAGGGCGGGCACCAGATGGTGCGTCGTGCCCAGAGCGCGGGTCAGGTAGAAGAGTGCGCCATGCGGATCATCTTCGGCATCATTGCTGAAGATCAAGACATTGGCGCGACGTACCAGCGGCGGCGCAATGTGAAGCTGGTTGTCGAAACCGTGCGCATCGCCTTCGAGAACCAGAGTGGTGGCATTTTGCGGTCGGGCCGGTGCTTGAATCAGTTGTGCCGCGCCCGGCGCGACTTTGACATCCACGGCCGGTGAGTCGGGTGCGTTCCATCGCACGCGAAATTGATCGTTTTTGGAATCATCGGCGTTGGCAATGCGCAGATGCACTGGGCTTTTCGGGTCATCGATCGAAGCATGGGCATCGATCACGCGCTGGAGCGTGGCGTTGGTGGGATCGTTTTCGTGAAGCAATTCCAGGCTGACGGTCAGATCGCTCGGCCAGTCGTAAGCCCGCAAGGCATCGAGTGCGGCACCGTGTTGTGCGTCGGTGATCAGCACGATGCGTCGATGGGGTAATGTCTGCTGCGTGGCATCGGATTCATCTTCGCGCATGGCTTCGGCGGCTGAGATGAGTGCCGCGCCGAGATCGGTGCCGGCCCACCCCGGCACATTTGCGGCCAAAGCCTGCTGTGCGGCTTCGGCCCGCGTGGATTGCGGCATGGCCGCCCAACGCTCGAATGAAAAAACCGGATGCGCGGTCGTATCAAACGTCATGATGCTGACACGATCCGTGGCCGATGCCTTGTCGAACGTTTGTTGGGCGGTGGTCAGCGCACGTGACCAGAGATCGGAGCGTTGCATCGAGGCGCTGCGATCAATCAAAACGGTGATGCGTGCCGCATCGGGTGTGGCGCTCAGATCGGCGCTGGCAAAGAAGGGGCGCGCAAAAGCGAGAGCCAGCAGGCAGAGTGCAAGACATCTCAAAAGCAAAAGGGGCCATCGTTCGATGTGGCGGCGGCTTTGATGTTTGGGCGGCGTATCGCGCAAAAACATGAGCGTGGAAAAATCGATGCGACGATGCGTGTGCCTGCGAATCAGATGCAGGGCGATCGGAATGCCGATGGCCGCTGCGCCGATCAAATAAAGCGGGAACAAAAAACTCACCGGCGGCCTCCTCTTGCGATTTGGCGGCCGCGTGCGGCGCGTCCCTGAAGAAAGGCCAGCAAGGCGAGTTCTAGCGGTTGGTCGGTCGGAATCAAATGGTGGTCAATGCCGTAAGAGCCGCAGGCAGCGGCGACCGCATCGAGATGGGCGACCAGGCGCTGTTGGTAGCCCGCTTGTGAAGCATGTGGGTCGAAATGAATCTGTTGGCCGGTTTCCATGTCTTCGATGACGGTGGGGCCTTCGAAGGGCAGTTCGAGTTCGGCCCGGTCGAGGGTTTGGAAAACCACCACGTCATGTCCGTGTGCGCGCAGCAGTCCCAGATGGTGCGGCAGGGTTTCAATCGGTGCGAGCAGGTCGGAGATCAGCACGATCAAACTTCGTTTGGTGATGCGCTCGGTGATGTGTTGAAGCGGGATGGTCAGATCGGTGGAACGGCCTTCGGGTGTTTTCTCCAGTTCAAGCATCAGGCGATGCAGATGCCCCGGCCTGTTTCGTGCAGGAAGGATGCTGCCGATACCGGCATCGAACGTGGTGAGGCCGACGGCATCGCCTTGTCGGAACAGCAGTGCGGCGAGGGCGGCGGCCAGCGTGGCGCCGTATTCAGCCTTGGGGTAGTCGCCCGATCCGTAAGCCATGGATCGACTGCCATCGACCAGAAGCTGACATCGCAAATTGGTTTCGTCTTCGTATTTCTTGATGTAGTAGCGGTCGGATCGCGCATACAGTCGCCAGTCGAGATAGCGCGGGTCATCTCCGGGGGTGTATTCCCGGTACTCGGTGAACTCCACCGAAAAACCGTGGTAGGGACTTCGATGAATGCCGCGCAGAAAACCTTCGACGATGACTTTGGCGCGCATCTCCATCGAGCGGATGCGCATCAGCGTCGCGGGATCCATCAGCATTTTGCCGGTGGCGGCGGGCATGAAATTCAATCCACTCCCGGGACGGATTCGAGCAATCGATCAATGACCGTTTCGACGCTGACGCCTTCGGCTTCGGCGCGGTAGTTCACCAGGATGCGATGGCGGAGTACAGGGTGGGCCGTGGCCCGGATATCTTCGGCGCTGACGTGGGACCGGCCACGCAACAGGGCTCGCGTTTTTGAGGCGAGGGCCATGTTTTGTGCGGCGCGCAGGCCGGCGCCCCAGTTCACCCAATTGCTGATGAACTCCGGTGTGCCGTCGCGACCCGGTCGAGAAGCTGCGGCAAGGCGCACGGCATAGCGCACCAGGTCTTCGGCGATGGGCACGCCGCGCACGACTTCGTGAAAGCGCTGCACGTCGGCACCGTCGAACAGGCGGGCGATCGGTTCTGGCTTTTTCGAGGTGGTACGTGCCACGACGGCGACTTCATCGTCTTCGGGCAAATAATCGATCATGACGTTGAACATGAATCGATCGAGCTGGGCTTCAGGCAGCGGATACGTGCCTTCCATTTCAATGGGGTTTTGAGTGGCCAGTACGAAAAAAGGCTCGGCCAGATCGTGGCGTCGACCGGCGGCGGTGACATGGTGCTCCTGCATGGCTTCGAGCAGAGCGGCTTGGGTTTTGGGGGGTGTTCGGTTGATTTCATCGGCGAGAATCATGTTCGCGAAGATCGGGCCTTTGACGAACACCATCCGTCGGCCTTCGAGTGTTTCTTCGAGGATTTCGGTGCCGGTGATGTCGGCGGGCATGAGATCCGGCGTGAACTGAATGCGCCGGAAGCTCAGATCGAACACATCGGCAAGCGATTTCACCAGAAGGGTTTTGGCCAGGCCCGGCGCGCCGGTGATCAGGCAATGGCCGCCCGAGAGTACGGCGATCAGCAGTTGCTCAACCACTTCGTCCTGTCCGACGATGGCCTTGCTCAGTTCGGCTTTGATTTGCGCCTGAAGTGCGCCGCGAATTTGTTCGACGGCCTGTCTTTCATCCGCATGTGCGTCGGTGGTGGTACTCAAAACAGATGCCTTTCTGTGCGTCAGTGTGTCATGGCGTAGAACACAATGTTGATGCCCATGGGAAACGCCTTCTTCTCGGAAAATTCCTTGAAGTACCAGGCGTTCTCGCCTTCGCGTTCCCATCCGTCGCCAAGATCGGTGTTGTGGCAGATGATGGCCATCATGCGGCCCTGATCATCGAAGATGCCTTTGTAGTGAACTTCGCGGCCTTCTTCGCCGCGCTCCCAGGTGATGCCTTCGGCGCGGCCTTGCAGCGCGGTGTTGATCGCCGGGACCTGCGGTTTTTCCTTCAGATCAAAAATGGCGTGAAAGATCGGGTGTTCGAGTGGCAGTTCCGTCGGTTCGCGATCGGGAAAGACCCGTTTGATTTCGGTGTGAAAATTATTCCACTCATCATCTCCCCAGAAATCATCCACCATGAGGAAGCCGCCGTTGAGCAGATATTTTCGGAGGGCGACGATTTCAGCTTCGGTGAAATCGAGCTGGCCGGGTTCGATCAGGTAGATGAACGGATGATCGAAGAGTGCGGGGTCGGTGAGTTCAAGCACTTTGCCTTCGGGATGCACCTTCATGGAGGTCATCTGTTGCAGGCGATAAGAAAAATTCAGATCGCTGTCAGGATAATCAGTCTGCCACTTGCCCCAGCGACCCCCCCACGAGTTGTAGCGCACGCGCACGAACGTGAAGACATCTTCGGGGTATTTCTGATCCACTTCCCAAGTTGGGACGCCGCCTCGATTCAGAAAGCGATCGCGGTTGGATTGGGCCACGGCGACAGTGATGACCAAGCCGATCAGCAGAGTGCATCCCCATAGAAAGCGTTTCATGGTTGTGCCTCCGATGGGGCGATCAGTTCCAGAAGCAGTTGGAGCGCAGCGCGATAACGTGGGGCCTCGGCGAGCGCTTCAAGCGTGTGTCGTCGCGCAGCGGCGCGATCGGTCTTTTGAAGCAGTCGGGCCAGATTGAAATGGGTACCGGCCGGATCATCCGGGTTGAGCGTGAGCAAGGCGCGGTACGCGCGAATCGCCGATGAGGCATCGTTGATGTTTTTAGACGCTTGAGCAAGCTGGGTGTAAGCCGAAACCGTCATGGGGTTGACGTCCAGTAGACGTCGCGTGTTTTGAGCGACGCTAGGCCAATCCTGCTGCGCTTCTGCGATTTCGATCAAACGCCGGAAGGCCGGTGTGGTCGACGCATCGATGCCGGCGATGTGTTCGAGGATTTGACGTTCTCGATCGGTTTGCTTCAGTTCGCCATAGACATCTGCCAAGCGCAATGCGGCACTGCCTGGACCGCTTTCAGTCGGATGCAGTTTTACCAGGCGATCGAGCAACTTGGCGGCATCGACCCATTGTTCATCGGTCATGAGTTGTGCCACGCTGTTGCGCAGCGCCCAGAGACTGTCGGGATGGGTCATCAACCATTGGGCCGGCGCTTGTTCGCCATGTTGTTCCATGAAAGCTTCGTCCGGTGTGGACCAGTCGGCCTTCGGGGCCATGGCATCGGCACGTCGAAGTGCGAAGGCGGCAAAGCCGGCTTCCAGTTTTTGGGATGCGGCGGTGCGGCGCGTGATGGCATCGTTGATGGCGATGCCTTCGCCAAGATCCTTGAGGATGCCGTCGATGGCCTGCGCCCCGTATTGATCCACGATGTATTGGACGGCCAGCAATGAGGCGAAATAGGCGAACATCATCTGGTCAGGCGTGCGCGCCTTCATGAAGGCGCTGGACATCTGCTCGATCGGCGGCAGGGCTTGTTCGAGAATCATGGCGCGGAAGGTTTCGTTCATGCGCTGACCCCATGAGGGGTCGCGCAGAATTTCTTCATGCACACTGATGCCTTCGCTGAGCCATCGCGGAATGCGATGTCGCGTGAGGTTCAGCGTGACGACATGCGCGTATTCGTGCCAGAGCACGGCTTTCCAGTTGGCCGGTGTGGCGGCGATGCCCGCCGGACTGTTCGCCGTGATGAGATTGCCGAAGCACACACCGAGATAGCCGGCTCCGCCGGGCATGCCGAAGGTGCGCACGGCGAAATCAGTCTGTTCCGGAAAGATCTCCACCGTCACGGGTTGATCAGATTTGAAGTTGTATTTGGCATGGAGTGTTTTGCGGGCTTCAGTGAGCAGGGCGAGGACTTCTTCGCCGTAAGCGGCGGCCTCGCGGGCATCCATGCGAATGATGAAGCCATCGCGTTCGATTGTTTTGAAGGTCGCCAAATGATCGTGCAGCGTACTGAGGTTGTAAGCCACGATGTCATAGCCGTCGGCTTCGTGGACGGATTCGGCCAGATCCCAGCCTTCTTGCTCGTGGCCGAGGCGCAATAAATCCTGCGCAAGCTGGATTTTGGCCGGCAGGTAGACCGGATCATGTTTCAAGGCGCGCCGCTGATATTCGGCGCCTTCCTTGAAGCGGTAATGGCGCGACAGTTTTCGACCGATCAGATGATCCACCTCGGGATTTGTTTCCCACGACGCCAGGGCATTGGCGCGGGCGTGTATCTCTTCGGCCGGTTGATGTTCGAGGTGCGCCATGACGGCAAGCAAAGCCCACGCGCTGGCATGGCGCGGGTTTGTTTTGATGATGGCCATCAGTGTTTGCTTGGCGCCGTCGTGATCTTCGGCATCGATTTGCTGTTCGGCCTTGAACATCAGCGTGTCGGCATGGCGCGGGTTGATGGCCAGAGCGGCTTCGAGGGCCACACCCATGGCGGCACGATCGCTTGAAGCCAAAGCACGTGCCAGACCGCTGAGCAGATCCGGATCGTTTTCAAAACGCTCAAGGCCTTCGCCGAAGCGCTTTGCTGCCATGGCATCATCATGCTTGTCGAGCGCCAGGCGTCCGGCAGCGAGATAGGCCGCGCGGCAATCCGGTTCCTGTTTCAGGGCCCGGTTGTAAAACAGATCCAATACCAGTTTGGGATCTTCGCCGAGGGCGATGGCGGCATCGCCGAGGGCCACACGTTCATCGGCAGGCCAAAAGGCATTTTGAAACCGGCCGAACAATTCCGGAATGTGTTCGAGCGCACTGCGGGCGGTCATCGGATCGCCGTTGCGGCGATGGATGTCATGCGCGAGCATGAGGACCTGGATGCTGGTGGGATAGCGGCGTGTCACTTCTTCGAGCGCGGTCAGTGCGTCGGCGTTTTGTCCGGTGGCCAGCAGTGACCGCAGAAGCAGCAGTCGCCATTCAACACCCCAGATATTCGCTTCGATGGCCTGGCGGGCGGCTTTGAGTGTGCCGGCATAATCCCCGTTGCGATAGAGCAATTGGGTGGCTGGAAGATCAGACGGGTCTTCGGCACGGGTGAGATGGAACGGAAGCAGGGCAAAAGCGAAAACGCTAATGAGGATCCAGCGATGGTGACGGCTGCCTCGCCTGAATCTCATGCCAACCGATTCCTCTCACGACACAGGTCCGGTCCGTGTGCGGGGATTTCACCGGTAGAGGATCCGGTCGCACAGGGGTCTGCAAGCCTGCGGGGCAAAGCCCCATTTTACGCTTTGCGAGAGAGTGGAACGGACGAAAATCCGGTCTGTTGCAAAATTGCGATGGGGAGGGGCTCATCAATGCGGATTGAATGCAAGTCGCTTTGTGCCAAAAGGATGACGCGCGCTGCCGACAGGGTTCGGTCCGCATGGCATCGTGCTTCAAAGCCCGAAGTGGTCCTACTGAACGAAGTTATGCGATCAATTCCGGAATGACTTCGCCGCCGGTCTGGCTGAGCTGCTTGAAACGGCCGCCGTGGAAATACGTCAGTTTGTTGTCATCCAACCCGAGCATTTTCAGCATCGTGACGTGAACGTTTTTGATGGGGTGCGTGACTTCGACTGATTTTTCACCGATGTCATCCGTCGCGCCCACGATTGATCCGGCGGGAGCACCGCCGCCGGCGAAGAACATGTTCATGGCCTTGGCATTGTGGTCGCGGCCGAGGGCGTCGCCGCCGCTGCGCTTGCCGTTGTCGGGGCTTCGGCCGAATTCGCCGGTCCACACGATCAGGGTTTGATCGAGCATGCCCAGTCGCTTCAGGTCGGCGATCAATCCGGCGATGGGTTTGTCGACCGCGCGGATGCGTTCGCTGTGAGCCCGCGAAATATAATCATGCGAATCCCATCCGGCGGTATACACCTGAACAAAGCGCACGCCTTTTTGAACCAGTCGACGTGCCAGCAGGCAGCGTTTGCCCACGTCATGGGTGACTGGATCATTCAGGCCGTAAAGTTCCTGAGTCTGAGCGTTTTCCTTGCTGATATCCAGTAGATCCGGCACTTGTGCCTGCATGCGAAATGCCAGTTCGTAATTGTTCATGCGCGCCGCAAGCTCGGTATGGCCGGCATGATGTTGGGCATGATCACGGTTCAGACTGCTCAGCAGATCAAGATTTTGTCGCTGATGTTCCGGCGTGATGCCGGCCGGTGGGGTGAGGTCGAGAATGGGAGATCCCGCCGCGCGCAGCGGCGTGCCTTGGTAATAGGGTGGCAGATAGCCATTGCCCCAGTTCGGGCTGCCACCCTGTGGATACGACACATCGGGCAACACGATGTAACCCGGCAGATCCTGATTCATCGATCCCAGACCATACGTGACCCATGAACCGATGGCGGGTTCACCGCCGAAGCGGCTGCCGGTGTTCATGTGATAATTCGCGGTGGGATGGTTGACCGATTCGGCCTGTCCGCCGCGATACACGCAAAGTTCGTCGGCGACATCGGTGAGATGCTCCCAGTGTTCGCACATGTCGATGCCGGCTTTACCGGCTTTTTTGAATTTGAAAGGACTCTGCACGAAATACCGATCCCCTGAAGCCATGGCCGAGGCGAATTTGTCATTGCGCGTGAAGCGCTTCATGTGCATCTTCGAAAGCATGGATTTGGGGTCGAATGTATCGATGTGGCTCGGGCCGCCTTCCATGTAGAGAAAGATGCACGCCTTGGCTTTCGCATCAAAGTGGCCTTTTTTGGGCGCGAGTGGTCCGGTGGCTTGCGCGGTGGGTGAGGCTGCCAGCCCTTCGCGTGCAAGCATGGATGTGAAGGCCACTGAGCCCAGTGAGGCGCCAAGGCCATACATGAATTGTCGACGAGAGGTCGGATGCATCAGCGCGTTCCTCGACTTAATAAACGTAGGCAAATTCGTTGCTGTTGAACAAGACCAGGCACAAGTCGGCAAGAGCACGTGTTTCGGGGCCGACATCCCATGCCTTCAGGTCCGGCACGTACGGGCCTTGATAGATGTCCAGATCTTCCACCCAGTAAAAGTTGACGCCGGTTTGTTCGTCGACCATTTCACGAATGACGTATTTCGGCGGCGCGGTTTTTTGGAGCGGATGCGCCGCATGATGCGTGGTCATCGCTTTGATGTGATCAAGCGATTGCCGTCGTTCGGCATCGGTAGGTTGACGGCCGAACGCAAGCTCGAAAGCGTGATCGATCCGGCCGGCAATGGCGTCGGAAAGCGTTTCGAGTCGGTGTGCCATCGCCAGAGAGCGATCGTATGAATTTTGGCTGTTGAACAAGCTGAAAACTTGAGGTGTGACCGTCGAGGCATCGCGTGCTTCGCAGCTCAGGTCGAGACTTGGTTGATTGAAGACCTCGAGTTGGGGATCGCGCAGTGTGCGTGTGCGTTCGGTGTAAATGGTGCGTCGGTGGCGCTGCTCCGGTTTCGGGTCAGGCTGATAGGCCATTGCAATGCCGCCCATGATATGGCGTGGCTGCATGGCGACTTCGAGATTGATCTCCGGCCGTGCAGGAATGCCGCCCATGGTGAGATTGATTTCGCCGGACAGCGCAAGCATGCTGTCGCGAATTTCTTCGGCAGTCAGTCGTCGTGGATCAAAGCGGGCCCAAAGGTGATTGTCCGGATCTTTTTCGGCCATTTCTTTCGGCAGTGGATCGCTCGATCGTTTGTAAGCCTCTGACGTCATGATCAGGCGATGCATGGCTTTGACGGACCAGCCCTGTTTCACGAAAGATTCTGCGAGATAATCCAGCAATTTCGGGTGCGAAGGCTTCTGGCCGGTTTTACCCAGATTGTTTGGATTGCCTGCGATGGCTCGTCCGAAGTGAGACAACCAGAGTCGATTGACCATGACGCGGGCGGCCAACGGGTTATCCGTTGAAGTGATCCATTCTGCGAGCGCTTTGCGCCGGCCATCGAGGGTCTCGGGCAGGTCCGAGGCCTTGTCGGGATTGTCTGCGCCACGGACCGCGGCCACGGCGCTCAGGGTCCCGGGCGTGACGGGATCGGTAGGCGATTCGAGCGATCCGCCTTTGAGAATATGCACGATACCGGCCTGCCCGCGTCGTTTGTTTTCGGGGGGCATGGCCGTAAGTGTTT
>CALOAZ010000036.1:0-7191 GCA_942491355.1 uncultured Phycisphaeraceae bacterium
GGATTTTCTGACGCAGATAACTGGCGTTGAACCACACCAGTTCGAGGCTGCCGCGATCGTCTTCGAGTGTGGCGGTGAAACGTCCGCCGCGCCCGCGCTCTCGACCGATGGGTGAGCCGCCGGAAGGCACCCAGCGGCATCGGGTGATGGTGCCGATGGCGGTGCCGATGACATCCTCGCGCAGATCGGCGATGGTTTCGGCGGCGGCCTCAAGTTCGTATCGATGCGGCAGGTGTTTGATCAGATCGGCGATGGTGTACACACCCAGGCGCTCGAAGCATTCGGCGCGGTGTGGTCCGACACCGGTGGCATATTGAATGGGTGTGGCGAGAAAAGATGTGGGGGACGGTGTATCGGCAGGCATCGATGCGCATCTTCGGGGTGCCTGCCGTTTGGATCAAGTGACGCGATTCAGAGCGGGCGTTCCCATCCCGGCATCAGACGCACGTTCAGTCCGTGCGACCGACCTTGCATGATCAATTCGGCCTTGAGGACGGGGCGTGTGTCTTCCGGGCGGATGAACGAACCCATCGGGAAAGGTTCACCATGAATATTGCGGAATTGTGCGAGATGAATCGGCCCGCTGTTGCCCACCGGCACATGCGCGAGTGTGGCGCCCCATTCGCGATTGAGCCAGATCTGGACGTTGTCCAGCGCATGCACGGTGCGGTTGTCGAGCACGATGTGATACCGCCCCGAACGGTTGACCTGGACGGCCAGTACGGGGCCGGGGAGTGTGCCTTCGGGATAGGCGGTCGAGATCGGTGTGGCCGTGGGGCCGATCAGCGGGCCCATCAAATCACTGCCGCAGCCGGTCAAAGCCAGCGTCAGCAGCACGAATGCGTACGGAATGCTTGAGGTGGTTCTCACAACGGGCCTATCATGGCGACCATGATCGTGACGAGCAAGCCAGTTCGACCCGCCGCCTTTTCGTGGGTGGATGATGCGCCGTTTTATCAGGCGGGGCTCGCAGGTTATTCCGATGCCGCCATGCGTCTGGTGGCTCGCCGTCATGGCGCTCCGTTTTGCGTGACCGAAGCCATGCTGGATCATTTTTTGATTCAGGGGGGCAAGGGGCTGGCCGCGGCAGAACTGGACGACCGTGATCATCCGATCGCCGGTCAATTGATGGGATCGCATCCGCGCGAGATCGCCGCCGGGTCGAAGATCCTGCTCGAATTGGGTTATGACGTGATCGATATCAACCTGGCCTGTCCGGTGAAGAAAATCAAAAAGAAATGCCGCGGGGGTCATTTGCTCTGCGCTCCGGATGAAGCCGAGGCCATTCTGGATGCGGTGCGCGATGCGATCGGCGATGCCGTGCCGCTGACGGTGAAGATGCGCCGCGCTTATGACGAAGGTCCGGAACACGAAGCGGCCTTCTTCCGGATTTTTGAACGGGCCATCGATCTGGGCTATGCCGGCGTGACGGTGCATGGCCGAACGGTGCAGCAAAAATACCTCGGTCCGTCCCGGTGGCCGTTTCTGGCCGATCTCACCGCGCGGTATCGCGCAGAGATCGATCGCGGATTTTTGATCTTCGGTTCGGGTGATGTGTTCACGCCCGAATCGATCTTTACGATGATTGAACAGACCGGCGTGTGCGGAGCCTCGGTTGCGCGGGGCTGTATCGGTAATCCGTGGATTTTTCGTCAGGCTCAGGCGCTGCGCCGGGGGCAGATACCCGTGCCGCCCACGATTTCAGAACAAAGGGCCGTGCTTCTGGAACATTTCGAGCTTTCGGTGGCACTCCATGGTGAAAAGACCGCCGGACGCATGATGCGCAAGTTCGGCATCAAGTTTGCGCAGCACCATCCGCAGACCGAAGCCGTCAAAGCCCGTTTCATCGCGACCAAGACGTTGGAAGACTGGCGCGAAACGCTGGATGCGTTTTATCCCTCCGATGTCGGTCTTGCCTTTCAGACGTGATTCCCCGGCTGAATGGGTGAAAAATGATGTTCGAATCTGCGCCATTTGAGCCAGAGCCTGCGTATAAGAAGGCATAGGCCGGAAATGCCTTCCGACGCTGAGAATCCACTTCTACAATCCCGGGATATGAAACCATGATGCTGTCCAAACGCCTGATTGCCGCCGTCTTGGCGGGTACGTGTCTGATGCCTCTGATCGCGCAAGGCGCAGGGTCAGTGGGTGAGACTGCCCCTGAGTTGACCAGTCGGAAGTCTTACAACACCGCCACAGGCAAAGGCATTTCGCTGGCCCAGTATCGAGGCCGTGTGGTGATGATCGATTTTTGGGCCACCTGGTGCGGGCCCTGTATCGCATCGCTGCCTCACGTGAAGGACCTTCATGCCAAGTATGCCGCCAAAGGCCTGGTCATCATTGGTCAGACCGATGGCACGAGCGAGGATATCCCGGCCTTCCTCAAGAAGTATGGCATGGAGTACGTGATCTCTGTGGGCGACAAGGTGTACGACCCGGCTTACGGCGTGCGCGGAATTCCGCACGCGGTGTTGATCGATGGCAATGGCAAGATCACTTACGTGGGTCATGCAGCCACCGTGAGTGAAAAGCATGTGGAAACAGCCCTCAAAACCGTGTCGCCGCTGGCGACACTCGGTTATCCGGTGTTCACAGAACCCAGTTCGAGCCGTTCAGTGCGTTCCATTCAGAAAACCCTGATGGGCGGTCGCGTGGGATCGGGTATCGAGCAGTTGAATAAAATCATCGAGACCGACAAAGACGCCGAAGATGTGACCGAAGCCAAGTCGGTACTCGAAGTGGCGACGAGCTGGGTCGAAGAGAAAAAAGCTCAGGCGATCGCGGCCGAAGAAAAAGGCGATGTGTATACCGCCGCTGAGTTGTACAGCGTTCTATCCAAAGCACTCAGTGGTACCGAGGACGGCACGCAGGCCGGCGAGAAATTTAAGACCCTCAAGTCGGATCCGGCTTATCGCGTTGGTGAAAGCTTCAACAAGCTTCAGGCCAAACTGGCTGCGGCACCCGCCGCCATTCAGAAGCGAGAACTTGCCCGTTTTGCCGAGAAAAATGCCGACAATTTTTACGGCAAGCTGGCGACCGAACTGGCCCAGTGAATTAGTTTGTCCAGATATCAAAAGCCCCTTTGCTGTATCAGGCGAGGGGCTTTTTTATTTGCAGAGATCCGCCAGCGTTTTGGCTTTGGCCATTTCTTCGCCTGCCTGATGGAACTGGCGGACCAGACGCCATGCGGGATCTTTCTGTGAACGGGCACCCAGCACCGGCGGCAGAAGATCTTCCGAGGCTTGCAGCAATTCGTGCACGCCGATCTGGTCGGCGGGGCGCGACAGCGTGTAGCCGCGCTTGCGGCCCTCTTCGGCGTAACGCACCGGGCCGGCATCTTCGAGCGTTTCGATCAACTGTTGCACCGCGCGCGGTGAAAGTCCCATGCCTTCGCCCAGTGTGGTGACATCGGCGAGTGGCCACGCGCAAACGATTTTGCGATGCGAGCCGCCAGGGGAATGATCCAGATCGGATCGATGACCATGTCGGTGGTGAGGCGGTGGGCCTGATGTTTGAAGCTCCGGCCTTTCATGGCCTGAAGCGTGTGCGTGATTTCCACGCCGAACAGGATGATCAGCCACACCAGATAGAGCCAGAGCAGGCACAGAGGCAGCAGGGCCAGCGCGCCATAGATGGTCTCCACCGCCGTGCTGCCGATGTAGACGCGAACATAAACCCGAAAGCCTTCGACGAATAATAAAATCAACAGGGCGGCCGTGCCGCTGCCGATCAACGCGGCGCGAAATCGCACGCGCGTGTGCGGAATCAGCACATAAGCGGCAAACACCACCAGCCACGTTGAAAGCAGGGGCGAGAGAAAGATCCAGGTTCCTGTGAACCATCCGATGGAGCCGTTTTCAAACAGCACTTGTAGCCAGTTCTGCAGCCATTGCCCCATCAGAATCAGCACAGGCCCCAGCGTGATCACCGTGTAATAAAGCGGCAGCCGGATATACCACGGGCGCGCACGGGTCGCGCCGAAAATGGCGTTGAAGCTGCGTTCCACGGTGGAGAGCAAGGCGGTGGCACCGTAGATGAATACCAGCACGCCGGCGATCCCGATCCCGCCGAAATGCAGATTGCTGATCGAATCCATTGCGGTTTCGATTTTGTTCGCAATCAGCTGTCGGCCTTCGTGCAGTTCGCGGCGGCGGCGGGCGGTTTCTGAATCATCGGACTGGTCATTGTTGTCGGCGATGGTGGCAGGCAGAATGATTTCGACCACCGAATCCTTGAAGTGATCGCGCTCGGTCTTGTCGACGAAAGCATTCAGGGCCAGCATGCCGAGTACGAGTGTGGGCAGAAGGCTGAACAGTGTGTGGTACGTCAGCGCGGCAGCCATCTGTCCGGCGCGGTCGTGTCGCAGTTCGCGAAAACAATGCAGCGGCAGTTCGATGGCATAGCGCATGGCGCGCTGACGCCGAGTCAATCGCCGTTCCGGACTTTGCAGAAGATTCTGGACGCGTTCGCGCCATCGCTTGAGGGCATTCACGGTCAGGGGGTCTCCGGAGAGCGATGGCGCTCGGACCAGCGATGGTGCACGCCTTGTGCCGCTCGGGCCATCAGACGCTGGTAGTCTTCGAGGTGGCGTGGGGCATGCGGACGAACGACCGCGATCCAATCGTATCCGCCGGGCAGTTCGGACCGCAACAGTCGGAAGGCCTCGCGCAACAGGCGTTTGATCCGATTGCGCGTGACCGCATTACCCACACGCGCCGAAACACTCAGGCCCAGGCGCGAAATCGAGGTTTCGTTGCGGTGACCGAATAATCGAATCGGCCCGGCCTGTTCAAATACGCGCGATTCATAAACCGCCTGAAACGCACTTCGATGGCGCAGGCGATGTTCGCGCGTGAAGGATCGGTCGGAAGGCGGATCGGTCATGACCAGCAGCTTACCACGCACTGACGCGTGTCGGGCCGTCATCGCGACGCATCTCGATCAACTTGGCGTTGTAAGTGGCGATGACATCCTGGCGGCGCAGCATGCCGATGAGGTGATCCGGGGCATCCGGGTCGATGACCGGCAGCTCCTCGAACTGGCAGTTCACGAACCGTTCGATGGCGCTGTGCAGATCCAGGCGTGTGGAGAGGGGCTCGCACGGTGAAGCCAGGTCATGGGCCACGGCAAGAGCGCCCAGTTCCGAATCGTAAAGGAACTGCCTGACATCGCTCAGACTGAATTGTCCGAAGTAGCGACCTTCCCGATTGACCACGGGAAAACAGGTTTGTTTGGTATCGGTGAACAAGTGAACCACATCTTGCAGCAACATGCCGGGCAGGACGGTGATGGAGTTACGACCGGCAGAGTCCAGTACTTCGCGCACGGAGAGTCCTTCGAGGACATCGATCAGAAAATCACCGCGATGAGCGGGCGAATTCACGCGCGTAGGCACTTGCGCGGCGTAAACGGACCATCCGCGACTGAGCAGGTAACTCAAGGCGCATACCCACATGGCCGGCAGCAGCAGTTCGTAGCTGGCGGTCATCTCGGTCACCATGATCAAAGTGCCCACAGGGGTGTTGGCGGCGGCGGCGAAAAATGCCGCCATGCCGAGAATCGCGAAAACTGGAATGCTCACCACCGTGCCCGGCATCAGGCGATTGAACAGAAGGCCCACCACGGCGCCCAGTGCGCCGCCGATCACCATGCTCGGACCGAACACGCCCGCAGATCCTCCTGATTCAATCGTCAGTGCGGTGGTCACCATTTTGCCCAGGGCGACCACCATCAGCAGGGCGATGGCAATACCCATATGGGAGGGCAAAGAGGCGTTGAGAATGTTTTGCAGAAATCCATAGCCGAAGGCGAGCACGCTCAGAGAGTCGTATTGTGCAGAGCGTCCGGCTGCGGCCATGGGGTAATAGATGGCCAGAGCCACCACACCCGAGAGTCCCGCTCCGATGGCCGGCTTGAGCCACGGCCGCAGCGGCATGCGATCGAAGGTCCATTTGGCGGTCTGCAATCCGCGTACGAAGACGAAAGAGGCAATGGTCATCACGAGGGCCAGGACCGTGATGGGCAGCAGCAATAGCGGATCACGAAAGCGGATGCTTTCACCGCCGGCCACACTGAACAGGGGTTGGTAGATCGCCTGGTCGGCATGGAACACCACGCCGAGGATGATGTTGTAAACGCAGTAAGCCACCGTGGTCGCCATGAATGAAGGGATCAAAGCTTCGGCTTCGAAGTCGGGATCGCGATAGAGCACTTCGACGGCATAGATCGCGCCTGCAAGTGGCGCGTGGAAGATCGCGCCGATGCCCGCGCCCATGCCGGCGGCCACAAGAATGCGCCGCTCGCTGGCCGAAAGATTCAATCGCGTTCCTAAATACGATCCGATACCTGCGCCAATATGAGCAATCGGACCTTCGCGACCGCCTGAACCGCCAGTGCCCAAGGTGAGAGCGGTGGCGAGGGTTTTGATCAAGGGCACGCGCGTGCGGATCATGCCGCGTCGATTGTGAAATGAATCAATTGCGGCTTCGGCACCGCCCCCGGCACATTCAGGAGAAAAACGATAGATCAGCCAGCCGCTGATTAATCCCCCTGTTGCGGGGATCAGAATCAAAAGCCATGGGATGAGGGTCAGTGCCGTTTCATGAAACAGCATGTCTTCATGCGCGGCAGGTGAACCACCGGCATAGCCAGCCATGCGATAGAGTACGAAGTGCGCGACCGTTTCGCAGAGTGTGTGGAGGATGGAGGCGCCAAGGCCGGTGAAAGCGCCCACCGCAGCAGCCAGAAGAATGCTGCGCCCGACCGATCGCAGATGGGTACTGCCGGTCGTCCAGTGCTTGATGAATTGTTGCGTGCTCTTTCCCAAAAACGACCGGTGTCCTTCTGCCCGCGCACAAACCCCTATTTAAGGGGAGCTTGTGGATCGGATCAACCGAGGGATTGTCCCTGATACGTCCGCATTCGGTTACACTTGGTTTTCCCTCATCCGGAGATTGTCGCAATGGACCTGCTCGAAGCACTCACGCAATGCCCCGGTGTTCCCGGTCGTGAAAGTCGAATTCGTGAACTAATTCAGAGCCGGATTCAGGGTTTATTCGACGAAGTGCGTACGGACGCCATGGGATCGTTGCTCGCCGTGCGACGTCCGCGCCCGAAAAGCGGCAAGGCGGCTGAGCGCCCCTTGAAGGTGATGCTTGCGGCGCACATGGATCAGATCGGTTTTATGGTCAG
>CALOAZ010000037.1:0-6124 GCA_942491355.1 uncultured Phycisphaeraceae bacterium
GCCGGTTTCGAGCAGCGCACGTTTTGCCAGCGTTCGCGCAGTGTGGCCAGTGCGGCATCTTCGTATGCGGGTGCAACAATCACTTCGATGAATTTGTTGCCGTCGGCGATGGCCGCAGCAGCCGCTGCGGTAACGGGACAGTTGAAGGCGACAATGCCGCCGAAGGCCGCAAGGGGATCGCCCGCATGGGCGCGTTCAAATGCTTCTGCAGCGTTTCGGCCCGTGGCCATGCCGCAGGGATTGGCATGTTTGATCACCGCGACGGCTGCGGCATCCTTTGCGTCGATTTCTTTCACCAGTTCAAGGGCGCCATTGGCGTCGTACAGATTGTTAAAGCTCAGCGCCTTGCCGTGGCATTGCTTGGCCGTGGCGACCGAGGGTTCGGTGGCGGAGGGATCGAGATACAGTGCTCCACCCTGATGCGGGTTTTCGCCGTAGCGCAATTCATCCGCCTTGTTCAGGCGAATGAGTTTCGTTTCCGGAAATTGCGTGTTGGATTTGACCGAGAGCCATTCTGCGATGGCGGTGTCGTAAGCAGCGGTGCGTGCGAAGGCGGCGACCATCAGCCGCCGGCGCAAATCGCCGGTGGTAGCGCCCTTGTGAGCATCCATTTCGGTGGCGACAGCGTCGTATTGCGCTGGATCGGTCACCACGGTGACAAAGCGATGATTCTTGGCAGCAGACCGGACCATGCTGGGGCCGCCGATATCAATCTGCTCGATGGCTTCGGGCTCTGTCACATTGGGTCGCGCCACGGTTTGTTCGAAGGGATAGAGATTCACGCAGACCAGATCGATCGGCTCGATGGCATGCTCGCGCATGGCGGCCACGTGTTCAGCCTTGTCGCGCAGGCCCAGAAGGCCGCCGTGGATTTTTGGATGCAGTGTCTTGACGCGGCCATCCATCATTTCCGGAAAATCGGTGATGGCATCAATCGGTGTGACTTTCAAGCCGGCTTCAGCGAGCGCGCGGGCCGTGCCACCGGTGGAAATCAGATCCACGCCGTGTTCGACCAGTCGTTTGGCGAAGGGGATCAAATCCGTTTTGTCAGAAACTGAAATCAGGGCACGTCGAACAGGGACAAGGTCGCTCATGGGATCTCTTTCAAGGCCAGACGCCGCGAGCGATTAAGCCCGCGGCGTCGGTGGTGGATTAAATTGAGTGGTCGCTTGCGTGTTTTACTTCAGCAGTTTCATCACGCGGCCATCATGGCTCAGAAGATAGAGGTCGCCGCCATTGGGATTGTTGGTCAGCAGGCGTTCCACTTTCGGGGTCGCCACGCGACGCACGGTCAGGCCGTCCTTCACCGCAAGCATCGCGACTTCTTTGTTCGGATAGAACACGTAGACCACATTGTCTTTGGTCATCACGGGCTGGGCATAGCTCGGGATATCCGAGCGGGTCCAGCGGATCTGGCCGGTGAAGGCATCAAAGGCAATCAGGCCCTTGTTGGGAACGAACTGAAGCACCAGCTGGCCGAGCGCCGTGGGCGACATCGTCAGGGGTTCTTTTTCAAAGTGGCGCCAGCGGATTTTGCCCACGTTGCGATCGAAGGCATAGAGCGATTGATCGGTCGAAGGCACGAAGGCCATCAGATGTTCGGTGGCGGGTGTGGCGCCAATCGCCTGGAAGGTGGTTTCGCGCCAGAGCAACACGCCGTTGCGCGGGTTGAATGCGGCGACTTCGCCACGGTCGGTGGTGGCGATGAGCGTGGAGCCGCTCAGGACCGGAGCCGTGTTGATGGGGGCCCGCATGTTGTATTCCCACACGAGCAGGCCGCGTTCGAGTTCCTGGGCATAGAGCACGCCGTTGGCGGCGCCATGCACCATCATGCCTTCGTAAATGATGGGGCTGCTGCGCACGGTATGCGCGAGCGGATAAATCGCCATCATTTCGCCCTGATCGATATCAAAGACATGGGCCCGGGTTTCGGAGCAGAGCACCAGGCCGTTCAGATAGCGGCGGGGGGAACTGAAGTTTTCCAGCTCCTTTTTGCCCACAGGGGCGCGCCAGAGAATTTTGCCGTTGTCGTTGTGGATCACCGAAACAAGATTGCCTGTTTCGAACACGGCGATGCGGTCGCCGAGTACCTCGATGCTTTGCACAGTTTCATGGGCCGGCAAGCTCAGGGCCGCCTGCCAGCGAACCGTGTAGTCACCCAGATCCTTTGCCACGCTGGGAGTGACCAGCAGGCGGGCCAGGGATTGCGGTTCGGCCGCATGAGTCTGATGGGTCGATGCCAGGACGGCACCCACCATCAGAAGGGTCCAGGTGATCAGCCGCTTACGGTGAATCATTTCGCGGTCTCCACGTCTTCGAGCTCTTCGATGAATCGGGCCAGGTCGACCTGGTAGTGACGCTCCAGTTGTCGCATCTGGTCAATGCGTTGCAGATCGTCTTCGATGCGGTTGGCGAGTCTCAACACAAACGGCCTGCCCTTGAGGCGGTTTTCGAGGTCGGCGAGCATGGGGCGCCAATCGCCATCATACAGGTCCCGCTTGAGTACGAGCAGCAGTTTGTGCTCCTCACTCAACCGGTCCATGAATCGCCGCAGTGGCTGCGGCAATCGGTCAATTGACGGCAAAACGCGTACCGCCATACTCATTCCGCTCCCGCGAGGCAGTATCGGCCCTGGCGATCCCAACGTCAAGCCTGAAATAGGGTTGAGGGCATTACCGGCGGGCTATTGGCGAGCCGGATTTCTTGACTCACCGATGCCGGAATAGGCGTCTTCCCACTTGAAGAACAGGCGGGCGATATCGCGGGCGAGATCCTGACTCAGGGCCTGCTGAACCGCCAGGGCCACGCTTTGGGTCGATTGGGCTCGCGGACCCACGAAATTCAGGCGCGTGTTGAGACGTCGATAGTCCACGCCACTGCCGCCCGGGTATGTGCGTTGATTGGACTGGATGTCATAAGTCTTGATGCGGACCGAGGCATTGGGTCGGTACTGGTCATGGCTTTGACCCAGATCGAACTGATCGACGAAGACATAGATGATCTGATCAGCGCCCGCCTTTTGTCCCACCGTCTGGATCGACCAGCTTCTGAAAGTGCGGTCGTTCATTTCCAGTTCGATCAGGGTTCCGGGCGCGATCACATTGGTTTCGCTGAGGACATTCTCGGCGACAAGCGTTTTGGCGATGCCCTGCGCGATCTCGGATTTGATCTGGTTGGAGGGCAGCATATTCCGCGGGTCATCAATGAAAACGGCGGTGCGCCGATCGGGCAGGTGATATTCGGCCTGCACCACATTTGGGATAAAAACTTGAAGCATCCAGGCGCCGTACTGGCATCCGGCGAGGCATGTGCCGAGGCCAAGCAGGGCAATCATGAACGTGCGACGCTTGGCGCTCATCGGCTTGTCCCCAGTTCGATGTATTCTTCATGTTCGCGAAAAAGATTGGTGGCTTTCGTGGCAAATTTGTCGAGCAAGGTCATACGCATGGCTCGTTCCTCTGCCTTGACCATGCTGGGGCGGTCGAGTTCAGGGTGAGCCACATTGACCTGCTTGCCGTAGGCCAGATTGTCCGGATCGTCGCTGTCCGCTTCGGCGATGCTCACGCGTGAAGCCACCACGCCGCGCCACAGATTGGGATCGCCCGGTTCGTTGAGTCTGAATTCCGTGATTTCACGATCATCGGAAGCGATCAACGCCGATTTTTTTGACAGTTCGGCACAGGTCATGGTGGTCCAGTACAGGTTTTCGTGCTGAAATTTCACCACAGCCTGGGGCTCGACCACTTGCGCGCCCGGGATAGTACCGACGATTTGTGCGCCGATACCACGGCCGGCTTCGAGGGGCAGCAGCGGATAGTGGCGCAGCAGCGAAGGGTCGACGTCGACGAGGATGGCAATGGTTTTGTTTTCCAAGCCTCGGTATTCGGGCCCGATGATTTTGCGCGGATTGAAAAGGTAATCCCCGAAATCGCCCTGACGCCGATATTCAAAACAGCCGGCAGACAAGGCCAGCATGATCAGCAACAGAATGGAATGACTGTAGCGCATGTGCATTTCTCCGCGTTCAACCCAAGGCCCACAAACGCCAGGCCCATCCACCCAAGAGCAGGCAGAGGCTGCCGCCTACGACCGGCCAGTACAGGGGGCGCAACCATCGTCCGACCGACGCCCCAGTCCATAGAGCATAACCGGCAATCCAAGTACTCATCGCCAGCAGCCAGGCCAGCCATGCTCCGAAGGGCTGAGTCATCCATCCCTGCCAGAGCCGGCCATGGGTGGTGAGTGTGAATGCCGTGGTGACGCCGCAAGTCGGGCACGAATTGCCATGTTCCTGATGCCACTGGCAGGCCTGCAGGCCCAGTTGGCGGTGTGTGCCCAGGCCGGCTTCGGCCGGTGTCATCCAGAGGCCGAGTCCCAAGCCTGTCAGGCAACCGATCAGGACCACGAATGCGACAAGGCGCACGGGGGGCGTCGATGGGCTGTCGGGTTTGTGATCCTGGGGGGCGACCATTCCGATCAGATTACCCCGGCCCCGAATCAGAGCCAGCGCAACAGATCGCGTGCGAAATACGTGAGAATCAGATCGGCACCGGCCCGTTTGATGCCGGTGGTGATTTCAACCGCCGTGTTGCGCAAATCGATCCAGCCCTTGTCCGCGGCGTGAATCATGCTGTATTCACCACTGACGTGATAAGCGGCGACGGGCACATCGGTCGTATCGCGTACCTGGCGCACGATATCGAGGTAGGCCGCAGCGGGCTTGATCATCACGACATCGGCGCCTTCTGCGAGATCCAGTTCCAGCTCGGTGCGCCATTCGCGTGACCGGCGGTAATCCATCTGATAACTGCGTCGATCGCCGAATTGCGGCGCGCCTTCACCGGCATCGCGGAAGGGGCCGTACAACGCCGAAGCGAATTTCACGCTGTAACTCATGATGGCGGTGGATTCAAAATCCGATTCATCCAGCGCCCGGCGGATGGCAGCGACCTGGCCATCCATCATGCCTGAAGGCGCGACAATATCCACGCCGGTCGCGGCAAGCACTTTGGCCTGCCGACCCAGCAGTTCAAGCGTGCGATCATTGTCGACCGTGATGTCGGTGTCGTCATGCGGCAGACCGCAATGGCCGTGCTCGGTGTATTCACACAGGCACAGGTCGGCGATCAGGAGGGCGTCCACGCCGGCCTCGCGCGCTGCTCGCACGGTTTGATTGACGGCGTTTTGCTTGCTGAGCCGCGCGCTGCCGGTCCGATCTTTCTAGGGGCACCAGTCACACCGAAAGAGGTACAGTTCTTCGCCGTCGGCAGACAACTCGCGCATTGTTTCAACGGCGATATCCACCGATATCTGCTCCACGCCGGGCATCGATGCCACGGGTTTGCGCAGGTTCTTTCCCGTCGCGCACGAACAGCGGCAGAACTCAAATTCTCGGGCGTGATGCGCACATCGGCGACGGCATCAGCGCAGTAGAGATCCGCGCGCAAGGCGCGCGGCCGGAGCAGTGGGCCATGCAATGCTTCGGGATCCGTCGACAAATGGACCTCAGTTCCGCGTGTGCTTCAAGAGCCAATCATAGAACGCCGGATCATCATAGGTGCGCGTCCACGAATCGTGTCCGGCATCCGGATGCAGTGTCAGGCGGGCTTCCACAGCGCCGGCCTGTCGCATGGCGTCGATCATGGCGATCGATTTTTCAACCGACACCGCTTTGTCTTTTTCGCCATGGATGGCCCAGGTGGGTGTGCTTTTCAGGCGGTCGGCACGTTTCGGATCGCCCCCGCCGCAGATCGGTGCAATGGCCGCAAAACGTTCGGGGTATTCGATGGCGGTCGCCCATGTGCCGTAGCCGCCCATCGAAAGACCGGTCAGATAAATGCGCTTCGGGTCGATCTTGTAGGCCTGCACCGCATGGTCGATCAGGGCAGCATGACCTTGATGCCGACCAGTTCTGGCCGCTCGGGCATTGCGGACTGATGATTACAAACGGCAGGGCTTGGTTTTGGTCGACAAGCTTGGGCGGGCCGTGCTTCTTGACCAGCTCCAGATCCGAACCGCGCTCGCCCGAACCATGCAAAAAGATCATGAGCGGCCACGCGTTGCCCTGCACATGACCTTCGGGCAGGTAGAGCAAAGCGGTAATACGTAACCGAATCCATGGTTA
>CALOAZ010000038.1:0-8232 GCA_942491355.1 uncultured Phycisphaeraceae bacterium
ACAGCGCATCCGGCCCAGCGCATCATCGGCAAATCATTGGGCGCATCGCCGATGGCCATCACACGATTTTTCTCCACGCCATACGTGCTGCAAACCTGTTCCAAGGCCTTGGCCTTATCCGCCCCCCAGAGCATGATCTGCAAAAGGCGCGGATCGGTGTATTGCACACCGATTTGCCCCTTGTATTTCGCCATGACCTGTTCGCGTGCCAGCGTGTTTTTCTTCGCATCGCCCACAAAAGTGATGCGCGACACCGGTCGATCAATGATCTTTTCGATCGGACCCACCCCCGAAGGTGCCTTGGGGCCCGTGGCTTCACCCTTGTACTGATCCGTAAACCATTTCTCTTCGATATCGATGCGAATCTGCGCCGTGGGATTGATCTTGCGCACCAACTTGATGACATCAATGGACATCTGTTGCGGCAACGGCCAGTGAAGGATCGTGCGCAGATCCTTGCCGCTACTCACAATCGCGCCGTTGTAGCAAATCATCTGAGTTTCAAGACCCAGACCGTGGAGAATCTGCTGCGCGTTGACCGGCGGTCGGGCTGTACTCATGAGGATATGCACACCGGCCTCCGCCGCACGACGAATGGCTTTGATGACCGGGGCCGTCAATTGCTTGTTCGAGTTGATCAGCGTTCCATCGATATCGATGGCCAACAGGTCATAGGCGGCATTCGCCCGAGCAGCCCGTTTGGGGGCCTTGCCGGAGCGGCCTCGCCCGAGCCAACCGAAGATTTTGGTGAACAACGACATAGGAAGGTCTCGGAAGCGAGCCAAGATCGTATCCTGTTCAGCCTTTTGACGAAAATCGCCCGCAGATGAGCAGCCATGGCTCAGACGTCCCGAAATGGCATGCCAACAGTATGGCACTGGCATGGACATATTCGAACTCAAGGTCGAATTCTAAACCAATTTGTTTTAAATACTTACAGAACGACGTCCAGTTCTGATCTTCCTGCCATAAACCCAATTCTGATCAAAATGTCACGTCGGCGGCATCGAATTTGCGGACACTACATTGACGAATCTCAATCGATGCGTCACGCTTTGGCACCCTTTGATGGAATCATCCTTGTCCAACCATGGCCCCGACCGCGACCCAATCTGCCGAACGTGACCCCGATCACGCCGCCGCTCTGGCCAACGCCAAGCGCGCCCGGCGTTTTTTCGAGCATGGGGATCGCGCCGCAGACGGCGGCCTGTTTGACCATGCCATCGAAAGCTATGTGAAGGGCTTGACCCTCCAGCCCGATAATCTCAAACGCCACAAAGCCCTTCTCGAACTCGCCCAGCGGCGCAAGGCCTCGGGCCACAAGTCGGCCGGACTGCTGACCCATCTGTCACGCGCCCGCGGCCAGACGCCTCTGATCCGATTGTTCAACGCTGAATATCTCTGGGCGATGGATCCCATGAAGGCCTCGCTCGCACTGCGTGTGATGCAGGCCGCCGTCGAAGCCGAACTGGATGAAATCGCCTACTGGGCCGGCGGCATGACACTCGATCTGAACACGCGCAGCGGCAAACCCGATCGCGATCTGTTTCTCGAAGCGACGACCTACTTTGAAAATATCGGCGCCATCAATCGCGCGGTCGAGGCCCTGACCCGGGCCATGCCGCTCGGGCAACTCAGTGCCGACCTGATGCGCAAACTGGGCGCCCTGAAAAACCGCCTCGAAGCCGATACCAGTTGGATCGCCAGCGAACCGGAGCATCGCGAAACCGAAGAAGACATGATGTTCCTGATCGCCGAAGGTGGTACCCGATCGGCCATTGATGCCGAACAACGCGAAATCAAGCGACTGCGCACCGCTTATGAAATGAATCCCAGCGATGTCGACATCATCGCCGCCTATGCGCAAGGCCTGGCCGGCAGCGGACGCGCAGAACACGAAGATCAGGCTTCTGAAATACTGACCGAAGCCTACCGGCGTCTGAACGCCTACCGGTTGAAAATGCTGCTGGGCGATCTGCGCATCGCCCGGCATGAACGCACCCGTCGAGCCCTGCGCCACAAGATGCAGGAAACGCACGACGCTGATCAACGCCGCAAAGTGCGTCGCGAATTGAGCGCACTGGCCGGCGAACAACTGGCGTTCGAACTCAATGAATTCAAGGAACGCACCGAGCGCTATCCGGAAGACTCCGGCCTGCGCCTGGATTATGCCAAGCGACTGGAAGCTTCAGGCCAATACGACAAAGCCATCATCGCCTACCGTGCCGCCTGCAAAGATCCGGAACTGCGAAGCCGCGCCCTGGGACACTTGGGCCAGATTCTCGTCAATGCCGAACGCTATGAAGAAGCTATCCCGGCGATCCGCGAAGGGCTCAATGAGCACAAAAATCCGGACGGCCCGCTGGCCATGGCCATGCGATACGAACTGATCCGAGCTCTGGGGGGCGAGGCCGAACGCCTGAGCAAGGCCGATCTGGCCGAAGAAGCCCACCGAACCGCCGTGGAAATTCTGGCGTCGAATCCTTCCTACAAGGAAATCGCGGCCCAGACCCAGAAGCTCGCCGGCCTGCTCAAGAAGCTCAAAAACGGCAGCAACGGTGCCGCAGCCTGACCCTCGGGGTGGCGGACCTCATTTTCCACAAGCTCATTCCCCAACAGACGTTGACTTCGGAGGCTGAATCGTTCACCCTCTCATGCACTGGCATCATTTTGCCAATGCATGATCCATGGACGCGCCACAGCCACCTCAACCCGATGCCAATCCTCCGGTCGATACCTCGGCCCAAGCCACTGGCTTTGCTGCAGGCTTCAACGACATCGAAGACATGATGTTCCTGGCCGCCGAAGGCGGTACGCGATCGGCCTTGGAACAACAGCAAAAGGAAATCGAACGTCTTCGCGCCATCCTCGCCGAAGGGCCGGATGTGTTCGATTCGATCTACCGACTCACGCATGCTCTTGCGGCATCAGGCCGGCCTGAAAACGAAGACGAGGCCCTGCAGATTCTGGATGCCGCCTACCAGCGCCTGGGCCACGAACAACTGCGTGTGATGAAAGGCGATGTCCAGATCGTCCGCTATGAGCGGATCCGCCGCAGCCTGCGACGACGCGCCGGCCGCGCAAATGATCCGGCCAGCATGCAGGCCCTGCGCGTGGAACTACAGCAGCTCTCTGCGGAACAACTGAAATTCGAACTCAATGAATACCGTCTCCGTGCCGAGAAGTTTCCGGATGATCTGAACGTGCGCGTGGCCCTGGCCAAAAGATTCGAGGCCGCAGGCATGCCCGCACAAGCCGTGCCGCATTACGAAGCCGCCAGCAAATCCCCTCAGCACCGGGGGCGGGCACTCGGACATCTCGGACAGATCTTCGTCAATGCCGGTCGTTTTCACGACGCCATCATGCGCTTGCGTGAAGGCCTGGAAGGACGCGAAGACCAGGCCGGATCGCTTGCACTGGCCATGCGCTATGAACTTGTTCGCGCCCTGAATGGCATGGCCGAGCGCGATCGCAATCTTGCCCTGGCCGATGAAGCGCTCACGCTCGCACGAAAAATCGCTCAAGAAAACACGGGTTTCAAGCAAATCACTGATCGCATTGCCGAACTCGAAGCACTGCACAGCAGTCTGCTGACTGATTTTTCGAAGGACCCGCCGAATGGCTAAGCAGCACGCGCCGCGTTTTCTGAAACTCTGCCAAACCACCAAGCAGGCGGTGCGTGAATTGAATGTCGAGCAGGTGCATGCCCGCCTCAGCGATCCGACCCTTTTCCATCTGGTGGATGTCCGGGAAGAAAGCGAATGGGCCGCAGGCCGCATCCCCGGTGCGATCCATCTCTCCAGAGGCATTATCGAACGCGATATCGAAAAGACGCTGCCTGATCCCGATTCGGAAATCATCTGTTATTGCGGCGGCGGATTTCGCTCGGCACTCGTCGCCGAAAGTCTGGCCAAGATGGGATACGCCCGGGTCTGGTCGATGGACGGCGGATGGAGCGGCTGGTGCGAAGCCGGGTATCCCACGACTTCCGCCTGATCCGCATCAAACTTTGTCCGGGCCGGATGAGAGGGTGTGATGAACTTTTGCCGCAGTGCAGCGCGATTTTTTGGGATTCTGCCGCCATGCCGAAGGGCGCAAGCGGCCTTTTTCGGCCGCTGAGTACCTACGGCCAATGGCCGAAGACTGAAAATGCCGCTGTCACAAATGCAAAAATTCATCACACCCTCTAACCCGCGTATCATGAACGCCGAATCAGACCGCACGAGTCCTTTCGCATCCCGCCGGGAGTTTGAACATGTCTTTCAGCAGACTGAATGCCACTGAAGCCATCGTGGTTCACACGTGAAAATTGATACGCTCCGGCGTGTCGAAGTCCCCGAAGGAGCGACATTCGGATTGCATGTCGCGGGCGCTTTGCCACGGGCCATGGCTTTTGCCTATGACCTGCTGATTCGCCTAGGGCTTTACATCGGGCTGTTGTTGATCGGCTCGATCCTGTCGATCGCCATCGACGCCCGACTGATGCAGGGCTTTTTTTTCATCGCGTTTTTTCTGATCGAATGGTTCTTTCCGGTCGTGTTCGAGGTCTGGCGCCATGGCCAGACACCCGGAAAGAAATCCATCGGCCTACGCGTGGTGTGCCTCTCGGGACAGCCGGTCAATCTCCAGGAATCACTGATTCGCAATTTTCTGCGCACCGTCGATTTCATGCCTTTTTTGTGGGGATTCGGACTCGCCTCCACACTCATCACGCGTCATGCCCAGCGCCTGGGTGATCTCGCCGCCGGCACGGTGGTGGTGTATGCCGAACCCGAAGTTTCGCATCGACGGGTCAAGGCCAAGGACGAAGTCGATGCCGCACTGCCCCCGCGCGCTCCGCTGACCCGCGATGAACAATATGCCGTGGTGTCATTCGCCGATCGCCTGAACACTTGGACGCCCCAACGTCAGACCGAACTTTCAAATCACGCCTCTGCCCTCACCGGCGCAGAGGGTGCCGAAGGTCGTCGGCGTCTGCTCAGCACCGCACGATGGCTTCAGGAGGGCGCCCAATGACGCCCAAGCAATTTGAAGATCTGCGCGGCACCGGCTGGACCAAAACCGAAAAAATGCTCGACGCGATCGATGCGCGCCGGAGGCACGACAAGGTCGGCCCGGTGGATGCCGATCGTCTGCCGGAATTGTATCGACAGGCATGCGCCGACCTCGCCATCGCCGAACATCGCATGTACGGCATGCGACTCTGCCATCGGCTGAACCGACTGGTGCGACGGGGATACAACCAGTTGTATCGGCGCAGGGCGCTGCGTACCGAGGTCTTTTCGCGATACCTCGGCACCACCTTCCCATGCGCCATCCGTCGAAACGCGGGACTGTTCTGGCTCTGCCTGGCCTGTTTCACGATTCCGGTCGTGGCGATGATGATCGGCGCCCGACATGATCCGATCTGGGTTCAGTCGATTCTCGGCCCGGAAGGCATGGCCCAATTCGAAGAAATGTACGGACGCGATGCCGACGGCTCGGCCATGCGACCGGACGGCGCTTCCGATGTCGCCATGTTCGCCTTCTACATCTGGAACAACATCGGCATCGATTTCAAAACATTCTCGAGTGGCATGCTCGGCGGCGTGGGCACACTGTTCATTCTGGTGTTCAACGGCGTGTTCATGGGCGCTGCGGCGGGATGGGTAGATCTTTACGGTTCGCCCGATGCCTTTTATTCCTTTGTCATCGGTCACAGCGGACCGGAACTCATCGGCATGATTGTGGCCGGCATGGCCGGCATGAAACTCGGACTGGCGATGCTCAAGCCGGGCCTGCTGCCGCGCGGCGCCGCCCTGCGCGCCGCCGCCGGAGAAGGCATGGAACTTCTTTACGGCGCAGCGGGCCTGACGCTTCTGGCCGCCTTCATCGAAGGCTTCTGGTCGGCACAGGCTCTGCCTTCGAGCCTGAAATACGGCGTCGGCACGGTCATCTGGGTTTTGCTGATCACCTACCTGACCTTTTCAGGGAGGTCGCGTGCAGCTTGACCAAGTGACAGCTGAAATCCGCCCGCGCACGCCCTACGAAGCGGCGGACCTCGGCGTCGCACTCGCCCGCCGACATTACTTCGCGCTGGCGGCATGCTGGTGCCTGTCCTTCCTGCCCATCGCCGCTGTCACGATTGCGATTCTCCATGCGCATCCGCTCTGGGCAGGCTTCGTGCTGTGGTGGCTCAAGCCGTTGTTCGAACACGCACCCATCCATTATCTGAGCCGGTCTCTGTTCAGCACACCACCGACATGGCGCGAATTGATTCGGGCGCAACCCGGCTTGCTGCGTCGCGGACTTCGATGGATCACATGGGAACGCATCAACCTGTCACGATGTCTGATCATGCCTGTGCGGCTGCTTGAAGAGCGCCGACGCAAAACGATCCAGACAACGCAGCAAACTGCTGGCTCAACATGGTGGCGGCGCGGCCACCGCCACCACGGTGTGGTTTCATGTTTTTGAATAAGTCGTCATGGCCGCACTGCTGGTTCTGATCTTGAATATTCTGCCGGGATCCTGGCTGGCAATCGACTGGCAGGAATATGCCGCCGACCTGGTGGATGGCAATAACATGTCAACCGCCGCCACATGGTTCCTCGTCAGCCTGTATCTGACGGCAACCGCACTGCTGACGCCCTTTTATGTCGGCGCAGGTTTCGGCTTGTACCTCAATGCGCGCACCATTCTGGAAGGTTGGGACATCGAACTGGCCTTCCGGCGCATGACCCGACGACTCGAAAGCGTGAGTCGCGGAGCAGCCATCCTGCTGGTGTTCACCGCCTTATGCCTGACTTGCGATTTCGCCTCGGCGCAGGATGAACCCGAATCACTTGAGCCTGCCACTGCCATCCGAGATGTCCTCACCGATCCGGATTTCCATGAGCGCAAACATAAAATCACACGATACCGATTCACTTGGGGATCAGACGGTACGGGTCGCAGCATGTCATGGGGGATCACGTCCGATCTAACGCTCTTTCTGCTGCTTGTGCTGGTCTGTGCCGCCGTATGCTGGCTGGTGGTGATGTTGATGCGACATGTATCGCATGCAAAGCGCCCGACCCATCGCGTGCCTGAATCCCGGATCGCGCAGGCCGGTATTTCCATTCTCGATCGCATCGATGCCGCCAGTCTTCCGGAGGATGTGCTGATCGCAGCGCGCGCCGCCTTTTCGCAAGGCCAGCGCATCGAAGCGTTGAGTTTTCTGTATCGCGGTGCCATCCGATCCCTGGTCAATGACCATGACATTCGCATCTTGGCCGGCGACACCGAATCCGACTGTCTGCAACGTCTCCACGGGCCCTCCGAATCGCTCAAGCCCTATCTTGCCGAACTGGTTCGAGCCTGGATCGCCGGGCGCTATGCCCGCCAGGAACCTGCTCCTGAAACGTTTGAAACACTGTGCAAAACGTGGCCCTTCACTTCGACCGGGGGCACCCCATGAACATCACACGATGCACACTGCTCATGCTGCCACTGATCGTCGCACTAGGTGCCTGTGAATCGGTCGAAGAAGAAGTCAATCTCGGCATGCGCGGGCCGGCGAAATACAACGCGCTTTTAGCCGCCGAACGCTTTGCCACGCGTATGGGCCTGCCCGGCATGAGCATGCCGGGGTTGAGCACGCTGCCTGCCACAGACAATGCGGTGATCACCACTTCGGCCACACTGCGCGACCGAGCCTTTCCACCGGGCAAGTTGTACGCCTGGCTCAATGAAGGCGGTCATCTGATTCTGCTGATGTCCGAGATCTCGTGGATCCCGGAAATCCCGGAAAAAGATTCGACATCAGATACTGAATCGGAATCAGAATCAGAATCCAATTCGGAATCGGAATCGATCAAAATCCCGGTCGATACCGACTCCGATGAAATACCGGAAGTTTTCCGTCAGTTCGGTCTTCGATTCAGTGAGGCACCGCCTGCACACGAAACCACCATCACGGTCGATGATCCCTCTGATGATGAAATGCGATACACGCTGGCAGTCGATACCGCGCATCCGCGTTTGAATGCCAGCCGACTCACCGACTACCCCGGTGCCTACATCGGCGGCGATCCTGCATCGGCATCCATCGTCAGCATTCCACACGGCAAAGGGCGAATCACCGCCTTTGCCGATGCTTCATGGATCACCAATGCGCATCTCGGCCAACATCAACATGCGGATATTCTCTGGGCCGTACTGAGCCTTGGAGAGTGGACGCAATCCACCTGGCTGGTGTATGCCAACCATCAC
>CALOAZ010000039.1:0-13453 GCA_942491355.1 uncultured Phycisphaeraceae bacterium
GATCTTCACCACATCCATGCTGGCGCGAATGGGCATGCCCATCGCCGCTTCGGTGATCCCGAGACTCTCGATCATTTCGCTGACCTTCGGCCGTACCGCCGTTGTGCGAGCCCATCGCCGGCACGATGAAAGGGGACGCGCCTTTCTCACGCAACCAATCGCCTACGGTGCGCGTGATCAGCGGAATGTTGCAAATGCCCTGGCTGCCGGATGTGATCGCCACCGCCCCGAGGAACATCCAGATTGCCGCATCGAGCCGGCGACGCACCGGCAGCGATGTCTGCGAGCACGCCGGCTTTGAGCTGCTGATGAACGCGAGTAAAGTTTCGTAAGGTGTCTTCCAAGGTGAGCGACTCGCGCTCGAGAGATGAATTACAGCGCCACGATACTCTGCCTTTAAGCCGGGCGACTCAGCCACGAAACGCGGATGCCCTGCTCAAGTCACCAGCTTCAGCCACGCGATGCGCATCGGGCGTGTGCAGAATGCCGCGCTCGGTGATCAAGCCAGTGATCAGCGCCGCGGGCGTGACATCGAAGGCCGGATTGGGCGCAGGTCACACCGTCGGGCACAGCCTGCACTGCATCCAGAGGGCGAGCCACGTAGTCGCGATTGCCTTGCGTCGGGAATCGAGCCGCGGTGCCGTCGGCGCACCGTCGGTCGAACGTGCTGGTGGGCGCCGCGACGTAAAACGGAATACCGTGATGCTTCGCCAGAATGGCCAGACCGTAGGTACCGATCTTATTGGCGACATCACCGTTGGCAGCGATGCGATCGGCTCCCGTGATCACCAGATGCACCTGATTTTCTCGGCTATCAAGGATGCCGCCATGCTGTCACAGCACCGTGATATCCAGCCCCGCGCGGCCCAGCTCCCACGCCGTCAACCGCGCCCCTTGCAGTAACGGTCGCGTCTCATCGGCGTAGACTCGAAATGACACGCCCGCTGCGTGCGCGACGTACATCGGCGCAGTGGCAGTCCCGATGCCGCCCGTCGCCAGCGCGCCGGCATTGCAGTGCGTCAATACGCCCATGCCTGTTTGAATCAGGCCTGCGCCGTGACGGCCGATGGCTTCGCACATGGCGGCATCTTCGGCATGAATCGCCTTGGCTTCTTCAAGCAGCCGATCCGGATCCTCGGTCGCCAGCGCACGCATGCGATCCAATGCCCAGAATAAATTCACCGCTGTCGGACGACTCGACGCCAACTGCTCAATTGCCCCAGATCACCTGCTCGCCCGCACGCAACCGGGCCGCAGCACCGATCGCGTATGCACGCGCACCGCCAGGCGAACAATCGCATCACGCAACACCTGCACGTCACGACAATCCAGATAGACGCATTCGGCGGGGAGGCGGGTCTGCTCGATCAGTCGCAAACAGCCTGATCCGGCATCACCGATCCATTCCAATGTGGCAGGCGGTTGCGATGACATCTCATCCAACTCCTCACACGTCGCAAATCACCCCGGCGTACACAAACACCAGCGTGGTTCTAATCGACTCGGGCTTCAAATCAAACAGGTGCGATACCGCTGCTCGGTAATGTTCCAATTGCGGACGATAGTGATCGACTGCTGATTCTCCGTAAGCATCGGTTTTAAAGTCGATCACGTGCGCCATCACCGTGTGCCCGGCTCGCCGTCCCAGCACCAGACGATCCAGAATACCGTTTTCAAGGCGGTCCACGTTCGACCAGGCGTAGGACTCTTCGCAGCGCAATTCCAGTTCAAGACCTTCCGCTTCGTACGATCGACGACTCAATAGATCTGCCATCACGGGCTGTTCGATGGAACGTTCAAATCGCTCGATCAGTCGATCGCGATCGGTCTCGCTCAAACCCAGCGATGCGAGGGCTTGCAAATAGACCGAGCGATCCGGCAAGCCCGCTTCAAGCCATTGAATCCGTTCAAACAAGGCGTGCATGGCCGTGCCATTCAATCGCGACGAACTTCGCGTGATGTCGAAACAATCCGCCGGATCGACCAGCCCCATGCCTTCTTCGGCCGAAGCCGAACGACGCACCAGGTGGCGCCCTGAAATCGGTGGGCCCAACTGAATCGGACGCGGTATCACTGCGTCTTCGACTTCCATCGATTCGCATTTCGGCAAGTCGTCATACCAACGCTGATTTGAACCGGGCGCACGCCACACCGTCTGCGACTCATTCAACACCGCTCCGTCGGTCAGCGCGCCGCGCAGCAATCCTGCCCATGTGGCCGGCATATTCTTCTCATTGGCCTTCGAGGGTGGAATCAGCATATACAGCGCATGTGCGGCACGCGTCATGGCGACATACAAACCACTGAGCGTTTCCGAAAGATGACGCTGCGCATGGCGGTCGGCCATGGCGCGCAATGGCGGCATTTCGTCCCACCATTCCTTTTTCAGGTAACGGCTGACATGGCGAATCGCCCCATCGATTTCGGGCCGATCGACCAATGCCTCAGGCGGTGGTTGCCAGGGGGTCAGGCGCATGCCCAATTCGGGAAGCACCACCGCATCAAACTCCAACCCTTTGGCCTGATGAAACGTCATGACGCGCACATCGGCCGAACTCGGATCTTCCACACGCAAATGCTGCACGTGTCGCACGAATTCGCCGGGACGCAATGTCGAATGCGCCTCGTGGGCATACGCCATTTCCGCCAGTTGAAGCAGACGGCGCAGATCACGCTGATCGCACGATGCGGCCAAAACGTGCGCCCAATTCATGATCACCGGACCGTAGCCCCGATCCAGAAGCGACCGACGGATCTCAGCGCCCAGAGTACGCGCCGCTTCATCATTCGCATGATCGATCAACCCCACATGCGGGCCGAGTGGTGAACGGGCAACGTGAAACCGACTGTTGGTGTCATCGGGGTGATCCGCCAGACGCAGCAAGCTCAGTACCACCGACACACCTGATGCATCGGTCAACGGATTGCCTCCCTCTTCACTGGCAGGAACCTGACGTGGCGCGCGACGCAATTCAAAAATCATGCGGGCCACCGCCTGATTGGTGCGCACAAGTACGCCGATCGTACGCCCAGGCGCATCCCGATGCAGTTCGGCGACCAAATCTGCCGCATCGCACAAAATCGCTCGACGCTGCGACGGTCCGTCCTCCGCCGACCGTCCAACGCGCAATTCGGCATAACCCGGTGCGGTACGCAACCGTTCGGCTGTTCGATGCGGACGAAAATCTGACAGCCAGGCTGCGGCCGATTCGCGATGATCCGACATCACAGGATTTTGATCCATCGTCTCGAACACGGCGTTGACCGTCGTCGTGATGACCGGGCTCGAACGGTAACTTTCATCGAGTCGATCCCACTGGATCGCGCCGCCCAGACTACGATCCAGTGCATCGAAGATGGCCGCTTCGCCGCCACGCCAACCGTAGATCGCCTGCTTCACATCACCCACACAGAAAAACGACCGCTCGCCATCGCCGTGCGCAACGATTTCCTGTGCCATGGGCTTGAGTACACGCCACTGCGCGAGCGAAGTGTCCTGAAATTCATCAACCAACAGATGGTGCACCGAGGCATCCAAGCGGTAATACAATTCCGTGATCGCTCCGGCTCGGCCCACCAAAAGCCGAGGAATATCATCAAAGCGATAAAGCCGCTTGCGGCGTTTTAAATCTCGATAAATCACATCGAACGCCTTCAATAATTCATGCGATGCCGAAGTCTGGGCAGGCCCATCGGCCGAGAATCTCGGCTCGGGCATGTTCCATCAACGGCGCGTAGGCGCTGGCAAGCCATTCGGGAATCGGTTTCTTGTGATACAAACCATCGCCGCGCAATTTACCCGCAATCCCTGTGGTCAAAAAGCCGTCCCAATCTTCAGTCTCAAAACGCTGCGCATCCTGATCGCGTGCATTGGCCAATCGCTTGTCCGTGGAAAGATTCACATCACGCAGTGCTTCCATGGCGGCACAGCGAGCCGTTGGCGTCACTGCGCCAGGACCTGTCGCCCACTGCCACAGCGCGGCATCGGGCGCTTCGAGATACACCGGGTAGAGTGAACCGATCACGCCGCGAATCTGATCGGTCACCGCCGACCGCAAGTGGCCGCCATGCAGCACACGCATCAATTCGGACAGATGAGCAACCGCTTCGGAATCCAACCATCGGGCGATGGCCGCGTCGCGCAACATGGCATCGCCCAATTCGCTTCCGATCTCCCATCCCGCAGGTAATCCCAATTCGGGCGCAAATGCTTTGGCCGCCCGTCCGAAAAATCCATCCAACGTGCTGACATGCAATTGGTGCGGTCGCTGCACCAGCCGGGTTAAAAGCTTCGCACACATCGGAGATCGCAAGCCGGTGACACCAATCGCCCCAGCCAGTTCATGCGCCGCATCCTCGGACAAAGCCGCCTCTGCCAGACGTTGCAACACACGCTGGCGAATTTCCCCGGCCGCCTTGCGTGTGAAAGTCACCGCCAGCAGATGGGCCGGCTCACAGCCGGCCGCCAGCAGACCCAGCACGCGATTGGTCAGCGCATAGGTTTTCCCGGTACCCGCCGAAGCACGAATCGCCACGTGTTGAAATCGCGACTCGGCGCTCACGCGATGGGCTCCTCATCATCAAGGATGTCCGGGCGATATTCGCGCAGCAGTTCTGCGCCGCAAATGGCTGCAAAATCATCAAAACGCACTTGCTCCGATGGTGGGCCGAAATGTCCGGCCATCACACGTTCAGCCACCCACACTGCCGTGTCATCGGCGTTGGCCAAATCCTCCACACCCCAACGTGCCAATTGATCACCGGTGCGCGCCGTGTCGCGCCCCAGCAGAATGAATCCAAGATCAAGTTCATCGAGACCGACAATGCCATGCGCCATCGCCAAGTGTCGATACAAAGGCAGTTGCAAATCAACCCACGCACCCGGCTTGCCGTGGGTCTTGTGAGGATCGAGCCCCGAATCGCCGGTTTTGTAATCAAAGATCGCCCATCGACCGGTGACTTCATTGAAATCAAGACGATCCATGCGGCCGCGAATAAAGACCGGCGGATCTGTTTCGGGTAACGGCGCATGATTCACCGGCAATTCGGTGTGGCGAATCCGCCAACCTTTCGATGCCCAATGGGCCTGCCATTGGGCGAACACTTCAAGACGGCGCCGCAATTGCTCGCACTGCACCTGCAGAGCGGGGCGAGCATGGGCCCCGAATCGCGAGATAAAAATCTGATCAAGGCGCTCCCGCAAAAATTGAGCGATCAACTCCGAGTCGGTCGAAGTCGACCAGTCACACCGACCGAATGCCGCCAACACATCGTGGGCAAGCGAACCGAATGCGGCACCGTCCATCTCAAGGGCGGCATCGTCCACCGATCTGAGCTTCAACACATGCTTGAGATAAAAGCGATACGGACATGCCAGATAGTCGCGAAAAGCCGTCACGCTTAACGGTCTGGCCTCCATCGCTTGATCAGCAGGCGGCGGCCATCGCTGCGGATCGGCGAAAAGCGATGTTTCAGCGGGCTTCCACAGGCGATCGATGCGCAGCGGCTTGACGGGCAGACGATCCGGAAAACAGATCGACACGCGCCGGACCACCGTGGCATCATCGGCCATGAACCACAACCGGCTGGGAACACGCGGTTCGCCATCGGCACCGCGCCGACCGGCGATCAGGCGCACACTTCGCCGACAAGCGCAAACAGCTTGCAATGCATAGGTATCGAATGCGGCGCGTGAATCGACATCATTCAACCCCACCGTGCGACGCAAAGCATTGGGCAAAAAGGCATCGGCCACATCCGCTCGCGGGACCGCGCCGTCATTCATGCCCACCACGATCAGGTGCGGCGCATCATCCAAAGGCAATTCGATCCAGCGTGACAGAGTCAGAGCTTGAGGATCCAGCTCAACCGGTAACGGGCGATCCTGCAACACACGCACCATCAAACGCAGCGCCGCGCACGCTGACATCGTGCGTCCACCAAGTGAATTGGCCCACTGTTCGATCACTTCACCCATGGCCTGAAGCGCCGCCAATCGTCGCGCCTCAATCGGATCATGACGATCCAACAGCACGCCGCCGTACACCGCATGCAACAAGTTCGCCAGTATCGGTGCCCATCCTGCGCTGACATCGGTGCAATCTGCAAAGGCCAACCATTGTTGCAAAAAGTCCAACCCCTTTTTGAGCATCCGCTCCAGCCGCATTCGGAACCCGCAGGTGCGACGGCAGGTGTTCGGCGTGACCACGATCGAGATCGGAGATCCATTGCCCCGCTTGCGCCTCACCGATATGCCGTATGTAGCTTTCCAAATCCGGATGGCGGCACAGCGCGGCCACCGCCCCGTAGGTGAACCCTTCGTTTTCCAACACGTCAGCCATCGCCGCCAACAGTCGAATGGGTGTGGCTTGACCCGCGGCCGACTCGACGCGCTGCCCCGCCGCAGACAAATGCTGATGAACCCACGGCGCCAAATCCACATCGGCCAGCCCCAACGTCACATCATCCACCGGCACCGAACCCAAGTCGGCCAAGGCCTCGACCACCGCATCGGCCTGATCAGCCGGTGCACTGACGATGCGAAGCTGCTCATCCTGTAGATCAATTGATACTTGGGACCACGCTGATGCCATCGCGCCGCCGAAATCATCGAAGCGATCCGTCAACGCATCAGGCGCGAAGACCAGAGCGTGAACCACACCGCGCTGCTGCTGCAACATCAACCGCAACACCCGACTCAGATCGAACCAGCCGACCAACACCAGCGGTTCGATCGAATTGACTTGCTGTTTTTCAATCGCCGCCAGACGTGCTTGTTGCGGATCAGCCAAACCCCAGTCATCGAGTGTGGCCAGGTAACCCTCCAACACACGCTGCAAAGCGATCCAACGATCCGCGTCGTCGAAATCGACCAGGCGGGTACCCCGCTCGGCCACATCGGCGAAACGCAATCCCGCCGACGCCACCTCGGTGTGCAGACGCTCGATACGATCACCCATCGCCGCCCAGAGTTCCAGATCTCCAGGATCGGGAGGGGCGGAGGTCAGATGAGACAGCGTCTTGGCATCCACCGTTTGGAGTGCTTCAATCCATGCTAACTGGCGCAATGCTTGAGGCACGATGCGTGATCCCGCCGGCAACATCCGATTCAATAAAGATTCGCCGATCAGAATATTCGGCGGACGCAAAAGTTGATTCGCCGCTTGGGCGGCCTCGACCAGCAACTGCAACAGGCGTTCGGCGGCGCGCGGACCGGGCACCCCCACCGTCACACCAGAAAGGTCGCCCCCCCATCGCTGCAAAAGCCAGGCCGTCACCGAAGACAGGCACGGCCGATCCCATCCCAGAAACACGCGATCGACGGACATGGGCTCCAGTGTACGCGCGACACACGCCATGCGTCAGGCTCCCGCCAGGTGACTGTCGCCTCTGCCCGCCACCCATTAAACTCTCCGATTCGATGGCCAAGAAGAAGACCAAATCACAGGGCATGACCTACGCAGCCTCCGGCGTCGACATCGACGCCGGTGATCGCATGGTCGGCATGATCCGACATCACATGGCCCGCACCTACGGACCGCGTGTGATCGAACTGCACGGTGGTTTTGCGGGTCTTTTTCGACTCGATTACCGCGCCGATCAGGAACGCCTGCTGCGACGCAATTACAACGATCCGGTTCTCGTGGCCTGCACCGATGGCGTGGGCACCAAAGTCAAGATCGCAGCCCACATGGGCGTTTACGACACCGTCGGTATCGATCTGGTGGCCATGAGTGTGAACGACATGCTCGTGATCGGCGCCGAACCCTTGTTTTTTCTGGATTATCTCGCCGTCCACAAACTCTCGCCCGAGCAGGCCACTGACATGGTCAAGGGCGTGGCCGATGGCTGCGTGCAGGCCGGCTGTGCACTGCTCGGCGGCGAAACGGCCGAAATGCCCGATGTCTACGCCAAAGGCGAATTCGACATGGCTGGCTTTGCCGTCGGCGTGTGTGAACGCAATCGCATTCTGGATGGTCAACGTGTCGAAGCGGGCGATGTGGTGCTCGGTCTCGCTTCAAGCGGCATTCACTCCAACGGTTATTCACTGGTGCGCGCCATCGTGTCCAAAAAGAAACTGGACATGAATCGCTCTTACCCCGACCTCGAAACCGATGCACCGCTCGGGCGCGTGCTGCTCGAACCCACGCGCATCTATGTCAAATCGGTTTCGAACGTCCTTAAGACTTACCGGCGCAAGCGCCCCATCAGCGCCATGGCACATATCACCGGCGGCGGTCTGGTCGGCAATCTTGATCGTATCCTGCCCAAACATCTCGACGCAAAACTGCAGCGCAAGGCATGGACGCCTTCACCGATCTTCCGCTTCCTGAAAAAGCAGGGACGCGTCGATCAACGCGAGATGGACCGTGTGTTCAATCAAGGCATCGGCTATTGCATGGTGGTCCGACCGGCCTTCGTCGACTCCATCACCGCCCAGTTGCGCAAATCCGGCGAAACCGTGTCCATACTCGGCAAGATCATCAAAGGCTCAGGCAAGGTCAAACTCGTCTGAATTCCAGAATCTGACCACGCCGCCCCTCCCGGCGAATGCCGCCTAACTGCCGCCACAACAAGAGTTAACAATTCAACCACGCGATCGCGTCATCTCTGGCCGCTCTTGGTATACTTTTCGATTCTGTTCACGGCCGGAGATCTGGAGCCATGTGGCCCCGACGGTCTGAGCAAAACCAGACGGTTCGCCTCAAGCGGATCCGTCGGCCCGTGCGGTTCCCTGTCGCGGTGGCAGGACGGGTCGGATCAACGCACATAAGGAATTTTTAGTGGTCAATTACAATCTTCTCAAAGACCTCGAAGACGTGGACATCGCCTCCGATGCCACCTTCCAAGCAGCCGCCGCCGCCACGGCGGAGATGGACACGCTCCTCAAAGATGAAGCCGGCGATTACAAGCCCGGCACCATTCTGACCGGTCGCGTCGTCGGCTTTGCCGGCGATGATGTCGTGATCGATGTGGGCTTCAAGAGTGAAGGCCTGGTCAATAAAAGTGAATTCGCCAACTTTGAAGACCTCAAAGAAGGCGAACAACTCGAAGTGCTGCTCGAAAACCTTGTGGCCGACGACGGCGTGATTCACCTCTCGAAGCGCAAAGCCGACCGCATCCGTGGTTGGGAGCGCATCGTCAACGAGAAGGAAGAAGGCGACGAAGTTTCGGGCAAGGTTCTGCGAAAAATCAAAGGTGGCCTGCTCGTCGATATCGGCGTACCGGTCTTCCTGCCCGCCAGCCAGGTCGACATCCGTCGTCCCCCGGACATCGGCACTTATGTCGGCCAGGACATCCGGGCTCAGATCCTCAAGATCGATACCGACCGCCGCAACATCGTCATCTCGCGTCGCAAGCTGGTCGAAGCCGAGCGCGCCGTGGCCCGCGAGCAATTGCTCTCGAATCTTCATGAGGGCGATGTGGTCAAGGGTGTGGTCAAGAATCTGGCCGACTTCGGCGCCTTCGTCGACATCGGCGGCCTCGACGGCCTGCTGCATATCACCGACATGAGCTGGGGCCGCATCAATCACCCCTCGGACATGCTCGAACACAACCAGCACATCGAAGTGAAGGTGCTGAGCATCGATCGCGACAGCGAAAAGGTCGCCCTCGGCCTCAAGCAGTTGCAGCCCAACCCGTGGGACGAAATCTCCGAACGCTATCCGGTCGGCGCCCGCGTCACCGGTTCGGTGGTCAACATCGTGTCTTACGGTGCCTTCGTGAAACTCGAGGAAGGCATCGAAGGCCTGGTCCACATCTCCGAGATGTCTTGGACCAAGCGCGTCAACCACCCGTCGGAACTTCTGAGCGTCGGCGAAGAAGCCACCGTGGTGGTGTTGGATATCAACAAGGACAAGCAGGAAATCAGCCTCGGCATCAAACAGGCCGAGAGCAACCCCTGGGAAACCGTCGCCGAGAAATATCCTCCCGGCACGGTCGTCGAAGGCAGCGTCCGCAACCTCACCAACTACGGCGCGTTCATCGAGATCGAGCCCGGTGTGGACGGCATGCTGCACGTCTCGGATCTGTCGTGGACCAAGAAAGTCGCGCACCCGAACGAATTGCTCAAGAAGGGCGAAAGCGTCAAGTGCATCGTCCTCGAGGTCGATCAGTCCAAGCAGCGCATCAGCCTCGGCATCAAGCAGCTCACCGAAGATCCGTGGCTCGAAGCCATCCCGACGCACTACCAGCCGGGCATGGTCGTTTCGGGCACCGTCACCAAGATCACCAACTTCGGTGTCTTTGTGGAACTCGAAGATGATCTCGAAGGCCTGCTGCACATCTCCGAACTCTCCGACCACAAGGTCGAGAGCCCGCAGGATGTGGTTCAGCCCAACCAGCAGGTCGAAGTGAAAATCCTGCGGGTTGATATCGATGATCGCAAGATCGGCCTGTCGCTCAAGCGAGCCCAGACCGGCGCCGATGACCTTGGCGACGACGAAGATCCATCGGCCACCACGCCGCGTATCAAAGCGTCACCCACCATCGGTGGCATGGATGCCCACGACGACATCATGGGCACCGACAAGATCAGCTTCGGTCCGCGCGATTCGGACGACTGATCGGCACATCCTTGTGCATCATGACAAAGGCCGGCCTCCATCAGGAGGCCGGCCTTTTTAATGGCTTCAACACAAAAAAGACTCAGGGCTTGACGGGCACCAGCCGAATCTGTCGCAAATCCATGACGGCCTTGCCCACCTTCTTCGAGGATGACACCACCAGCGTAAAGGTTTTCTTCGCCTTTTTGATCTGAATCGTCCCCACCTTGCGGTCTTTGAACTGTTGAAATCCGCCCGTCGATTCGACTTCAAAACTCAGCTTCTCGCGCCCCACCGCAATATCCACCACACTGCCGCCTTCACCTGCACCGCATCCCTGCAGCACCCATACTTCGTGAGGACCTGCCTCCGCCGCCTTGAAATCCCAGTAAGCGCGATCGGTGTCCTGGGTCCAGAATCCAAGTGTATTTTTCTCTGGCGCTGACTCGTATCGCAACAGGGTGCCCAACACCGTGGCATCCTTTGCCTTGAGGACCACCGCCCCTTCGATATTCGCTTTGCTGGGAGATTCACCTTCGGTGGTCGGCCGCAAAGTCAGGGCGAGCAGTCGCGCCCCGCCCCCCAGGCGCAAAATCAGATCATGCTGTCCGGCTTCGATAATTGAAACCGTCCCGAGCGTGATGACCTGATAGCGCGTGGCCGTGCCGGTGGACTCAATTTCATGCTCCGCCGATGCCGCCCCATCGATCATGAGCGCTGCCGTGGTTTTGCCTGCCGCATCCGGTATGGCATAGGTCAATTCAACGTCATAGCGCCCCCACCGCGTGAAGGCGAAGCTCCATCGGTAGGTATCAAGGCCTGTTTTTGCCGCATGCTTGACGGGCAAGACGATCCGACCATCCACATGCTGCGTGGGCTGGTCCGTGATTTCAAAGGCATAGCGCGGCGTTTTCTGATGACGCACGATTTCCGACGGATAAAGAATCACACCATCAGGCCCCTGATCGAATGCGAGCGGGATATCACGCCGCCAGCCATCGCGCAGCAAATAGGCCTGCGTGGCTTTCAATAGATCCGGCCCCAGCAGAATCGGCTCCACATTGGGCGTCCCTTTGATGATCAGTCGCGTGGGATCACGTGGATCCGGCTGTGGTGCCGGCGTTTCGGCACGAACTGCGGACAACCATGCACAACTCATCGCGAATGAAAAACCAATGATGACCGAGCATCTCGACATCTGGATCCTCCTTCGTGCGTGGCGCGGCGCATGACAACACCGTCCACCAGAGTGGCCCTTTCAGCGGGCATATGGTTCTGCGGCATGTGCCGCACAAGTGTCGGTCAAGACCATGCGATCGTTCCCCGATCGATGTCCCGGAATGGCACAGAAATGCGTCGCAAGTTTACCCGACTTGAGACGCAGCGCTAAGGTTTTTTTAGGGTTTCGAACCCGCAGCGTGTGGCGCGGGATAAAAGCACGGATCGTGCATGAACCGTCGGGGAAATTCGATAAAAACTCAGCCGGCTTTGGTCGCCGACCCACCCTCAGAGGCCGCGGGCGGCAGCCAGCATGCCGGCAACTCCGCCCCCGGATTGGCATGCTTCACCGCAGCCGCAATCAGCCCCATGAACATGGGCGACGGCGCAAGCGGCCGACTCGTCAATTCCGGGTGAAACTGCGCCCCCAAGAAGTACGGGTGTACCGACGTCGGCAATTCAAGCATTTGCATGATGGGTTGACGCGGGTGACGGCCCGAAAAATGCAGGCCGTGTTCTTCAAGCGTATCGATGTACTTCGGATCCACTTCATAGCGATGCCTGAAACGCTCGCGAATGGTTTCGCGGCCGCCGTACAAATGGCTCGCCAGTGAACCGATTGCCAATTGCACATCCTTGCCGCCCAGACGCATGTTGCCGCCCAATCCTTCAATCTGTTTCTGCTCAGGCAGGATATCGATCACCGCCTGAAGTGAATCCGGCGAAAATTCACTGCTGGCCGCTTTCGTAAGACCGGCCACATGGCGGGCAAACTCAACCACCGCCATCTGAAAGCCCAGACAGATCCCCAGATACGGCAATTGGTTTTCACGGCAATAACGCACGCAGGCAATCTTGCCTTCAGTGCCCCGTACACCAAACCCGCCCGGCACGATGACACCGTCAAGACCTTCGAGTAACCCGCGCACTTCTGCCGGATCTCCCGGATTGATCTCCGTGGTATCGATCCATTCGATATCGATTTTCGCCGAAAGATGGGCCCCGCTGTGTTCAAGCGCCTTGTCAATCGAAGCATAAGCATCGCGCAGCGCCGCATACTTGCCGGTAATGCCGATCCGCACTTCATGCTTGCAATCACCGACAAGCATGTTCACATTTAATGAGACAACTGGTCCCCATTTGATGCCAAAATGTCCCACATGGACAGACTGGTGTGGACGAGAGTCACCAAAGGGATATTCCGAATTGATCCAAAAACTTAGAGATGCCTTCATAAACAAGCACAATGAATTGATGACAATGGCTCTTGGAATCGACAACAATGTCAGTGCAGCAATAAATGGATCTTCCATTTTCTTGCCTCACCAGGATACAATGCTAAATCGCAACAGAAGGAAGAGTGTGAAGCATATGAAAGTGTTTCTAGAGTCATGTTGAATGTTGTTGAAAGACAACAACAGGAAAACACACTGCATGAAATGTCACCAAGTCAACTGGGTTTTAGACGAATGCTTGCAGGAATATGCACTCACAGCAACAGTTACATTTTGGCAGCTCCCATGGCACATTATTTGGCTTTGAATGATGCTTGTTTTCATTTTTCCCATGACCACAATTGTGTGCCTGTTCATGGTCTTGAAAGCATGCTTTTGCAAAAACACATGGTTATGACTTTCCGACAAGAAGATGGCAAGCAAATCCCACATCACAGAGCCAATGGACTACATTTA
>CALOAZ010000040.1:0-21188 GCA_942491355.1 uncultured Phycisphaeraceae bacterium
ACAAGGTCTTCGCCATTGTTACCATCCATTAAAAAATCTCGCTTCGCCATTGCATTGGCCGTAAGCTAATGTGGTTAATATCCGGCTAAGTGCAAGGGATAGAAACCTGGCGTTACTCCGGCTGATTATCGCCCGTTTCAGCTCTGATTGGCCCCAGATAATGACCGGCGACAAGATAGACCATGCAAAGCAGCGCTGTACCATACAGCCCGGCGATAAACGCATCAAATGCCGAGAAAATGAATAAAATTAACAGAATCAATATATTATCAGGCTTCATCCAGTCCATTTTATGACCAGTTGCCCCCCGCCGTGACACAAGAAAACTGCCGAATAACAGAAGCAAAATTACCGTATTCGGTAACAAGCTGCCTGTTTCGGAATGCTGGAATACCGATATGACCAAAGTCAGCGTTGCAAAAACAGCAAAAAGCACCTTTTCCGGTCGTATTTTTTGAGCAGTGACCGAAAATATCGACACCTGTCCGGAAATCACCAGAAACAGCGCTCCCAGAAGCAGAAAACCGATGGAAATGGCCGGGAGTTGAAAATAGGCCAGCACAGTCGCTGACAGGCCGAGAAACGGTGCCGAAAATCCAAGATATTTCCCCAGATCTTTCATCCGCCACAATCGCGGGAGCAACCTGCCCGTCAATGGCCAGACCAGATATTTCTCGAGAATATTTCCCCTGTCGGGCCGGAAGTTAGACAATTTCGTGCGTTCGAACTGCAACGTAGTAACGCTGCCATCAAGACAGGACACCGCTCCGTCGGTCAATTGTGTCGCGGAGATAATCTCCCGGCGGCACTCCGATTGCACAGCCGTCCGGAGCAAAGCCGAGCCCGCGTCCCAGTCATCTGGAATATCGGCCAGAGTGGACTGGCGGGATGCGTTTAGTGCGGCAATGCCCAGCCAGCGATGATTTAAATCTATCCGCTCATATTCAGCATATGCTTCAGCATTGTCGACGACAAAGATGATTTCGCCTTCGGTTTCAGACAGTCTTTTCTTTGCTTCCTGACCGGGCAGAATGCCGTCACCGAAGAAGATGAGATCATCCTTGTCCGAGGCATATTGTGCAAGATCACTGGTTGACCGAACAATTTCAGCATCACCGCCCGCGCGCTTTAATGCGTCCGTATATTGCAGCAGCGCACCGTGCATCGTCGGGCTGAGGAAGATGATTTTCTCAGCGCCGAGTTCCCCGGCGATCCGAACCTGGGCTTCCGCAATGGTGCCATCGAAAAGCGGCAACAAACCAATAGGCACCAGAGTTTCCGGATCTTCTTTTGAAAAAGGAAATCAGCGCTAGTTTCACAAAATGGCATCCTTGATGACACCGGCTCCAACACAATGGCCGACGATTCCGTCAGGGTCATAGGATGGGCCGTGAAGCCATGCAAAGTGATATTGTGTAAATTAGGGGCGGATCATTCTACCGCCGTTGACATCAGTCGCGATGGGCCTCTATCGTGGAAATGGCCCGCTCCAGTTTGCGCAAAATTACCGGGTCGCCAGGTGCCGAGTGCGCGGCTTCATCCGCCAGCTGCAGCACGTTGATCGCACCAAAGCTGGCGGCCAGGCCTTTCAGACGCCAAGCGGCATATTCCCAATTTGCATCACAACGCGCCCGGTTGAGCAAATCAACCTGCCGTTTTGCGCTGTCCAGAAAAGCGCCGCGCAACTCTGCGATCAGCGACTGATCGTCGCCTACTGCAGCCGTTAATGCGGGCATCCAAAGCCCCGTAATCAAAAATGACATGTTTCGTTCTTAGGCCCGCTATGGTTAACTTATGGTTTCACTAAACGGGAAATATGATAAACTGGCACTATGACAGTTGGATCAAAGATAATCGGAATGCGGCGCGGCCGCCCTGAAGAGTTGTTGCAGCGGGACGAGGACCTGGATCCTGTGCTGGTCGATGAGGCCGCGGATGAAGCATCGAACGATTCCGATATTTCCGCTGAAAATGGCGCGATTGACGGCAATGCGGCTGATGATGAGTGGACCTATTATGCGAATGAGATAGCTGCAAAACAACCACCTGCCAGCAATTTTGTTCCGGCAATTCTCGGTATTCTTGGGTTGGCGTGGACAGGGTTTTTCCTGTGGGCCAACCGCGACATTTTTACAACAATTCCGACCGCCACCGGTGCCACAGAGCTCATTGCGCAATGGTGCTTGCCAGTTGCAATGCTGGCGGTGCTGTATCTCATATTCATGCGCAACAGTACGCGTGAGGCCTATCGCTTTGCCGATGTATCCGCTTCTCTGCGTGCGGAATCGGAAATGCTGGAATCCCGGCTAAAAACCGTCAATAATGAACTCTCGATTGCGCGGGAATTTCTGACCCAGGAAACGAAAGAGCTCGAATTTCTTGGCGATCAGTCATCCCGGAAACTGAACTCGGCGGCTGATCTCATCAGGACATCGCTGAACGACGGCCTGAAAAACATGCGCAAGCTCGATGAGGTCGGAGAAACCGCCTACAAAAACCTCGAAGAATTGCGCGAGCATCTGCCGGTGGTCATTAATACGGCAAAAGATGTAGCCAACCAGATCGGCAATTCCGGAAGAGCGGCGCAAACCGAAATGACGGCGATGGTTGCAACACTGAAACGGATTGGAGAAGTCGGGACCGCGGCCAAAAGAAGTTTGGACGAACTAACCGAAAGCTCACGATTATCCCTGGATAATCTGACTGAAACCGCCGTTGATGTAAAAGCCAAGTTCGAGCGGCAGTTTGGCGAAGCTGAAACGGAATCCAACCGGATTGCCAGCTTGCTCAGATCCACCTCGACAGATGTGATAAGCGCGCATTGCGTCAGACGCGGGCTGATCTGGCCAAGGAAACGGCGGAGTCTTCCGCAGCGATCCGCGATGATCTGGAAGCTCTCGAGGCATCCCTTTCGAATCTCGGCGAAACGGCTGACGAGGAAGAAATCCGGTTGAGGGCGCTCGTGGCCGAGTTGCACGAAAGCATTAATAAGATTTCTGAAAAAGTCAGAAGCCTCGACAATGAAAGCGGTGAGAAAACCGCAAAACTAGCATTTGCCATGATCGCCTTGGAAGAAAATAGCACTGCGCTGCAGCAGTCGCTGGAAAATGGTCACCATACTGCGGATGGCTTGATCGAGCGGGCTGAAAAACTTCTGTCAGACCTCAGCAGCAGTGCGCAGGAGCTGGATGAAACCCTACCGTCCGCTTTTGCACGGGTCACAGAGCAATCCGAACAAAGCCTTGCCAGCTATGGCCAGATTGCACTTGAGGCCGGCAAAGCTGCAGAAGCGGCAGAGCAGGTCTCGACAAACATCGACAAATCCGACAGAAAGATAGTCGATCAGCACGAAAAATTGCAGAAAATGCAAGATGAAGGTGCCTCGGCGACCGACGCGATCATGAGCAAAATCACGGCTCTTTCGAAATCGCTGGAAGATGTTCGGGTGCAAAATGAATCGCTAGCCGAGAGCGCTGGCGAAAAACTGATCAGTGCCCTGTTGCGGGTCAAGGAAACGGCCAAGCAAGCGTCCGAACATTCGCGCAAAGTCCTCGAAAGTTCGATCACCGGTTCGGCCGAAACGTTCGAGAAGATGAGCGAAGAGGCTTTATCCCGGATTATCGATGACAAAATTGGGTCAATCGCGCCGAAACTGGAAGCCGCTGTCTCCAGCGCTGTCGAGACGACACAGTCCACCGCGGAACATCTGACCGATCAGCTCGCAGCGATTGAGGAAATGACAACCAGCCTTGAACAACGCATATTATTTGCCAAGGAAAAGGCCGAGCAGAGCAGTGATGAGAACTTCACCCGCCGGGTTGCGCTGCTCACCGAGTCACTCAATTCGACGGCTATCGACGTCACCAAATTGCTCTCCAATGAAGTGACAGACACCGAATGGGCCGCTTATCTGAAGGGTGATCGCGGCATATTCACCCGCCGTGCCGTGCGGTTACTCAATAACGGGGAAGTTCGTGAAATTCTGCTGGAATATGAGAATAATTCCGAATTCCGCGAGCATGTAAACCGCTATATTCATGACTTTGAAGCGATGTTGCGCGGCGTTCTGGCCACACGCGACGGCAGTGCGATCAGCGTAACCCTGCTGTCATCGGATATCGGCAAGCTCTATGTCGCCCTGGCCCAGGCGATTGAACGACTTCGCAGCTAGTTTAGCGACCTCTAAGGCGGTCACGGCTGCCAAAGACATCGAGATGATCGATCGTCAGCCAACCGTAGAGATAGTTGAGATAAAACAGGCCAAATAAAGTCGTTGCGAGCAAGGTCGTCAGCAAAACAACCCGCAGCGGACGGAAATTTCCGGGCGCGCCATCCGCCTGTCCTTCGACCATGTCGAGGTCCAGTTCCTGATGGCTCCTGATGCCCAACGGCAGGATGACAAACGCAGATATCACCCAGAATAAAATATAGATTGCGATCATGGAGGTCAGTTGCATGACAAATTCAGCCCTCCACCACCAAGACGGAAACAACCGGCTTCTTCCCCGTCCATTCGGTTGCCGCGCGGCGCACGATCAGCCGGATATCTTCCGTGAACTTTGGCAATATCCCCGACAGGTTTCTTATATTTCCGGGAAATTGTATCACAGACTTCATCGAGAAATTCATCCTCATCATCTTCCAGCGGAACGCCCTGCAGTTTTAGCACCGGACTACCGAAGATTTTCCCTTTTTCATCCAGCCCCACAGCAATGGAAATCGTGCCATTATAGGCAATTTTCCGGCGTTGATTGAGGGTCTGTCCGTCTGCGGGCAGGATGACATCGCCATCGACAACCAGGCGCCCTGTCCGCACCTGGCTCAGGACTTTCGGACCCTTGGGTGCGAGGCGAACAATATCGCCATTCTGCTGAAAAACGGCTTTTGGAATGCCTTGCTCGAGCCCGAACCGCACCTGTTCCTTCATGTGGCGGACTTCGCCATGGACCGGCACCAGTATTTCCGGCCTGATCCAGTCATACATTTTCGCCAGTTCGGGCCGTCCCGGGATGACCGGACACATGGATATCTTCCTGCCGGTCGGTCACCATGATGACACCTTTTTCGGCCAGCTGGTTCTGTATGCGACCAATAGCCACTTCATTGCCGGGAATCTGCTTGGATGAGAATAAGCACATGATCGCCGCTGCTGAGCTTCAGCTGATGGCTGTCAACCGCAATCCGTGCCAGGGCCGCGCGGCTTCGCCCTGCCCGCCGGTCGCGATGATCATCACCTTGTCGCGCGGCAGGCGCATGGCTTCTTCGAAATCGACCGTTGGCGGAAACTCCTTGAAATAGCCTGTTTGCACGGCCATTCTCGATCATCCGATTGAGCGAACGGCCAGCAACGCACAGGGTTCGCCCAGCATGAATCGCCACCTCTCCCAATGTCTGCAATCGTGCGGCATTGGAGGCGAAGGTCGTAACCACGACACGCGTGTCGATATTCTCGACAACGCGCATCAGGTTTCGCGCGCACTTCGCCTTCGGATCCGGAAGCCTTGTCATTGAACACATTGGTGGAATCGCAAACCAGCGCCAGTATGCCTTCATCGCCAACAGCCTGTAGTTCTTCCGGCGTCGATGGCGTTCCCAGCAACGGTTCATCATCGAGCTTCCAGTCGCCGGTATGGAATATCTTGCCATAGGGCGTTTCGATCAGCAGCGCATTGCCCTCCGCAATGCTATGGGCGAGCGGTAAATAGCGGAAACCAAACGGCCCGAGGTCAAAGCTGCCTTCATTGGGAATGATGTTGAGCTCGACGTCATTCTCCAGCCCCGCTTCCTCAAGCTTGCGCCGGATCAAACCGGCGGTAAATGGCGTGGCATAAAGCGGGACACCGAGATCAGCCGCGAGATAAGGGATCGCGCCAATATGATCCTCATGCCCGTGGGTGAGAACAATCCCGAGCAGATCATCGGCGCGTTCCTCGATAAACTCCAGATCGGGGAGGATCAGATCAATACCGGGATAGCCCGGATCGGCAAAGGTCATGCCGAGATCAACCATGACCCATTTGCCATCGCAGCCATAGAGATTGACGTTCATGCCAATCTCGCCCGACCCGCCAAGCGCGCAGGAAAAGCAATTCTTTTACCCGGTTTCAGTTTTGAGGCGCTCTCTCGGGCGTAGAGAATGGCAGAGCCCGCGAATGGTCAGATCGGCTTCGATCGCGTCGAAAATATCGGTATGCTCGTTGAACAGCATCGCGAGACCGCCAGTGGCGATAATCACCTTGGCCGGGCGGCCGATCTCCGCCTTCATGCGCGCAACCAGCCCCTCGATCATCGCAACATAGCCCCAGAAGACGCCGATCAGCATCTGGTCTTTCGGTGGTTGTCGGCCAATCACGCTGTCGCTCGGCCGGCGCTTCGATGGCGATCCGGGGCAATTGGCGCTGTCGTCCCGACCAGCGCATCGAGCGACAGGTTGATGCCCGGCGCGATAATGCCGCCCTTGTAGGCACCGTTGTAATCAGCCACATCAAAGGTCGTCGCGGTACCGAAGTCGATGACGATCAGATCGCCTGTTTATAGGTTGTGCGCGGCGATGGCGTTCACGCACGCGGTCCGCGCCCACGGCCGGGCGCCTCGACATCCAGCGCGATGCCCCATTCGGCCGGAGCCTGGCCGGCGATGAGCGCTCCACATGCCGAAATATTTGCTGGCCAGCACGGTCGAGATTGTGGAGCGCGCGCGGGCACCACGGTGCGATGATGATCGCGTGCATCACATCGGGCCGATCATACCCTTCGAGCTCCAGCAACTGCATCAGCCAGACCGCATATTCATCCGCCGTCCGGCGCGGATCGGTCGCGATGCGCCAGCGCGCCTTGAGCTATCGCTCCTCGTCGACGAGCGCGAACACGACATTGGTGTTTCCGGCGTCGATCGCCAGCAACATGAGTCGAACCCTTTCTTTACCCAGACGACGTCGCCGCCTGAATGACATTTCGATAAGCGTTCCATCCGCCAAGCGCAAGCAGAGTGCGCCTTCTTTGGATCAGTCCGTCGAATATTCTCCATCGATGCGCTCATCCGTAAGGCTGACCGAGACGGAAAGCGCGGTGCCACCAATGGCATGCGCAGTTTCTCAGCCATTCGCCGCGGATCGATTGCAGCCCCAGCCTCCGCCAGTCATTTAATCAGCTTGGCAAATGTTCCGGTCAGCAGTTCACGAGAAAATCATCAGCAGTGAGTGCGTTCCGACCCCAGCCGTGCAAACTGGTTGCCGGTCTGTCCTTCAACATCCGGATGAACGGCAATATTTACGCCGATCCCGACAATGATTGCGTCCCCTTCGCGTTCGAGCAAAATGCCCGCCAGCTTTGCGCGACCGACCAGCATGTCATTGGGCCATTTCAGCACCAGATCACCGACGATCGGGCAGGCAGGCACGGATACCTCATGAAACGCCAGCGCCGCGACCAATGCCAGTGATGAGGGCGGCGGATCGCCTCTGCTATCTTTACCAGACTAGTCGCCTAAAAAATTGCCCGCAGGACTTTCCCATACTTCGGCCCCGCCGCCCCTTGCCGACCGCGTCTGCTTTTCGGCGCCGCAACCACTGGCCTTCGCTCGCGCCCTGTTCCGCCCGCAATTTCATATCCGCATTGGTCGATGCGGTTTCGGCGACGGTCTCTATGATAATGGTCAGAACAAAGCTGCCGCGGCGGTTGCGGTAATGGGTGCCAGCAACGGAATGGCCAGATAACCGAGCGGCGACACTGCAACAGCGAGCGCCGCTATCAGTCCGTTTTCCGTCTTGTGGCCGGTGGCGACAATCTCGTTGGCCGGGTCATCGAAATAGATGATCTTGACGACCTTGATATAATAAAAGGCGCCGATGACCGATGCCGCAATACCGATAACCGCCAATGGCAGCATGCCAGCGGCAACTGCGGCATCAAACACCAGGAACTTGCCCCAGAACCCGAACAGCGGCGGGATACCGGCGAGCGAGAACATGAACACTGCAAAGGCCGCAGCGAGCACCGGGACGGGTCTGCGACAATCCGGCCAGGCTGGACATGGCTTTCCACCGGCTTGCCATCGGCATCGCGCATTTCCAGCACGCAGATAAAGCTGCCGAGCGTCATGGCGACATAGATGACAGATAGACCAGCATCGCCTGAAATGCCCTCGGGCGTTCCGGCGGCAAGGCCGATCAGCATGAAGCCGACGTTGTTGATCGAACTATAGGCGAGCAGCCGCTTGATATTGCTGCTGACCAATCGCCGCAACGCGCGCCGAGGAACGATCGAGGCCAGCGGCGAAAAGACGATGATTTGCTGCCAGGCCACTGTGCTTGCCGCCAAAGGCATCGATCGTCACGCGGCAGTCAGCGCCATCGCTGCAACCTTGGGCGCGGTGGCGAAAAAGGTCGTGACCGGTGTCGGCGCGCCTTCGTAGACGTCCGGCGTCCACATGTGGAACGGAACCGCGGTGATCTTGAACGCCAGTCCCGACAGGACCAAAACTATGCCAATCAACGGGCCAGTCGATAGATCACCGGTCAGAGTTGCGCGTATGACCGAGATAGGATGTGGTTCCAGCAAAACCGTAAGTCAGGCTCATGCCGAAACAGCAGCATACCGCTGGCCAGCGCGCCAAGGACGAAATATTTCAGACCGGCTTCCGACGAACGCACATCCGTGCGTGCAAAGCTCGCCAGAACATAGGCTGACAGGCTGTTGAGTTCCAGACCGATATAGAGCGTCATCATATCGACCGCCGACACCATCATGCCCATACCAATGGCGGCGAACAGGATCAGCACCGGATATTCCGGACGATATTGTCCGCCATCGTTCGAAGAACCGAGGCGCGAGCGATCAGCGAGATGGCGGCGCCAATATAGATGAGCAGCTTCGTCAGGCTGCCGAAGGCATCCATCCGGTAAATCCCGCCAAAGGCGTCACCGCCAAATTCGTAGGCCGGGTTGGTCAAAAACTCGATCAGATAGGCCGATGCGCCGAACAGCGCTGCCACGGCCAGTATGCGTCCCAGTCGAGCGGATTTCTGCCCCCCCAGGCCGCAACGAGCAGCAGTATCAGGCCTGCTGACAGTCAAAATTATTTCAGGTCGCGATGAAATAGAGAGAGATAGAATAGTCCATCAATGTGCTCCCTCTTCATTCGGTCCATGGCCGGAAATGGCATCATGTTCCGTCTTTGCGGCTTTCGCCTCACCCATTTTCAAATGCGCATCTCCTTCAGGTGCCGCGCGATCAATGCGGGCGACCAGGGCGCCGACATCACCGCGAATTGGTGCCATGAAACTTTCGGGATAAACGCCCATCCACATGACGGCGGCAGCGATCGGGGCGAGCAACGCCATTTCCCGCGCAGACAGATCGGGCATAGCCGCGACATCGTCGTGGACCAGTTCGCCGAATGCGACCCGGCGATAGAGATAGAGCATATAGCCAGCGCCCAGGATGATCCCAGTGGTTGCAACCAGCGTCACCCAGCTGTTGACTTTGTAAAGGCCGACCAGCGAGAGAAACTCGCCGACAAAACCGCTGGTTCCGGGCAGGCCAACCGATGCCATGGTGAACAGCATGAACAGCAGCGCATATTTGGGCATATTGATGGACAATCCGCCGTAGCGATCGATTTCGCGTGTGTGGAGGCGGTCGTAGATCACGCCGACACAAAGGAAGAGCGCGCCGGAGACCAGACCATGACTGAGCATCACGATGATCGCGCCCTCAATACCCTGCCGGTTAAAGGCAAACAGGCCGAGCGTCACGATCGCCATATGAGCGACCGACGAATAGGCGATCAGCTTTTTCATGTCCTGCTGCACCAGCGCGACCAGTGAGGTATAGACCACCGCCACCATCGACAGACCAAAGACCAGCCAGATGAACTGCTCGGATGCCTCGGGGAACATAGAACGAATGCAAATCAACGGCGCGTTGGTGTTGCAGCCGCCTCAGCGTGTGTTCGTGGATGAGCAGGATCAGCCGATTTGTTTGAACGAAGGCCACGCCGGCAAAAGCGGTCGGCGCAAGCTTTGCGTGGTGGATTGGGACGGCGATGGGCGTCTGGATGTGCTAGCCAATGCCGAGAACGCGGAGTTCTGGCGGAATGTCGAAACACGCAATGGCAACACCGTGTTGAAAAACATGGGTGCTGCAGCAAAACGCAAAGTGTCCGGGCACACATCGAGCCCGGGCGTGATCGATCTGGATGCGGACGGTCGGCCCGAACTTCTGGTGGGTGCTGAAGACGGGAAGATCTATTACCTACCGCGATCTGAGTCGGCGAAAGATTAAAGGGTTCAACCGTGACGAACGTGAGTCGTTCGTGCATCGCATGAGACATTAACGTCATGCTTTCCGGAATTGATATTGCCGTCGTCGTGATTTACCTGCTGGGCGTGGTGGGTTTGGGTTGCGCTCTGGTGCGGCGCAGCGGCAGTGCGGCCGAGTTCACCGCAGCGGGTGGGCGCTTGCCGGGATGGGCCGTCGGACTTTCGATCTTCGGCACGTATGTGAGTTCCATCAGTTTTCTGGCGAATCCCGGTAAATCATTCGCCGACAATTGGAATCCGTGGGTCTTCGGTTTGTCCTTGCCGCTGGCCGCATGGGTGGCGGCGCGCTGGTTCGTGCCGTTCTATCGTAAGCACGGTCATATTTCGGCTTATGCCCATCTCGAAGAACGATTCGGTGTATGGGCGCGCATCTATGCAGGCGTGTGCTATCTGCTGACGCAACTCGCTCGCGTGGCGACCATCCTTTATCTGGTGGCGCTGGCGATGGAGCCACTCACCGGGTGGGACATACGCCTGATCATCGCGATCACTGGTCTGCTGGTCACGGTTTACACCGTACTCGGTGGGATCGAAGCGGTCATCTGGACCGATGTGGTTCAATCGGTGGTGCTGACGGTAGGGGCACTGTTGTGTGCAGCCGTGATTCTGTTCGGCATGCCGGAGGGGGCCGGTCAGCTTTTTGAGATCGCGGTGCGTGAAAATAAATTTTCGCTGGGATCGTTGGGTGGGTCGATGAGTACGTCCACCTTCTGGGTGATGCTTGCTTTCGGCTTGGTGATCAATCTTCAGAATTTCGGTGTGGATCAAAGTTACGTGCAGCGCTATCACACTGCCAAAGATGAAAAACAGGCGAAGCGCAGTGTGTGGCTTGGTGCGATGTTGTATCTGCCGATATCCGCCTTGCTGTTTTTCATCGGTACAGGTTTGTTCGCGTTTTATGCCGCGCAGCCTGACCTGCTGCCCGCCGAAGGTTTGGCGGCCGACAAGGTCTTCCCGCATTTTCTGGCGACACAATTGCCGCAGGGAGCGACGGGTTTGTTGGTGGCTGCGATTCTCGCCGCGGCCATGAGTAGCGTCGACTCCTCGCTCAACAGTTCATCCACGTTGATTCTGGAAGACGGCTACAAGCGGTTCATCAATGTCAAAGCATCGGATCGACAGTCGATGTCCGTGCTTCATAGCTCGACCGTCGTACTTGGCTTGGGCGGCACGGCCTTTGCGCTGGCCATGATCATATGTCCAAAAGCCGCCTTGGATGCGTGGTGGCATTTGTCAGGCGTGTTTGCCGGTGGTGTGCTGGGATTGTTCCTGCTCGGTCTGATGGTGCATGGCATTCGAAACGCCACGGCTTTTATATCGGTGTTGGCCGGTGTGCTGGTCATTTTATGGATGACGCTGTCATCGCAATGGCCAGAGAAGTTGGGCGCATGGCGCAGTCCATTTCACAGCAGCCTGACGGTGGTGTTCGGCACGCTGGTGATCTTCCTGGTGGGATGGGCGATTTCACAGTGCGTTTCAAAACGCGAGGGAGTGTCGTCGTGACAAGTTCAACTCGAAACAAACCGTTGCCTGAGGGAATCGTTCCGCCGCTGATGACGCCGCTGCTTGAGGATGGCCGTCTCGATGAACAGGGGATGGCGGTGTTGGTGGAGCACTTGATCCAGGGTGGCGTGAACGGTCTGTTTTTACTGGGCACATGCGGCGAAGGTCCCGCGCTGCCGGATGAATCCAGAATGGCCACGGTCAAGTGTGTGTCGAATTTGCTCCAGGATCGCCTTTCCTTTCTGGTATCGGTGGGACACACCTCATTGAATGCCTCTTTGCAACTGGCTCGTCATGCGGCGGATTGCGGCGCGACGGCGGTGTCGTTTTCGCCGCCGTGCTATTACCCGATGGCGCAGGATGATCTGTATCAGGCCATCGTATGGTTTCAGAAAGAAAGCCCGCTGCCGGTGATGCTGTACGACATTCCCAGTCATGCCCATACGGCCATTGAGGTGGATACGATTCGGCGGGCGATGGATCTGCCCAATGTGGTCGGCCTCAAAGACAGTTCGGGCCAGGATGCGCATTTGCATGCCGCACTTGAAATGGCTCGATCGCGCGAAGATTGGTCGGTCTGGGTGGGTTCGGAGCAGCAGATGGTGGATGCGATAGCCGGAGGCGCAAAAGCCGTCGTGGCCGGTGGGGCGCTGATTTTTCCTGCTGCCTATACGGCGTTGTTCAAGGCGTGCCGATCCGGCGATCAGGATCGCGTGCGAGCGTTGCGTCATGACATTGAATCGGTGGCGCCCGAATTGTTCACCGTGGGGCAGACGCCGTCATCCTTGTTGCGCGGCATCAAGCTGTCGGTGCAGGAAACGTTGGGTCTCCAGAGTGGCCGGCTCGCTGCACCGATCAAACCTTTTACGGGTGAAGAGCGCGTGGAATTGCTGCGTCGTCTGGATGGCGTGCGCCAGAGATTGGAGATTGCGATGCAGTCGGCGGATCTGTCGATGCCGGTGCTTCGATGATGCGATCTTCGATGATTCAAATGGTTGTTTTGCATATTGCTTTGGCCGTGCGCATCGCCTTGGCTGGGGAGGTCCCCGGTGTCGTCATCGATCACAGTCCGGCGTCGACCGGTGTGTACTTCGGTTCGCCGGCGATCGCGTCGTTGCCGGATGGCACTTATGTCGCCAAGTGCGATGAATTCGGGCCGAAGGCTCGGCCTGTGTCGCGCCTGTATCGTTCGGAAGATCGCGGTCGTACATGGCAGAAGCTCGATGAAGTGCGGGGTATGTACTGGGCGTCGTTGTTCGTTCACGGTGGCGATCTTTACGCCATGGGTGTCTACAAGCCCGGCGGTCAGTGCGTGATCTTCCGATCGACCGACGGGGGGCAAATCTGGACCGAACCGAAAGATGCCCAGAATGGATTGCTGAGCAACGGGTCGCCGCGATTTCATTCTGCGCCGGTGCCGGTGATGATTCATCGCGGTCGACTATGGCGTGCGATGGAAGACTTCGGTGGACCCGGTGGCGGGCGTCGAAACTTTCGCGCCTTTGTGATGTCGGCACCGGTCGATGCAGATCTTCTTCACGCCGAAAGCTGGACGCGTACCAATGCGATCCCGCGCGATCTAACCTGGCTCGACGGACGCTTTACGGAGTGGATTGAGGGTAACGCCGTGGCCGCGCCGGACGGTTCGGTTGTGAATCTGATTCGGATAACGCAAAAGCCTCAGGGCGGCAAGGTCGCGATGATTCGCGTGAGTGCCGACGGCAGGATGGCCACGTTTGATCCATCGAAGGATTTCATCGACTTTCCCGGCGGTTCGAAGAAGTTCACGATTCGTCACGACCCTGTCTCGAATCTGTACTGGACGCTCTCGAACGCCGTTCTGCCCGAGCATGAGAAGGACGTGAACGGCAAGCCCGGCCTGATTCGCAATGCGGTTGTGTTGATGGCCTCGAGCGATCTGCGTCAATGGAAGATTCAAAAAACCGTGCTTTACCACTCAGATGTCAAAAAGCACGGCTTTCAATATCTGGATTGGTTATTTGAAGGCGGTGACATCATCGCGGTGTCACGCACGGCCTTTGATGACGATCAGGGCGGTGCCCATCGCCAGCATGATGCGAATTATCTGACTTTTCATCGGGTTCATGATTTTCGCACCGTGCTCAAAGGGCCTTAGCTTGGAAGTCCATCCGCAAAGAGGCGGTGTAAGAGTGGTGCCGGCGTTCGAGCCCGATTTGCTATCATGGTTCACGTGTTATCCATCACATGAACCGTGAGAGTCGCCATGAAAAAAGACCTGTTTGGTCTGTCGCTGGTTTCGTCCATTTTTGTGTTTGGGTTGGCGGCTCTGCCGGCGCATTCGGCTGAAAATAAGCCTGCTGAAAAAGCGGCCGCCGCAGCGCCGCTCCTGTCATGGCCGGATGAAAAGATCGACACTTGGCGCGGATACACGCGTCATCTCATCACGGTCGATGGCTGTAAGGCCTGGGTGGTGGAACCCCAAAAAGCCTTGCCGGGCAATCCGTGGACCTGGTGCATGGAATTCCCCGACGCATTCACCGATCGCACCGGTGTGCCGGAGCTGCTCGAAAAGGGATTTTTCCATCTGCATATCGTGGTCGGCAACACGTTCGGATGCCCTGCAGCCGTCGCGCATTTTGATGCGATGTACAAGGCGATCACCGCCAAAGGCTTGGCAAAAAAGGGCACGCTCATCGGCATCAGCCGCGGCGGGCTTTATGCCTACAACTGGGCCAGTCGAAATCCCGACAAAGTCGTTTGCATTTATGGCGATGCCCCGGTGTGCGATTTCAAAAGCTGGCCCGGCGGCAAAGGAAAAGGCAAAGGCAGTGCCGGCGATTGGGCTTCATTGATCAAGCATTACGGTTTTAAAGACGAAGCCGAGGCACTGGCTTGGCCGACCAATCCCATCGATAGTCTTGAGCCGCTTGCCAAGGCGGGTATTCCGTTGATTCATGTGGTGGGTGATGCTGACGACGTCGTGCCGGTGGCAGAAAACACCGCTCTCATCGAGCATCGCTACAAGGCGCTTAAGGGCACGATCACGGTGTATCACAAGCCGGGTGTCGGTCATCATCCGCACGGCCTGGACGACACGAAGGCTCTGGTCGAATTGATCGAGCGTTATGCGCAGGCCGCGATCAAGTGATGGATTGAAGATGGCAACTGATTTTGATCAAGCATTTGCGGCTGCGCTGATTTCGGATGATCCGAAAGAGCAACTCTTTCGACTTGCCGAAGCCATGAAGGCGGCAGGGCGGTCGCAGCGAGATATCTACCGGTGGTTCGTCGAGAAACAGGGGCAAGTGGATCGCAAGGATCCCAATCACACCCATCTCGGCGACACGCTCGATTTCATCTACGGCGGCCCAATGGCCAACGGTTACGTGCTGTTCCCGGGGTCTGATCTGGGTGCAACAGGCTGCGCGTGTTGATATTTTAATTGCATAAAAGTCTACAAATGGACACAATGCTCCATTGGTGATGATGGGGCCTGAAATGATTGCGAATGACAGAGGCGATGGGGATGTGGTGGCGCGCCTGCTTCGGGCCATTCGGCTGCGGCATTACAGCGCCCGCACCGAACAGGCCTATGTGCATTGGGTGAAACGCTATCTCGCGTTTCATGGCGGGCGCGATCCGCTTCTGTTGACCGGCGAGGCTGTGGACGATTTTCTGACGCATCTGGCCGTGGCCGAAGGCGTGGCGGCGGCCACGCAGAATCAGGCCATGTGTGCATTGGTGTTTTTCTACCGTCACGTGCTTGAAGTTGATGCAGTCTGGCTTAAATATTTGGTGCGAGCCAAGCGGCCGAGTCGCGTGCCGACGGTATTGTCGCGCGAAGAAATACGAAGCATTCTTCAGGAACTGGATGGCGCCATGAAACTGGCGGTGTCGATGCTGTATGGATCCGGGCTGCGCAAAATGGAATTGCTTAATTTGCGCGTGCGCGATGTGGATCTGGACCAGCTTCGGATTCATGTGAAGTCGGGAAAGGGCGGTCGGGATCGCATTGCGCTACTCGGCGAAATATTGCGTGAAGACGTGTGCCGGCAAATCCGGCATGTGGCTGAATTGAATGCCCTGCCTTCAGAGTCGGACATCGGTGGCGCGTATCTGTTTCCTTCTCAGAAGCCTGTCATGGATCAACGCACGGGTGCGTGGCGCTTTCGGCACTTGTGCCCGAGTGTGCTTTCGCGGGCAGTTCGTCGCGCGGCCCGACAGGCGGGTATTGTGAAAACCGTGTGCTGTCATGCATTTCGTCACAGCTTCGCGACGCATTTGCTCGAAATGGGGTGTGATATCCGCACATTGCAGGAATTGATGGGGCATCGCAGTGTGCGCACGACAATGATTTACACGCATGTGCTGCATCAACCGGATCAGCGGGTACGCAGTCCGTTGGATCTGATCGATGGCGGGGCATCATGAGTCGGATCAGGGCGTGGTCGGCGCCGTTGAGGCGGTGTCGGCCATTTGATAGAGCCGGGCCAGTTGGATCAGCACGGATTCCAATTCGGCGAAGTAGTCTTTTTCGGATAATTCGGATCGTCGGTTTCGCAGCGAGGTCACTGCGCGCTCCAGCCGATCGCGTTCCTTTTTTTGATCGTCGGTGAGCTGGCGTTCGAGGGCGTGGGGCAGGAGATGGAATTGATGCGCCCGATAGCCGTCGGGTGTAGTCTGTTCGGAAGCTGAGCGCGTGGGGCGCACGCCTCGGAACCAATCGCCGCGTGAGCCGAGGCCGTCGCCGTTGTCGTCGATCAGGGCGTGTTCGGTCGCGAGACGGTTGCCTTCTTCGTAGAAGCGGTTCACGTGGCGCGTGGCGGCAAGGAATGCTTCCAGACACGAGGTCTGGCCGTCGCGATCCAGATCCGAAGATTCATGTGTGAGGGCGTCGACAAAGAAACCGCCGAAACGTGTGATGTTTTTCTCGTCGCCGCTTTTGGTGGCGGTGATCACCACGCGATCAGGACCTGTCAGCGCCTTAACGAATGGCGCACTGGCCGAAGCCGTGTTGATCAGAAGAATCGGGCGTTTCGCGGGCTTGAGCCAGTCGGCGAGTTCTTCGGTGGTGATGTCGGGGCCGCGCAGATTGAATTTGGCGGCGCGCCCGTAGTATGTGCCATGGCCGATGAGAAAAATCCAGAGTGCGCCAGAAGTCTGTTGCAATTCGGACGTGATGGCTTGACGGAGTTTTTCGCGATCCTGTTCCGGTGCATCGGTTTGCAAACCGATGAGTGTGGTGCGCACGCCGTTTTGGTCAGAGGCGGTTTTGATCGCATCAGCCTGACGGTTGAACTCTTTTGCATAATCCGCATGACCGGCGGCGCCCACGACCACCAGGACGCTGGTGTCATCTTGTGCGGCGTGCAGTGCCGAAGCAAGCAGGAGCAGCGCTGTAGTGATGAGGGTGTGAGTTCGGATCATGGTAATCCTCTTGTGCGGCGCAGCGTCCATTCTGCGGCAAAGCAGATCATGGCCAGGATGAAAAGCGTGCTGCCGTGCCAGAGGGGCGTGGTGGTGATTTCAGTCACGGGTGCAGATTGTTTGGGCAATTGATCGGCGAGGTCGGACAGATCGTCGACCGTGATCAGCTTGCCGCCCGAACGACGCGCCAGATCAGCGAGCAACGCGTGATCGGGTTGCACCTGGCGCATTTCATCGGCTTCGAGATTCAATGTCCATCCGGCTTCCACGCGAGCGACGGGTTTTTCTTCGGTGTCGGTCACCTGGGCTGTCGCGTGATAACCGCCGGAGGTGTGGGGTGTGTATCGGGTTTCGAAGACGCCCGGTTCGGTCAGCGAGGGTTCGGCACTCATCATGACCTGGGACCCATCGGGTTCGAGAATCGTGATGGCCACATGCACGCCATCCATGGGCGAAAAGTCAGGTTGGCGTACGCGTGTTCTCAAAATACGTGTGGTGTCGGGCTGTTCGGGATCCTGCTCGGCCGTGAACGCCACGCGGGGCGGTGTGTCGGTGATCAGCCAGCGCAGGGTTTGGCGCCAGAGTTGTCCGAGATCTTTTTGCTTGGCTTCGTCGCGCATGCCCCAGCGCCAGAGATCGCCCAGCAAGAGTGCTGCAGACCGGCCGGCGCCATACCGATGGATGGCCAGTGCCGGAAAGGTCTGGCCTTGTGTGTCGGTGGCCGTGGCCAGCACGCGTGCGCCGGGTTTGATCGATTGGACGGCGTTGATCACTTTGAAGTCAGGCATCTGGCTCAGACGTTCGCGTTCGGTTTGCTCCTGATCGCGCAAACGCAACCACGGCTGCAGCCAGCCGTCGCGTGTGAGATCCCAGCGGATGGGACCCGGCGCTCGTGCCACCGCGCGGTCGAGATAAACAGGCAGCACGCGAGCAAGCGGTGTGACGCCGTATCGCCCGGCTTGGAATGACTCGGCGCCGCCGAGCATCAGCAAGCCGCCGCCGCGCTCGGAGACGTAGCGCTCGATGAGCATCAACTGGTCGGCGGTGAAAAACTTGGCATCGACATCGTCAAGGATCAGGCCGTCATATCGATAGAGTGCTTTAGGATCGGCGGGAAAGCCGTCGCTGAGTTCAAGGGCGTCTTCGGTATCGAGGCGAATCAAGACCGGTTGATCATGGCGCTCGGCTTCTTCGTCTTTGCGATCGAAGCCGCGAAACAGAGGGTTGTTGCTTTCGCCGGTTCGGCCGCGCCATGCAAAACGCGGTTCGCGCTCGGCCATGCGGATCAGAGCCACCAGCTGAGTGCGTTCGTCGGCCTCGATGGCGCGGCGCAGAAATTTGTATTCCCAGTTGGGGCGTCCTGACACGTAAAGAATGCGGTAGGGGCCGCCGCCGCGATCCACGGTGGCCAGCCGCGTGTTGTTGGCGAGGGTGACTTCTTGAATCGCGGTATCTTGGGCGCTGACGCGCACGCGATAAAAATGCAGTGCCGGATCGCTCGGGCGTACCTTGAATCTGAAACCCAGTTGATCATCTGCGGCACTGGCCGTCAGGGACTGGGTTTCGATCACGACATTCTTCTCGTCAAGCAGTTGAGCTTGAATCACCTTTTGATTCAGGCCGTGTGCGGCCACATCGGCGGTGATCGTGACCGGCGCATCTTCGAAAGGCGTTTGCGAAACAGTCACGCGCTGAAGGCTCAGATCCGTCAGGTGATTTTCAGAGCCGATCACCACGGGATAAATCGGCGGCAGGCCTTCGACCGACAGGGGTTGCGCGGTGGTGTCGGTGGCGATGCCGTCTGTCAGGAGGATCACACCTGCCAGAGGGCGTTGTTCATAGCGGTGGGCCAGCGCGCTGAGCATGCCGCCGAGCTGCGAGGCGCGGCCGGTTCCGTCGAGGGGCTGGAAATCATCGACACGGCGCAATTGTGAATCGAACAGATAGCGCCTGACTTGAAAGGTCTCATCGAGTTTTTGAATCCAGCCGTGAGGTGTTTCGTCGAGTGCGGTCTGAAGTGCGGCAAGGCGTGTGGTGGGGCCGTCCTGAAGCTGCATGCCCTGACTGTTGTCGGCCATGATGGCGAGCAGATTGGCACCGGGTTTGACGGATTGGCCGCTCCAAAGTGGATCGATCAGGCACATCGCCAGCAGAATGAAGCCCGCTGTTTTAAGGCCGATGGCCAGTGGGCGCATGGAGCCCAGCGCAGGCGTGTGGCGGTAGGTGTGCAGCAACACGAAGCCTGCGGCAATCAGCGTGCCGGCAGCGGGCCAGATCCATATTGGATCGGCGATCGTAATGTCGGCCAACAGATTCAAGGTGTGGGCTCAGGTGCGGGGGCAGCGATATCGCCTTCGCCGAGTGCTTTGTAATAACGACGGACCAGTTCGTCGAAACGTCGGGGGACCGGATCACGATCGATCGGGGCCGGATGCTCGTCGGGTTCGAGTTGGCGCAAGCGATCATTCACCTGTTGGCGCAAGGCTTTCAAGGGTTCAGTGACTTGGTTTTCAAAAAGATCGAATTGGGGTTCGGTGCCGTGTCTTTTGAAATCGGCGCGCATGGACTTGGCGCGATCGCGCACGCGCGCCACGGATTGCCGCATGTCCGGATTTTCAAGCAGCTCTTCCACATCGCGAAGCCGGTCGGACCAGCCGTTGAAATCCTGGCCGGTGACGGGGCCGCCGGCGTTCGGTGAGCCGCCGCCGTTTTCGCCACCCTGACCCTGACGCGTCATGGCGCCGGGCTGCGATGAAGATCCGGGTTTCGTGCCTTGGCCCGGTTTGCCGGATTGTCCTTGACCCTGTCCTTGGCCTTCACCTTGACCCTTGCCTTCGCCTTTTTGCGAGCTTTGACTCTGGCCCTGCCCTGGCTGTTGTCCTTGACCGGGTTGTTGTTGTTGTTGTTGTTGTTGTTGTTGTTGACCTGAACCCTTTTGGTTTTCAGAGGGTTTGTCGCCCGGTTGCGGCGCAGGTTTGTTTTGCGGGTCGCCTTGAGGTGAACCCGCTTCGCCGGGTGTCGGGGATTGGGGATCGGGCTTGCCGGTTTCGGCTTCGGCCTGAGCAATCAGGTTGTCGAGTTCCTTTTGTGCCACGCGAAGCGATTCAGCTTCATCGCCCAGCACGCCGCGGGCGGCTTCGTTCACACCCTGTTTTAGATTCTTCAGGCCTTCCTGCACACGTTCATTGGCGCCACGCGCCGGCTCGCGAAAGCCGCGCCGCATGGCTTCGCCGGCCAAGGCGAGATTTTCATCCACTTGCTGATCACGGGTCTCGCGAATGGTTTCGTAAAGTTTGCGCGAAAGCAACGGTTCGGAAACCTCGGACTGCTCGGTCACGCGCCGCATGTTTTCGACCAGATCCTGGAGATCCTTTTTCTGTGCATCAAGGCGTTCGGCGATCTGATTTTGATCAGTCTTGTCTTCGAGTCGTTGCGGGCCGTTCTTTTGTTGCGTCATATCCTCGCCGATGCGCTGCTGATTGCGATCCAGGCGTTGAGCTTCCTGCTTGATCTGTCGCATGGCGTCGGCGAATTCATTGGCGACTTTTTTGCGGAAGTCGTCCTGAAGTTCTTTGAGTTCGCGCTGCGCTCGCGTACTGGCATTGCGAGCCTGAGCCGTTTGTCCCTCTGCAAGCGCCTTGCCGGCTTCACGGGCTTGCTCGCGCGCCTGTTGTGCTTTCTGTCGGGCATCGGTCATGCGCTGCTGGTTTTCGGGTTTTTCCATGCGCTGGGCCAGTTCGTCGAGATCACGTAGCATCTCGCGCTGCTGTTCTTCCAGGCGCTTGAGCTGGCGGCGGATTTCTTGTTTCTCCGTCTCGTTTTCGGCGCCGCGCAAGGCGTTTTCGAGTTCCTTGATCTTTTCAGTCAGGCCTTCCTGTCGCTGGGCCAGTTCGCGCAGTCGGTTGAGGATTTGGCGATCTTCGGCCTGTTGGGGGGTTTGAGCGGGGTCGTTGGCT
>CALOAZ010000041.1:0-19540 GCA_942491355.1 uncultured Phycisphaeraceae bacterium
CTGGCAAGAACACTTTCATCTTTGCAAGCCATGCCTCGAAATCCGGCCTCAGCCTCTTTTTCCGATCATTGACGGCGCTGCGGGCTTGAGCAATCTGATCCGGCAACGCGTCCCATCGCTTTTGATCTTCTTCACGCGGAAGGATGAGTACCGGCTTGGTGTCACGAATGTTTCCATCCATCGCGCCCTGCGTGGTGTTCCGAAAAAAGGCGCTCATCGAATAGAAATCTTTCGTCGTGATCGGATCGAACTTGTGGTCATGACATACGGCGCAGTTGGTCGTCAATCCCAGCCAGACCCATCCTGTGGTCTCGACGCGATCACGTGCATAAATCGCCAGGTTTTCTTCCGGAATCGTTCCGCCTTCGTTGGTGGTGATGTTGCAGCGGTGAAAACCCGTGGCGATGATCTGATCCTGCGTGGCATTGGGCAACAGATCGCCTGCCAGTTGTTCGATGGTGAACTGATCGAAAGACAGATTGCGATTAAAAGCCTCGATCACCCAATCCCGATAAGGCCAGATCTCACGGTAGTTATCAAAGTGCAGTCCGTGCGTATCGGCGTAACGGGCGGCATCGAGCCAGTAGCGCGCGCGATGCTCGCCATACTGCGGCTGCTGCATCAAACGATCGACAAGCTTTTCATACGCGTCTGGCGCTGGATCATTCACGAATGTCTGGACGGTTTCGGTTGTGGGCGGCAGACCGGTCAAATCGAGCGCCACGCGCCGCACCAGCGTATGGCGATCGGCTTCGGGTGCGGGCGAAAAACCCGCCGCTTCCATCCGGGCCAGAATGAATCGATCAATAGCGTGCGCGCTCAGGATTTGTTTTTGATTGCAAGCAGATCGCTTTGGAGCAATGAATGACGCGCGGTTCCCACGCGCACCCTGCAATCCAGAGTTCCAGCTTTTCTTTCTCCAGGGTTTGTCAAGGATGTGCCCCAGGTTATGCATGACTTCATCCGGATCCGATTCCATCACGCGCTGATAGAGCGGGCTTTTGGCCGGGTTGCCACGCACCACCGCGACACCGTGTTTGCGCTCACCGAAAAATCCGTCTTCGCGATCCAATCGCAGGTCGGCCTTTCGGCTGCCGGGATCGGGACCGTGACACTGAAAACAGGCCTCAGCCAGTATCGGCCGGATATCGGCATTGAACCCCAGCGGCCGGTCGGCGGCATGGACGAACTTCGTCGTAGCCAAGACCACCACAAGCCATATCCAGATCTTCAGAAAACGGGAAATGACGACTTTCATCAGAGTTCCATCCACCTGCTTAATGACAGGGATCATAAAAGATAGCCCCCACGACCCGACCGGTGGACCAGTATCGTCATCCCACAGAAAGCTTTGTCTGAAAACGGGAAATTTCCTTCGGAAATCTCAATGATCTTACGCCTGCGCCGAGGGTGCCTTGGCATCGCGCTCGACGATTTCCATCTGGCTGTCGACGCCTTCAAGCAGAAGCATGAGGATCTGCAACTTCCTCCTGGCTAGGCGCACCCGTCTTCGGCAGATCCATGCTCGGAGACGTAGGCGAGATTGCAGAACATGCCGTCGCGGCTGAAAACCAGACGACCGGGCTGATTGAACAGCAACACCCCCTGCTTGGTGTACTTGCGATACACCAAACGCTTGTCGGTCAGGGCGATTCCGGCGAGACCGTCATCCTTGCGCGAAAAGTCGCTGTCCGGCAGATAAATCAGGAATCGTTCGTCGCCACCCCAATCAAACCAACTGCTCAAGCGCTGTCGCAACTTCTCTGGCATGCTGCGCCATTCGTGGCTTTGCAGGCGCATGACGATGGCTTCGAGCTGCTCATATTCGCTACCGCAGATACCGTTCACACGCGCGACCCAATCCAGTGTGGCTGGTCCGATGGGCAACCGAACTTCGCAACCGACACCATACTCTGTATTGACCACGCGACAGATGATCTCGACCTCGCGATCGCAATCCTTCGCCACGTAATAAGGCATCGGCATATTGAATGGCGGCTGCAAGCTCTCGATGGGATTAAGCTGATCCACAAACTGTCGCTCATTCATGCCACGCTTGACTTCGGTCGCGAAGCGATCGGAAAACTCGCGGCAGGTCATTATCTGACCTTTCAAGCGATCCACCCAGGCGAAGGGGCGCGCCATCAACAGGCCCGGATCCGATTCGAGACTGCTGATGCAGCACATCGGCATCGAAGCGCGAAACGTCGGCAGATACAACAACTGGCTTGGAAATTCGAGGACCACATCGCCGCCATCAATTTCACGAATGCGCAGACGAATATCCTCAGGTCGCACATTCACGTCGACTTCGGTGGAAATGACTGCCGTGGGACGCGGTGCCACAGGTTCGGTCTTTTTGATGGCAGGCGCCGGCTTCGGCGCGGGTGGCGCAGCAGGCGCCGGCTTTTCAACTGACGGAGTCGGCGCAATGGCCTCGGCGACACCTGAATCATTCGGTGATGGGACGTCGTCTATTTCAATGCCCGAGCTGTCGCCAATGTCGGCTGCGCCGAGCGCCATAATGCCCGAATCATCGGTGAGCGTCCAAGCGTCGACCATGTCATCAATGCCGGTGCCGCTACCGACTTCGGTTTTTTCACCGAGCACGCCTTCCATCAATTCATCGACGCTGCCGATGGTGCCCGTGTCTTCAGGGGTGGGCTGCGGCTTCGCCGATGCTCCACCGGGCGCGACAAATTTCACCTTCAAACCGCATTTGTCACATTTGGTCAGACGGGCTTCAACTTCATCCGTCACCCAAAGATGCATCCCGCAGTCCGGGCACTCGATCGATCGACCCATATGCTGAGTCCTTTAATAGAAACCTGGACGCGACCGCGAGCACAACGTCGACGCCCAACCCCGTGACCCGATTTTTCGCCACCAACCCTGATCGAAAAACCCATGTTCCCCGACCCTGGACGCGCCGGGCAGCATGCGTAACTTCGAATCTATAAGACTGATACGATAAATACCCGGCGGGATCTGATGCATTATAACTTCATCCGGACCTGCCGCCACCCTCGACGGGATCCGGACACTGATATCATGGCTCGCCCTGAAACCCGCTGCCCACCAAGGGATTCCATCCATGACTGCACAACGCACCTTCCCCCTTTATCTCTTGCTGACCTGCCTGCTGATCTCAGGCAGTCCGGCCCGGGCCGAAGATGGCTTTGTCGAACTGTTCAACGGCAAAACACTTGAAGGCTGGGAGGCTTTGCCCGGCGGCAAATGGGAAGTGGTCGACGGCGTGATCGTCGGCACATCAGAAAAAACAGAGAAACGCCACGGCATGCTGATCACGCCTGCGCGATTCGGGGATTTCACGCTGCGCGTGGTCTACAAAGCCACACGCGGCAACAGTGGTCTTTATTTCCGCGTGGATCGCGTGCCCGGCAATGTCTCGGTACACGGCTTCCAGGCTGAGATCGATCCGGAAAAAGATGCCGGCGGCCTCTATGAAACCGGTGGTCGCGGGTGGGTGGTCAAGCCCAAAGCTGAAGACGTAAAGCGCTGGTACAAACCCGGCGACTGGAATGAAATGACCGTGCGCGCCGTAGGGCGCGATATCACCGTATGGGTCAACGGCGAAAAAACCGCCGAACTTAAAAATGATCCAGGCCGCACCGAAGGCCACATCGGCCTTCAACTTCACGGCGGCATGGACATGCACATCGCCTTTTCCCGCATCGAAATCCAAAAGCACTGAACATCATGAATATCACACGCTTATTTATCATCGCGATCGTGCTGGCCTGCCTGCCTGCCTGCTCGCTTTCCACAACGTCTGATGATCTGCCGGACGAGCGCACCCTGCTCACCCAAACACGCCAGCTCACCTTTGCCGGAAAACGCAGCGGCGAAGGTTATTTTTCGGCCGATGGCCATAAACTGATCTTTCAATCCGAACGCGATGACGACAATCCGTTCTATCAGATCTATCTCACCGATCTCGAAAGCGGCGACACGGAGCGCGTCTCGCCGGGCGACGGTAAAACCACCTGCGCGTGGATTCACCCTGCCGGCGATCGCGTGTTGTTCGCCTCGACCCTTGAAGATCCGGAGGCCCGCAAGAAGCAAGCTGAAGAACTGGCCTTTCGCGCTTCTGGAAAGCAACGGCGCTACAGCTGGGATTACGACGAACATTACGACATCTTCACAAAAGACCTTAAAACCGGCACATTGCGCAATCTCACGCATGTGCGCGGCTACGACGCCGAAGGCTCATATTCACCTGACGGCAAGCTCATTGCCTTTGCGTCCAATCGCGCGGCTTATAAAAAGCCGCTGAGCGCCGAAGATGCCCAAATCATGGCTCGCGATCCGTCTTACTTCATGGATCTGTACGTGATGAATGCAGATGGATCGAACGTCCACCAAATCACGCGCGCCCCCGGCTATGACGGCGGACCGTTCTTCAGCGCCGATGGCTCGCGCCTCTGCTGGCGTCGCTTCGGCAAGGATGGCGCCACAGCTGAAATCTTCACCGCCAATGTCGATGGATCAGATGAAAAACAACTGACGCGCATGGGCGTGCTGTCATGGGCGCCTTACTTCCATCCTTCAGGCCGCTATCTGATCTTTGCCACCAACAAACACGGTTTTGCGAACTTCGAACTGTATCTCGTCGATGCCGAGGGCCGGCACGAACCAATGCGCGTCACCGATTCAGACGGCTTCGATGGCCTTGCCGCATTCTCGCCTGATGGTACGCGCCTGACCTGGACCAGCAACCGGAACAACAAGCAATCACAAATCTTTCTGGCCGATTGGGATCACAACGCCGCATTGCATCGCCTTGGTTTGACTGCCGGCATTCATGATGCGGCATTGATGGCTCCTGTTGCACCCGGCGTCACCGAAACAGCGATTCGCGCCGCTGATCTGCGCCGACATGTCGAAGCACTGGCTTCGGATGCCATGGCCGGCCGACTCACCGGCACACCCGGCGAACACATGGCCACCGATTACGTCGCACAGTTATTCAAGCGATACGGCCTTGTGCCAGCGGGTGATAACGGAACGTATTTCCAGCATTTCGAATTCACGGCAGGCGTGGAACTGGGCAAGACCAACACGCTCAGCGCCGCACGCGATGGAAACACCGAGACGCTTGCGATTGAAAAATCCTGGCGCCCACTTGCGTATTCCAAAACGGGAAACATCGACGCCACGCCGGTGGTCTTCGCCGGTTACGGTCTCGAAGTCCCCGCCGATCAACCCGATGACGAATACGATTCGTACGTCCATCTCGATGTCAAAGACAAATGGGTGATGATCCTGCGCTATCTGCCCGCAGGACTCGACGAAGCCAAAAGTCGCGCGTGGGCCCGCTATGCCTCCCTGCGCCACAAGACCATGATCGCGCGCGATCATGGTGCCCGCGGCGTGATATTCGTCAGTGGGCCCAATGCCAAAGTCACGAATCAGATCGTGCCTTTGCATTTCGACGCCACGCTTGCAGGCACTTCTCTGGCGGCTGTTTCGATCAATGATGCCACGGCCACTCAATGGCTTGCCGCAGCCGGCAAAAACTTCAAAGCGCTGCACGATCATTTGGATACCGGAAAACCCGCGATGGGTTTTGAACTGCCGGACCTGAAGGTGTCGGCCCAAATCGATATTCAGAAGCAGAGTCGCACCGGCCGCAACGTGCTTGGCGTACTCCGCGCCGGTGAAAAACCCGCCGCTTCCACACTGATCATCGGCGCCCATGTCGATCATCTCGGCAAGGGGCCGCATGGCTCATCCCGTGGCGAAGATGTGAAGCCCGATGCAATTCATTACGGCGCCGACGACAACGCCTCAGGTGTGGCGGCCGTTCTTGAAATGGCCGAATGGCTGGCTGATGAAAAATTGAACGGTCAGCTCAAGCCACAGCATGACATTCTCTTCGCCGCCTGGTCGGGTGAAGAACTGGGCCTGCTCGGATCGAGCCATTTCATTGACGCTGTTTTCAAAGATGCGCCCGCTAATGCCCATCAAGCTCAGGGGCCACGCCAACTGCTCGCGTGTCTGAATCTCGACATGGTGGGTCGCTATGACCAGAAGCTCACGCTGCAGGGCATCGGTTCAAGTTCGGTGTGGACGGGCCTGATCGAACGCGCCAACGCGCCGGTGGGCCTGAATCTCGCGCTGGTGAAAGACAGCTATCTGCCCACGGATTCCACGCCCTTTTATGCACGCGGCGTACCCATCCTCACCGCCTTCACCGGCGCGCACGCGGATTATCATGCGCCGACGGATACCGCCGACAAACTCAATTATCCCGCAGCCGAAAAAATCACGAAGCTCATGGGGCGCGTCGCCGAATCGTTGTCGACTCGAACCGAGCAACCGAACTATCTGGCTCAGAAAGCGCCCGAGCGATCGCGCACCGGCGCACTGCGGGCCTATCTCGGCACGATTCCGGATTACGCCAACGAAGGCGGCACGGGCCTGAAGCTTTCGGGCGTGGCCAAAGATGGCCCGGCCGACAAAGCCGGCGTGCGCGGCGGTGATGTGGTCATCGGTATGGCCGGAAAAACCATTGAAAACATCTACGACTACACGCGCGCGATCGAAGCCGTCAAAGCGGGCGAACCCACCGAAATCATCGTGCGCCGGGGAAATCAAGTGATCAAACTTCAGATCACACCCGGGTCGCGCGACTGATCGGCAATCTGAGCTTGCTTACCTGATGTCATCCATCGATCACAATCGCCAGGTCTGGGATCGGCGCGTCGAAGAAGGCCTTGTCTTCACGCGACCGGCCACGCGCCAGGAAATCGCACAGCCCGATCCGCTGCTGGATCCCTGGGCAAAAAACGAAGGCGTGCGCGGCAAACGTGTCCTCTGCCTTGGCGCCGGGGGTGGTCGCCAGGGCACCCTCTACGCGGCCGCCGGCGCTCAAGTCACCGTCGTGGATATCAGTGAACAACAATTGGTCACCGATCGCGCTATCGCCGCTGAATACAAACTCGATATTACCGCTGTGCGCGCCTCGATCGATGATCTTTCCGCACTGCCGATGCGCAGCTTCGACATGGTGATTCAGCCGGTCAGCACCTGCTATGTGCCGGATCTTGCGGCGGTCTACCGCCAAGTGGCAGGCGTAATTCGTCCCGGCGGATTGTATGTCAGCCAGCACAAGCAACCGACCAGTCTGCAGGCGCACATCCGCCCCGGGACGCGCGGCTACGAATTGCTCGAACCGTATTACCGCCAGGGCCCGCTGCCGGAAGTACGCGGATCGATCCATCGCGAGCCCGGAACGCACGAATTTCTGCACCGATGGGAACATCTGGTCGGCGAATTGTGCCGAACGGGATTCGTGCTTGAGGATCTGTCCGAACCCTGGCATGGCGATCCGGCGGCGCGGCCAGGCGAATTCGGCCACCGCAGCACCTATGTCGCACCCTATGTCCGCCTCAAAGCCCGGCGCACCGACGCACCACCTGCTCCGGTGAAGATCCTGTCGCCGGTTTTGCCATAGATGGCTACAATGACCGACGTTCGGTGAACGGCCCGCAGTAGGGTCGAAAGCCTTGTGCAGGCGATCGTGCGCCGGAAACCATCGAAATGGAACTCCAAGCCCAACGGGTCAAACAGCTCAATTGCGGTAAGTGCGGGCAAGAGCTGGATCCCAAGCGGGTCAAGCCTCTGAGCAAAATCCAGTGCCCGAATTGCGCGGCCAAAACAGTGGTCCCGGCGCGATTCGGTGATTTTCTATTGGTGGGCGGTCTGGGACGCGGATCCATGGGCGTGGTGTGCAAGGCCCTGGACGAAAAACTCCTACGCCAGGTGGCCATCAAGATTTTGCGCACGGGCGATGACGACCGCCAACTGGTCGAAGACTGCCTGCGCGAAGCTCGAGCGCTGGCCTCGCTGAATCATCCCCATGTCGTGCAGGTTTATTCCGTCGGTGAATTTCACGGCCAGAACTACATTGTCATGGAACTGCTCGACGGGGGCAGTGTCGAAAAGGCCATGATCGGCCATGTCACCGACGAAGCGGCTGCACTCGACATCACCATTGCCACGGCCGAAGGGCTTCAAGCCGCCTATCGCATGGGCTTGATCCATCTGGACGTGAAACCCGGCAATATTCTGTTCGACCGACATCAGATTCCAAAACTGGTCGACTTCGGCATTGCGCAGCACACGTCAAGCGACCCCGACCGACTCGTGGGCACACCGCTTTACGTCGCGCCCGAGGTGGTCCGTGGTCGTAAGCCGGATTTCCGGGCTGATGTCTACAGCCTGGGAGCCACCCTGTTCCATATTCTCGCGGCTCAACCCCCGTTCACCGGCCAAAGTCCCACCAAGGTGATGACCGCACGACTCAAGCATGCCGCCCCATGGCTGCTGGACATGCGTCCGGATCTTCACGAACAGACTGCCGTCGTGGTCGAGGGCATGCTCGCCACCGAACCGGATAACCGTTACGGCTCTTACGATGAACTGCTGATGGCCCTGCGTGCGGCACGCGAAGTGGCCAATGAACCGGGGCCTGAAGATCTGCTCGGCCAGCTCGCTGAGGCCAGCAACCCACGCCGTGATCCGCACCAGCGGTAATCGGCATGGCACACAGATCAGCCCACACGCCCTAAGTGCGGTAGTGGCAAGGCCTAACCGCCCCGGCAAGGCGAACCAAACCCCCATACCCCTCAGAAAACGGCAACTTCAACCAGCCAGATGGTTTACGCCATACGGATCCGGCTAAGTTTGTCACTGGAATCGGCCGATAGAACAGATGAGTCTTTGTCGCTTTACCTTGTTAGAGTTCAATCGTGCTGATCGCTCCGACCATTCAGGCACTCATACTGCCTCTGCCGTCCCTGCCCTACCCGGTGCTTCAGATGCTGGGGTGGGTGCTGTTTTTCAGCTATATCGGGGTGGCCATCATGGCTTGGTGGTGCACCATCGCGCTCTCATCCCCCACGCAGGACGCGCAGGCCGTTCAACGGGTCTCGCTTTGGCGATTTCTGGGTGTATTTCTTTTGCTGATGGCGATCAACAAGCAGCTTGATCTTCATGGTTTTCTGTATGACTTTCTGCGCGAGGCCTCCGGCGCAGAAGGTTACGGCCCGACGGCCCGACAGTTCTCGCACTTGGTCGCGGTCGCCTTGATCGCGGGCATCGGCACCGTGATGGCCCTTTGGTTGGCATCGGTCCTCGCCGAAGCCATTCGAAACTATCGCCTGGCGCTGACCGGCGTTTGCATTTTGCTCATCGCACTTTGCATCCGCATCATGTCGCTCAAAGCCTTCTTGAATCTCACCGGCTGGCAGATCAACGGCTGGACGTACAACTGGTTGCTTGAATCGATCGCGCTGGTTCTGATCACGCTTGCCGCCCGACAAACAATGCAAAACCGATCCAGTGCTTCAGACGATCTGGTCGGCATCATTTGAATTTGGAAAACCTGTTTCCCATGCCTGCATCACAAGCCCATTCCACGCCGCACACACTCGAAGGACCCTGCCTCCTTCTGGGCAGTGGCGGCATGCTGGGCCGCGCCTGGTCGTCAATTCTGAGCGATCGACAAATTCCTTTCACGGCATTGGATTATCCTGAAATCGATCTGGCGAAATCCAGATGGGTCGATGCTCTGCAGCTCACCGCCCAGACCACCGTCATCAATTGCACTGCCTATACCGATGTGGATGGCGCCGAATCCCACGAATCGACGGCCTATCGCATCAATGCCGAAGCCATCGGCGAACTGGCGATCGCCTGCACCGACGCACGATGCAAACTGGTGCATTACAGCACCGATTATGTCTTTGACGGTAAGGCCAACGCGCCCTGGCCCGTCGATGCTCCTATCCATCCGATCAATGCATACGGTCGCACCAAAGCCGAAGGCGATCGACGCCTGCTTGCCAACAACACGACCGCATTGCTGATTCGCACCAGCTGGCTTTATGCCGCATGGGGCAAGAATTTTCTGCGTACCATTGCGAGCGCCTTGTCAGAAGGACGGGCTTTGAAAGTGGTGGATGATCAGCACGGACGCCCCACTGCAGCCTGCCATCTTGCACTGGCATCGTGCGCCCTGTTGGAGCACCATGCCAGCGGCATTTTTCATGTCACCGGCGGTGGCCCTGCCACCACGTGGTACGGATTCGCGTGTGAAATCGCCCGTCATCTTGACCTGAAAAATCAGATCGAGCCTTGCGATACCGCCGCATTTCCACGCCCTGCCTTGCGTCCGGCCTACAGCGTGCTTGATCTGAATCAAACCGAATCCATTCTGGGATCCATGCCGGATTGGCGCAACACCGTTGCGACCACACTGGCATCGATCCAGGCATGCGCACCTGCAACGTGCGCCTGATCGAGGAGAGTTTCTCAATGCCCAATGGCCGTACGCAGATCGTCCTGTTCTGGTCGGCAGTCGGCCTGCTCATCGGCTTGGTCGGCAGCAGTGCCCTTGTGATTTCATTCGCACCCGGCGCTCCGGAACCCGTCATCGTCGAAGCAAAACCTGTCGAAGATCCACCGAAACCCGATCCAAAAATCGCCTTGCTTGAAAATCAGGTTGCCACCCTGCAGGCACAACTCAGAGCCGTGCAGACTGAGCGCCAACGCTCCATCAATGATCTTCAGCAGGCCAAAAAGCTGATTGCCACACTCCAGAAGCAATCCATCGACAATCGCAACGCGCAAGAGACGCGCGAGCAGGAACTCGAAAGCCGCATCGCCAAGCTGACCGATCGACAGCGCACATTCGATCTGGAATTCGATCGGCTTCAGAAGCAATACCTGCAAGCCCGCAAGAAACTACTCGGCGGGTAAGCTGCGGTTTATTCTAAATGCATTAGGTTCTGCCTGACGGCTCGCGTGGGCCAAAGATCGTTGTGGGTTTTGTCGTGACAAGGCCGATCGAAGCAGCCATATTCGCAGTGATATGGCGATGCAGATCGACGCCGACACGGCGAATCCATGACGATCGACGCCAGCAGGAGCCGTCAGACAGGACCTAGGGTGCGACCGGCTGCCCGGCGCGAATGCGCTCATCCAGCGCCAGCCATCTCTTACGTTGATCCGGCGGCAACTGCTGCGGTTCGGTAATCATCAGACGCGCCTCACTCCAATGCCGTCTGGCCAGATTAATATCGCCCTTGAGCAATTGGGCCTCGATCAGATGAATGCGCCAGGCCATTTCATCCGGATCCAGACGAACCGCGATCTCGAGTTGTTCGATCGCCTTGCCATACTGCTTTTGCTCAATCAGCAACTGCGCCAGCGTATCTCTGAAACCCGGCACCTGTGAAGCCGAATCCACCGCACGCTGACCCAGCCCTGCTGCTTCATCCAAATCCCGCCCCTTCTCCAGCAGAATCATGGCGAGGTTATTCAGTGACAGAGCATGCCGAGGATCTTTTTGAATGGCGCGACGGTAAGCCGTCTCCGCACCGACAACATCTCCTTCCTGATACAGAATGGATGCCAATGCCGCGATGGCATGAGCCGGTGCGGCCTCGGAAGTGACACGCTCCCGAAGCAGAGCCAATCCGCGCTGTCGCAACACGTCATCACCACTGCGCCGCCCGAGCGTGTACCAATGGTGCGCGAAGGCCACATGTTCCATCATGGCTTCTTCCGGAATCATCGGATGCACGCGTTTCAACCAAGCGATGCTCATCTGCGTGTCCGTCTGTTCCAGGGCCAGATCCATCCAGAGCGTCCGAAGCGCGGCGGCCTGCGGTGCCGTGGCTTCCAACAGGGTGAGTAGACGATCCATCTGGTCTGTCACAAATAGACCACGTATCAGAAGGCGGAGCGTTTTCTCGTAAACTTCCGGCGCCTTCCGCATGACGGCCTCATGAACCTCTAGCGTCTTCACCGCCTTGCCCGGAACACGCAGTGCGAGATACGCTTCGGCGGCAAAATGATCCGGCTCAATGGCACCTTCAGGCATGCGATCACGCCACTGCGCGACAATGCCAAGCAATTCAGCCCAACGCCGATGTTGACGCAGCACCTGCGCCGCACGCTCTGCCGGACGCGGATCAGTCGGCATCGCCCGCATCGCGCGTGAAGCCACTGAAACCGCATCCTCCACATGTCCCAGATCCGAATAGAGCTGAACCAGAATCAACTGAAGATCCGAAAACTGCGGATGCTCATCCGCAAGGCGGCGCAGTCGGCTCAGATCCTTAAGATCGCGCGTGCTGCCCGAACTCAACAAGCGTAGAGCGGCCGTCGCCGCTTCGCCTTCTGAACCCCCGCGCAAGCAAGCCATGGCCAATGGCTTCAACCTTGCATCCTTTGCGGCGATGCGGATCAAATCCGCTGCCGATTCAATGCGCTTGAATTGTTCGGCCTCAGGCATTGCCGTTCGAGCCATCGCATTGATTTCGATCGCCCGGTTAAAATCGCCGCGATTCAGATGAAGGTTGATCCACGGCGCATACACCGCTTCAGAAGCCGGCAGTCTCTGGGCCGCGCTGGCAAAAAGACGATCCGCGGGATGCGGCTCATGCGGATCAGCGACTCGCGCATATCGTCCCAGAAAAACCGCAAGGATCAATTCAAACCGACCTGGCTGAAGATTCATGGATTCCAACTGCTTGAGTGTCGTCACAGCAGCATCCAATCGACCGAGCTGCGCCTGGAATTCCGCATACGACGCCAACACTGAAGCATTGGGCTGTTTCAACAATTGCGTATAAACGGATTCAGCCCGATCGCGCTCGCCCAAACGACCGAGCAATTCTGCCAGAGCAAGTGAGATCGGCATTTTGTCCAGAGGCTGGCTATCGAGGGCATGCAACATCTCTGCCGCTCGCTTGCGATCGCCACTGCGTTCCAATAACAGTGCCAATTCCTGGCGTTGCAATGGCGAAAGATGATCCGATGTCTCAAGGTGAGACAGAACGCCACGGGCTTCTTCGATCTGACCAATCTGCAATTGCATGCGCGCCAGTCGAAGCGCCAAAGGCTCGTCGCGGGGTTGGTACCGCGCCACGGTTTTCAATTGTTCCACTGCATCAGGTATCTGGCCTTGTCGCTCCAGATGCGATGCCAGAAGCAGACGTGGCTCAATGTCTTCGGGGGCTTTTGCAATCAGATCACGCAGCATGGCGTCGGCTCGATGCTGCAGCTCCGGATCTTCGGATTCCAACCACCAACGGGCGCGATGCACCTGCCATGCGTGCCCATCATCCCCACTGATGGCTCGCAGACGATCGATCATGCGATCGACACGAGATCGATCCGACCAGATTAAATTGGATCGCAGAGCCTGCCTGACCAACGTGCCGTCGTCGGGAAAATCGAGGACCAGGCGCTCCCACATCTCCGGCGCATTCGCTTCGCCCACCATCTCAAGAAATCGCACCCATGCCGAACGCCAGACACGATCGCTGGTCTGTGATTGAGCCATTCGGATGAAGCGCTCCGTGGCTTCGCCACGCCCCTGATCTTCCAATTCAAACAAGGCCTCTGTGAGTGCCAGTTCTGCACTTTGCGGATAAGCCTCACGACAACGCTTTAAACAACGCGACTCGAGGCCGAGCGATTCAGTCCGACTCAACCGCGCTAATTCGATCCAATACGTGGCGTCGTAACGCACCGATGTCGCATCCAACACGCGATTCAGTATGGCAATGGCACGATCCCGCTTGCCCCGACGCGCCAGCAGGCGCACGTACATGGGCAAACTCCAGGGCTCACCCAACTGGCTTTGCTGGATTTTTTCAAGCCAGTTCAGCAGGGGTTCTTCGGCAGCCCATGCCGCGCGATCCGAGGGCCCGGCATCCAGCCAGGTTTCTGCCAGCACGGTGATGGCCTGCGGATCTTTGGGGGCCAACTTGGCGGCATCCTGCGCTTCACGCAAGGCACGACGACCCTGACCATTGAGACGCAACAATCGGGCCACGCGCAGACGAGGTGTCACCCAATCCGGTGCCAGTGTGATCGCCTGCCGCCATTGAGCCAGCGCCTGATGCGATTCACCGATTCCCTCGTAAAGCACGCCCATGCGATCATGGAGATAAATATTCGATGGATCGAGCGCAAGCCCTTGACGCAAAGCCGCGATGCGTCTGTGCCGGGGTGGAGCGTTCCGCCGCCAAATCACCTTTGAGTGCAGCGATCCAGGCATGCACACGCGGCGTCACCGTGCGCTGCTCAAGGTCTGCCATCCAGACCGCGGCCTCTTCCGGCGCCCGCTCACACTCAAGGCCAGCGTAATCAGGGCCAACGATTCATCTGCCAGAGACCTGCGACCGGACTGCCAGCGCGTGGCCAGATCAATCATGTCACTGTATCGATCCGCCCGCAGCAACCGCGGCAGAAGCATATCCGTCATCCAGACCGCTCCACCCTGCGCCACGCGATGCACCAGCAAATCAGTGGCTTCCTGTCCCAATCCCGCCGCCGCCATCAGATCGATGAGGCGCCGCATGAAATCCGGCTCTTCGATCTGAATCTTCGCGTCCACTGTTTTCAGCAGCCACTGGCGACCGCCCTCCGAATCATGCGCCAGCAAATGCGCATAGCCGGCCAAAAGTTGAAAACGCGGATCATCCGGATGAGCCTCCACCCAAGACAAGGCCTTGGCCTTGATCGCATCATCCTGCAGTTTCCGACGCGACATGAGCGTCAATTCCAGCGCGTACAGACTCAGATCGCCCGGCGCAAGCGCCAAACCACGATCGATCACTTTTTGAGCGAGATCGTACTGGCGCTGACGTGTCAATATTTCAGCATAAATACGGCGTAACACCAGATGATCCGGTGTCCGTTCCAACCCTGCGGCCGCCACGCGTTCAATTTCCGTCTGATCGTCCACGCGAATCAGAAGCATCAACAACAGCATGCGCCCATCGATATGATCAGGTTCGATTTCAATCAGACGCTTGAGTGACCGACGAGCATCAGCCACATGCGCATCGACCGGCACAGGCACACGCAAACGACTCTGTGCAAAGGCCATCAGCGCTTTCGTGTCAGAAGGAAAAGCCTGGAGATAATGATCCAGACGACGCACCGCTTCGAGATGTCGCCCTTCTTTTGCCGCGCGCAAGCCCTCCTGATGATCCCGCTCCAACTGCTGGTGGCGCTGATGATGCCGGATCACAGCCCCACCCACGCCGAACACAAGCATGACGGTGAACATCACCGCCGCAAGAATCATTCGGCGTTTTGTCTTGAGACGCACATGCATAGTGGTTTAACGGCGAATACCCAGCAACAGAAGAATGGTGAGGAAAACAATTTTCAGATCCAGCCATAAACCCGCATGGCGCACATATTCCAAGTCGTACCGCACCCACTCCTGAAAATCCATCCCCTCGCTGCGTGTGCGCTGCACCTGCCATAATCCGGTGATACCGGGGCGCACGCTCAACCGGGTTTCGCGCCATACGGTCCAACCCTGATTCTCCGCCTTGGGGCTTGGTCGCGGCCCCACCACGGACATATGGCCCAACAGCACATTCCAGAACTGCGGCAATTCATCCAGGTTCAGTTTGCGCAACCAATATCCCACGCGCGTCAATCGCGGATCCCGCTCAGGATCGATCAGCACATGATTTCCATCGGCCCGATTGAGTTCTGCCAGACGGGCTGTGATGCGCTCGGCATCACGGCGCATGGATCGAAATTTAATGCATGGAAATTCCCGACCATGAATCGTTTCGCGCCAGTGAGCAAAAAGAACGGGCGACGGTCTTCCACCCAGATGGCAATCATGATCAACGGGTACAAAAGGCGCGCGTCAGAATCAATGCGACCAAAGCAAAAACAATATCGAACGCTCTTTTGACAAAACGCCGACCCAATGACAACCGGGCTACACCCGGCGATCGCGTATCAATCGATTGGGATGGCTCGATCTCCAGCCATTCGAAATGATCGATTTCCGGCCGATGCTCCGGGGCATCCCAGAGAATCGCCGGTCCCACCACATCTTGAACCCCGAGCTGCGAGCGCCCGGCCCCCATCCATGTGGGCCCCACAAATCGCACCTTATTCTGCGGTCGCGTGGTGGTATCGGCCCAGACGCCTGGCGCCACAGGATGCACCCGAGGAATCGTGGCGTCCGGGCGCTTCCACACGCGCACCAGATCGCGCAGACATTGCATCACTTCATGATCAGAATTCCGATCGTACACCGCGCCATCCACCGAGGCCGCAATGCGTTTGTTTCTTTGAATTCGGTGACGCAGCAATCGCCACCCGGCACGCGAATCGGTGGCAGTCTGCCAAGCCACTGCCACACGCCGACTCGGCGTCAGCGCCACACGGCAAAGTCCGGGATCGGACGAGCCATAGTAGCGGTTGAATCGCAAAAAACGTCCTTGCGCATCCGATTCGATGATCTCACGATTGCCACGATCGCGCGTGTCCTGCAGGCGCAGACACATGAGCATCGGATCCAGCCAATTCAATTGATCCATCAGACCCGAAAGCCGAAAGATCACAAGCGTGCGCGGCTCGGTGAGCAAAAACAATTCGGCGTCATGCACCACTTCCGATCGCTGCCCCAGACGCACCACCTGAACCCCGCGCGCGGCCCAGAAGCGATCGTGTAACTGCGTGGGGTTCAATCCCCAGAGCGTGGGCACTTCCACGGCCGTGCGCGTATCAGACTTTCCGGCTGTTCGAATCACAAAGCGTCCCCACGCTCACCGCTCATACCGGTTCCTTTTGATCGACCGAAGATGACCCTGCCACCGCACGGGCAATCGGATCCACACGCGTGGTCTGTTTCGGGCGCCCACCGAGAGCTTGGTCTTCATCACTCGGTCGCGAACGACTGCGCGAAGCCGCCGAGGACGATGCCGCCATCTCCACATCCCAGCCTTCGGCCCGATTAAAGACCAGTCCTGCGATATGCGCATCGAGCGATTCCAGATGCGTGATCGATTGCGCCACACTGCCGCGCTGAATACCGCGCGACGCCACGAGAATCACCGCATCGGCTTCAACGGCGGCATGCGAAGCTTCGAGACTGCCCGGCACCGGGCCGGTATCGACCAGCACGATGTCGTAAGCAGCGCGGGCCTCTTCCAGAACACGACGCATGGTTTCAGGTGAAACGCGGTACGCATGACTCACTTCGGCTTCGCCCATCGGGAGCATGTCGAGATTGTCCTGCCCCATGTGGGTCACGCATTGATCCATGGGTCGACCACTGATCACACCGAGCAGGCCGGCACCCCGATCGCGAACCTCCTGAGCCAGATGCTCGGCTTCCTCACGGCTCAGATGCCCTGCTTCAATCAGCAGTTCTTCGACCGGCATGCCTTGTTCAATGGCCTCGCGATCAAAGGACCGTGCCTGATCTCCGTCAAGACGACCCGCACGACGCAGAAGGTCTGCCACGGATGTGGGTGTTTCAGGACGAGCCCGATGCGACAAACCACCACCCACCAGATCGAAGTCAATCAATAAGGTGCGCGAACCGGTGGCGGCGAATGAATAGCCAAGACTCATCGCCAGACTTGTTTTGCCATCACGCGAACCCGGGCTGGTCACCGAATATACACGGCCACCGACCACGCCCGCACGCTGTCGCGTGTTGATATGCAGCAACGTTCGAATCTGATGCACACAGTGCGCTGCCACGGCATCCTGCTCAGCATCCGGCAGATCCTCTGCATCCGGCAACTCCGGCAGAATGCCGAGAATCGTGATGCGACCAATGATGTCACGCGCATCACGCATGGATCGCAAGCGATGGTCAAACAGCCCAATGCTCAGCACCAGCGCGAGACCCGCCGCCCCGCCCATAAAACCGCCCATGACGGTATTGCGTCTACGCTGATCCACCGCCACACGCGCCGGATCACCACGGCTAACGACCATCAGACGGCCACGATTTGCCGATTCAATATGAATCTGTTCAAGGCGCTGCTCCACATAAGTCAGCTTCGCCCGTTTTTCTTCCTGCTGACGTGCCAGTTCGTTGATCTGACGCTTCTGAGCGAAAGATCCGTCACTTGCTTTTTGACCGAATCGTGCAGGCCTTTGAAGAATTTGTATCGATCCCGCAATACCGTTGCCGTCAGGGCCCCACCTCCGGCATCTCGCGTTTCGGGCAGTGGCTTGCCGGCCCAGTTCTGCGCCTGATCGGCAATTTCCTGCTCGAGCGCCTCAAACTTCACGCGCGTGACTTTGACTTGCCGATGCTCCGGCCCATAAGTTGTGGTCAATCGATCCAGATCCGTCTCGATCAGATCCCGCTCAGCCAACAAACGCCGCATCACCGGGTCGATGCGGGCAATCTGATCCGGCGAATGCTCAAGCACGGGTGTCACCGGCGCATCTTTATCTGCCACGCGCCGCTCGGCAGCCTCGGTCTGATTGAGCATCAGCTCCACTTCCTTGAGCTTGGTCGCGTAACCGGTCATCTCCTGCAGATACATCTTGTAGGTGTGTTCCAACTCGTCTTCACCCAGGCCGCCTGAAACCGCAGTGATGCGATCCTTGAGACCCGCAATGTCATATTTAATCTGATTGGTCTGATTTTCGAGAACCTGGATTTTCTGCTCGAGCGAATCCACTTCATTTTCGTTGTAGACATCGGCAAAAGCATCCACGATCGCCCGCGCGCCATGCTGAGCCACTTTGGGATCGGTATCCACGAATGAGATATTGAGCTGCTCCGTCCCACGATCGATATCGACGCGCACGCCCCGAGCCAGCGCCCCCGCATCACCGGCATGCCCCGACTCTTTCCACTCATCGCTGACGAGCGCCTTTTCAAGCACTTGCGGCCCCTGGATCACACGAATCTGAGAACGCACGTGCTGCTGGAACATCGGCAACAGCGTGTTCTGCTCATCGCGGTACAAAATGCGCTGCAACACGGGCTTGATCTGAACCACGCCTTCACTGGCATAATTCACATCTGCAGACATGTAACCCATACCGGCGGCCATCATCGATAAAATGACGGCCAAAATCAGCGCAATGTGATACCGACCACGCAACACGCCATGGATTTTGCGCCAGGGATCAGGCTCACCCGACTGGCGGCTGAACATCGGATGCGCCGTGGCCGGCGCAGGAACAAGAGCATGCTTGGTGTCATGATTCACGATGTAGAACCTCCTGAGATTCGAGCCCCTTCGAGGATGGTGTCGATCAAATACAAATGTCGCCCGAGCAATCGCTCCACCCATTGATCACGTTCCTGGCGATCCGCACGTGGATCGGGCAAGACCACCTGGACTTGCGTACGCGCCGTAAAATCGACGACGGTAATCCCAGGCTCGCGACTTTACTTTTTCCATATCGGGGTCAATGCTTCCAGCTTGGTCGATCGAAGCCGACGGCACCAGAATGAAACTGGCGACCCGCAACTCACGATCCGGGTTCAACCCACGCCCTTCGGACCGGAACAAATACTCCGTCCCCACCACGCGACGGCCTTGAATAGACCATTCACGCACCTGCGTTCGATCGACATCCATTACCCAACCCTGCGCGGGGTAACAAATCGGCGGATAATGCCCATAAATGTCTCGGGCATCCTGACAATGCACCATCAGAAAACCGATCCCGGGTTGATCGGGCTGATCAGTAATACGTA
>CALOAZ010000042.1:0-11983 GCA_942491355.1 uncultured Phycisphaeraceae bacterium
ACGATGTCATCGATGCATTGAGCATTGTGTTCGCGTTGATCGCTCAGGCGTTGCGCGACATCGCCGAGGTGCGTGTTCGGCTTGCACATCCAGACCGCAAACACAAAGGGCAGGCCGGTCATGTCGGACCAGGCTTCGCCCAGATCCAGTTGATGCGGATAGAGCGTTTCATCCGGTGCATTGGTCACGACCTTGTCGCCGATGAGCAGCAGCGCGTCGTGATCGGTGGAATTTCCGGCCGTGACCACCGGTTCGATGTCGTAGCGTTCGGCGAAAATCAGGCGGGCAAGGACCACCGAGGTATGGCTATCGGTGTCGATGCCGAGTGTGCGCACTTCCTGCATCGGCACGCGAGCATAAAGCCTGACCGTCAGCGTGGGGCCGTCGCAGCCGATGCCTCCTGCGGGCACGATGGCCAGCGGCTGATCCGCCATCTGGAAATCCACCACCGGGCAGAGGGCGATGTCGCTTGTGTCTGCCAGCAGACCCTCGAGCAGGCGGCTGGGGACATCAAATTGGAGATCCAGTGCGGCATCCGATTCCAATCCATCGGTCAACGGGCGTGCGTTCAGAAAACTCACGCAGCCCAGCACGCATCGTCGGGATGGATCTTGGGAAGGGGTCGATGCCATGCGTGGCATTGTAACGGGCTCCGGGGGTGTTGTTCGATGTGCGGACCTCGGCGACAATGCCACGCATGTCAGAACAAACTTTGATCATTTACGGTGCCGGTGACCACGGACTGGTGGTGGCGAATGCCGCCCAGGTGGCAGGCTGGAAAATTCTCGGCCTGGTCGACGATGCCGATCGCACCGGTCGACCGACCGTCACGCACTGGCCGTTTCTCGGACGCCCCGATGCCGGAATCGAACACACCGGTGCCAAGTGGATCGTGGCCGTGGGAGACAATGCGGCGCGCGTCCGCTGTCTGGATCGCGTGAAATCCATCGGTGCTCGTCTGGCCACGGTGATTCATCCCGATGCTTCGGTGTCGCCGTTGGCCCAGGTCGCGCCAGGTGCCTTCATTGGCCCGCGCGCCATTGTGCATGCCGAGGCGCAGATCGGCATGGGGGCGGTGATCAACAGCGGTGCGATCATTGAGCATCACAATCAGGTCGGCGAGGCCACGCACATTGCGCCCGGCGTGACGCTTTGCGGTCGTGTGAAGGTGGGTGATCGCGTGTTGATCGGTGCCGGCGCCATCGTGCTGCCGGGGCTTTCGATCGGCGATGATGCCGTGGTCGGTGCCGGCGCGGTGGTGACCCATGATGTGCCGTCCGGAGCCTGTGCGGTTGGAAATCCGGCGCGACCGCGCTGATTCGCGCGTCGCACGTGAAACACTTTTAAGCATTGGCGGGCGCGATGCAAAACTTCGCTTCGATGCCGAGTGCTGTGCGCGTCCGTTACAGCGCCTGGGTGCTGTCTGAGGGTTCTCACGTCGGTCCAATGATCGTTGTAGGTTTGTCGTGACAAGGAGCCGATCGAAGCATCCAGATGCGCAGTGATATGGTGATGGAGATCGATCCCGATGTCCGGGACCCTGGCGAATTCACGAGAGTTGACGCCAACAGGAGCCGTCAGGCAGGACCTAGTGATGTGTTTTTCCCAGCCACGCCATGGCCTCTTTTTCGGAAGTAAAGAGACGAATAAGTTTGCCCCGATTCATACTCACCAATTCGATAAAACGCTGATCTTCTACAGTGGGCTGCGAGGCATGGACCAATATCGCAGCCATGAGATGCGAAGGGAACGTTGAGAATAGGTCATAAATGGATGTGGTGGACGGTGCCGAATCCTGCCTGGTCGTATCGACGATAATTTTACTGATACCTTCCACCTCAAAGATGCGACTCACTTTGGCGATTGACTCGGCAATATCTGATTTCGACACCAAGCCGTACGAATTAATTCTGACTATTCCAAGGGCTTTATCTATGCTGATCTCGTCCGGCATATTGACGACCTCATAGCCTTATGCAAACAAACGTCGAATGACACGCAAGCGATCACACGTGACGCCGGGTGAGGTGGCGACACGATTATTCCACAGGCATTTCAAACAGCTCAATTGAGCCGCCGCCCAATACCACCGGGTGTTTTTGCAACAACTGCTTCAGTTGGCCCAGATCATCGGCATCGAACCTCATGAAGCCGCCGATTTGATTCGCGACAGACGATGCCGCGCCTGAACCAATCATTTGGGCACGATCCATCGCGCTGCCACCTTTGAACAGGCCGGATGCAGAAGCCAGCTTGAAAAAGTGACTCCATGCTTCGGGCTCCGCTTCCACTTCGGGTGAATTGTGAACCAAAGCAATGTATTGCATGGTTTGTCTTTCTTGTGACCCTCTGGCGATTATTTTTGAACAGGCGGATCCGCATTCAGATCGGTGCGAAGTTGCTGAGCGCGATCCAGCAATCCTTCGGTGTCCTGATCTTCGGTCGAAGGCTCCAGCTTGTAGTGCCAGCGCACATCGACATGCGGATTGCCGGTTTCGGCGATGAGATCCAGGCCGAGGTTGTCCCACCAGGGTGCGGCGGCGGTCCCTGAGGTTTGAAGCGTCTGATGGCCTTCGATTTCAAGGCGTACGTCATACACGCCGTAAAACAGAAAGCCCGTGGTGGTCGGCGTGCGACCGATTTCTTTGTCGTTCAGGTGGACCAGTGCACAGGAGGATCTGACGTGACCGTGCAGGTGCGGCGCACGCAGCCTGATGGCGACAAGCAGAATCGGCATCAAAAGGTGCTGGCCGGCGCTGTGCTGAGCACGATCAATCGAACTCATCACTTTGCAAGGTATGTCCGAGGTAGGTGCGGCACCATTTCGTCGTTGATCAGTTCGCGCGGCTTGCCGTCGCGCAACACCTTGCCTTCATCCATGATGTAGGAGCGATCGCAGATTTCGAGTGTGCGTTCGACGTTGTGGTCAGTGATCAGAATCGCGATGTTTTGTTCGGAGCGCAGCCGTGCGATTTCTTTTTGAAGCTCTTCGACGGCGATGGGATCGACGCCGTAGAACGGTTCGTCGAGCAGAATCAGTGTGGGTTCGGTACTCAGGCAGCGGGCGATCTCAAGCTTGCGCCGTTCGCCGCCGCTGAGCGTCTGGGCATGCTGCGTTCGGACTTTCATCAGACCGAAGCGTTCGAGCAGTTGTTCGGCGGTCTGCTGCTGTTCCGCTTTCGAGATGGGGCGTGTTTCGAGAATGGCGGTGAGGTTCTGTTCCACGCTCAGGCGCCGAAACACGCTCGGTTCCTGAGCGAGATAGCCCATGCCCAGGCGGGCACGCTTGTACATCGGCATGCGGCTGACGTCGTGGCTTTCGAAAAAGATTTTGCCCTGGTCAGGCGTGACCATGCCCATGGCCATGCGAAAGCTGGTGGTCTTGCCGGCGCCGTTGCGGCCGAGCAGGCCGACGATCTCGCCCTGGCCCACCTGAAAACTCACGCCGTCGACCACGGTGCGGCCGCCGTACTTCTTCACCAGTTGATCGACTTTCAGGATCGACATGCGTCGGATGATACCAGAAGTGGTTTGTGAATCGGGTGGCCCTGGCGGGACGCGAAAACGCGCACTCAGGATGTCTTGCGTGCGGCGGTGCGTGCGGCTTCGGCCAGACGCTGGTGGGCGATTTCGTGATCGCCGAATTGATCCAGATGCCTCGCCAGATGAGCCACTGTTTTTGCGGCATCGGCTTCACGTGCAATGCCTGCGAGTACATGGTCGCCGCGCCGTTCGAGCAGGTCTTCAAACATCTGCCGCAGATCGGCTTGATGGAGTACCAGGGGTTCGAGCGTCAGGCTGCGCTCGAACACAGCCATCCGAAGTGCGGCTTCGTCTTCGGGTGTGTAGGGCGGATTGGTCAGCAGCAGGCAGCCGGTCGGATACTGATTAAGCAGGGTTTTGATATCGAGGCGCGGCCCGCTGAGTACGAACACGCCGGCATCCACGGCGGCTTGTCGACGCTGGCGCCGAGCTTCCTGGAGGGGCAGCACAATGCGTGCGAGGCGTGCGTAATCGTTTTGTTGGTGTGCGGCTTCGAAAGCTTCGAGGCAGAGGCGTTCGCAGTCGGCATAGCGCATGTCGGTGAGCGCGATACTCGCACGCTCCATCACGGCGTCGATTTCAACACCTGTCATGGGAGTCATCCCGCCGAAGGGTCATCGATTTTGTTACGCAGGGCGGCCACGAGAGCCAGCCATGGATCGACGGCGCCTTCGAGTTCGAAGGCCAGCGCGTCAGCAAGGCCGAGCCAGTCTTTGTCGGCGAGTCGTTCGCTCACGGCAGCGAGTCGCGCCGCCAGATCGTTGATGGTGTCGACGGCGGGGCGTCCGCCGGCATCGAGTTGATTCAGATCGATATTCAGCAGAGCGCCCACCTGCTGGATCGCCAGCCCCGAGCGCTGCCAGATGGTCAGAATGGTGCGAATGATTTCCAGAGCGTCTTTCGTGCGATCGGCCGTGAGTTCATCGGCGGCACGTTTGTGGAGTGTTCGCGCTTCGGTCAGGGCTTCGACGACGTCTTCCAGTGCCTGCAGAGCCAGCGCACGGGGAGAGGCGGTGATCAGGTGGATTGTGTCGGCATCGGGCGTTTCGTGCGTGAGTGATTCACGCTCGGCATCGTCGATCGATCGGTCATCAAGGCGGACTTCGACAATGATGCGCTGTTTTTCGGCGGCAGCCTGTCGACCGGCTTCGATCCATTCGCCCAAGGTGGAGGCGTCGGCCGTGAGCAGTGCCTGATCCAGAAAGACGTCCATGTCTGTATTTCCCCGATGTGAAAGGACGCCGGAGGCAGGACGTCGAATCGCCGAAGGCTATTCGAGGGCTGCAGCGCCGCCGATGATTTCGCTCAGTTCCGTGGTGATCTGAGTTTGGCGGGCCCGGTTGAATTTGCGCTTCAGACCGCGGCTCATCTTGCCGGCGTTGTCTGTGGCGGATTTCATCGCCACCATGCGCGAGATCTGTTCCGACACCACCGCATCGTTGAACGCCTGGAACAGGCGGCTCTTGACGGTGAGCGGCAGAAGGTGGGTCAGCAGGGTTTGCGGATCGGGGCTGAATTCGTAGACGGCCGCCGGGCCGGTTGCTTTTTTGGAGCTGGATTCGTCGGCGGGGCGATCGAGCGGCAGCAGTCGCATGATTTCGGGCGATTGCTTCGCATTCGAAATGAACCGCGTGTAGAGCACTTCGACACTGTCGAATTCGCCGGCGAGAAAACGATCGATGTATGACGTGGCCAGCGCTTCGACTTGCTCGTAGGCAGGTTTGTCGCCGAAATCGGTGTAGGCTTGTTCAATGGGATTGCCGGCAAAGCGGAAGAAGGCAATGCCTTTCTTGCCGGCCACCTGAAGCGTGTTTTCACCTTCGGTGGTCTTCATGTATTTGGCGGCGGTCCGCAGCACGCCGGCGTTGTAGGCGCCGCAGAGACCGCGATTGGAACTGAGGACCAGCAGCAAGCGCTTGCCGGTCGGCCGGCTGGGCGCATGAAGCAGGGGGTGGTCGGCTCCCTGATCGCCACTGGTGGCCGAAGCCAGCTCGCCGACGATTTCAGCCAGCTTGCGTGTGTAAGGCTGCGTGGCCTGCGCACGGCGGATTGCAGCCTGAAACTTCGCCGTGGCAATCATCTGCATCGTCTTGGTGATGCGTTGAATGTTGCCGACGGCCTTGATGCGTTTTCGTATTTCGCGAATCTGTGCCATTTGAGCGCGTCCCGTTCCTTGGGCAAGGCTCCGAAAAGGCCGGATGATAGGCCAAAGCCGGGTCAGATGCCAGACGGCCTGTGGCGTGGATGACGATGTGAATAACGGTGTCTAAGATCTGGTGATGCAAGAAGATCTGGGTTTGAACGCCGAGCGGGTGGATCTTGCCGGAACGGTGCGATGGTGTCTACCGCGACCGGATGTGCCGATCCTGCGGCGGGTCGGTCTGATGATTGCGATCTTCGGCCTGGGATCCGGGGCTTTTGTCCTGTTCTGGCTTATTTCGGCGGTCGGAATAGGTGGGTCGGAGCCCAAGTCATTCCGATGGATCTTCGCGATCTTCGGCCTGCCGTTTTTGATCGGTACCGGTGTACCGATCGTGATCGGGTGGTTTTTGTGCCGGGGCCGCATCGAGATTGATGTCACCGATGAAAAGCTCATCACGCGATGGTGTGTCGGGCCTTTGGTGTGGGGTGTGTCGCGCCGGTTGCGTTCGGTGACGGGCTTGAAGATTGCCGGCTCAGTGCGCGGCAAGTGAACCGCCGCGCCGCAGATGGATTCGTCCGGGCGACATGCGGGTTTGATGGCCGAGGTGGCAGGCGGTCGTCCATTGATTCTGGCGATCGGTTATCCCGCCAGTCAGTTGGAAGTCTTCGCCCGAAATCTTGCGGCAGAGATTGAGCATCAGGCCAATGCGCGCACCATCGGTTCGATCTCGATTCCGGTGCAGAACGATTACCGCAGCGGGGTATCGCGGGCTTCGGCCGACACAGAGAGCGATTCAGTCGGGCCACGATCTGCCGATCTTTCATCGGTCACGGATCCGCCTTCAGGCAGTCGCCTGCGACTGGATCGTCAGTCCGACGGTCTGACCATCACGCTTGAACCCATGGGTGTGTGGCGCGGCAGCAAAGGGCTTTTTGTCTTCGGCCTGTTCTGGTGCGGCTTCATGGTGGTGTTCACGCCGGTATGGTTCATCGATCCCGGTGAGGATTCGATGCAGATGCTGTTCATCGTGCCCTTTCTTCTGCTGTTCTGGGCCATTGGGATTTCGATGCTGGTGGGCGCGGTGAACATGGGACGGCGGCGTGCCATTCTGGATGTGGTGGGTGATACCCTGTTGGTCAGTCGTCAGAGTCTGTTCGGCCAGAAGCAGCAGGAGTGGCGAGCCGAAGATCTTCGCGGTATTCGCATGGGGCCCAGCGGCATGAGCGTGAACGATGTGCCGATTCCCGAACTGAAAATCGAGAGCCAGTCCGGCGAGACGCTGGGGATGGCCTCGGGGCGATCGGATGCCGAATTGGAATGGATTGCCGCATCGCTCCGGAAAGCACTGGGTGTCGGGCCGGGCGGGGCTTGACTCAGATGGTTCTTGTTCTTGACGGACAGGCCGCGCGGCCTCATCGCGACACTGCGATCACGAAGCAGGCGTCGGATTGATCAGAGTCCGCAGGGGTTTAACGGCATTCATGATCTGCTTGTGAACACCCTGCGGGCTGAGCAGTGCATCGATCTCGGCAATGATGTCGTTGGGATAAAACTCAAAAAGCGGTTCGGTTTCCTGGTGATACACCTCGATGCGGTGGCGAATCACATTCACATCGGCATCGTCTTCGCGTTGTTCTTCGACGGCGCCGGTTCTTGATGCGTGCGATCAACTGATTTTCATCGTGGACGTTCAAAAAGATGATCAGGCGCACATCGATTTCATGCTGAAGCAGTTCGGCCTGCGGGCGGTTACGCGGCATGCCGTCGAGCAGCAGGATTTGTCGGGTCGGATCGTATCTTCGCCGCGTTCGATCGAACGCTGGATGTGATGGGCCCACACGCGCACCGCGACTTTGTCGGGCACCAGATCGCCGCGTGAAATAAAGGACGTGACCCGTTGGCCCAGATCGCTTTCAGGATCGAGATTGCGGAACAGTTCACCACTGGAGCAGTGGTAGAACATGTCGTCGGCGCCCAACATTTTGCCCTGTGTGCCTTTGCCGCATCCGGGCAGGCCCTGCATGAGAATCGCGGGATAGGGGGTCACGGCTTGTGCAACTCCTCGGCCTTCGGCAGATCTTTGAGTCCTGCAAGGCCGAAGGCTTCGAGGAATCGTTTGGTCGTGCCGTAAAGCATGGGGCGGCCCACTTCTTCGGCCCGCCCGGTGATTTTCACCAGATGCTTGTCCATCAGCGAGCGAATCATTTCACCGCTGGCCACGCCGCGAATCGCTTCGATCTCAGCGCGGATGACCGGCTGTTTGTAGGCGATGATGGCGAGTGTTTCGAGGGCGGATGGCGAAAGTTTTGTATCGTCTCGCGTTTTGTGCAGCGCGGCGACATCGTCCTTGAATTCGGATCGGGTCAGAACCTGATAGCCACCGGCGAGTGATTCGATGGTGAAGGCGCGTTCGGCTTCGGCATAGGCCTCGTTCAAGAGGCTCACCGCACCATGCACGGCCTTGGCGCCGCGAAGCCCGAGGGCGTCGGCAATTTTGCCGGCGGGAATGGGTCGGTCGACGCTGATCAGAACGGCTTCGACCCGCGGCGTGATCGTCGCCGGATCGATCGTATCGTCCGGCCCGGCAGGGTCTTCGATGACAGGTTCTGGAGGGGCTTGCGGAGCCTCGACCTCGGGGGCCTCGGGATCCTCGACAATCGCTTCCGTGCTCTGGTGGGGGTAGGTCATGGTGGAGTATTGTTGCGTTCGGCCCCGACGACGGTATCGCTGCGATACCATGGTCGGAAAGGATTTCGGAGCCCGTCCTTGCGCGATTTATTCAACGCATTGTCTCTGCCGGAATTGTTCGATCGTCTGGTCGTCCAGGATCGTTCGGTCAAGGCTGCTCTGGCCGAAGATCTCGGCGAGCAGGGCGACATCACCGCCCGGTCGCTGATCGATGCGCATGCCCAGGGCGAAGGAGTGATCCGATCGCGTTCGAACGGGATTCTGGCCGGTGCAGCATTGCTGCCGCGCATTGCGGCGGCGGTGGATGTCGCGCTGCATGTGAAGCTCAAAGAAAATGACGGCACCTCTGTGGCGGCAGGAGCGACCATTGCCACGGTGGCCGGGCCACTGCGGAGCCTGCTGGCGGCCGAGCGCATCATGCTCAACTACCTGGGGCGGCTCAGTGGTGTGGCCACGTTGACGGCCACTTATGTAGAAGCGATCAAAGACACCGGCGCCGCGATTTACGACACGCGAAAGACCACGCCCGGTCTGCGACACCTCGAGAAGTATGCGGTGCGATGCGGCGGGGGGCGCTGCCATCGGCTGGGTCTGCACGATGCGATGCTGGTGAAAGACAATCATCTGGCGGGCCTGCCCGATGACCGCTGGACGCAACTGCTGCGCGAAGCCATCGCCAGGGCCAAGGCGCGTTTCAATCCGTCGTTCATCGAGATCGAAGTCGATACGCTGGATCAACTCGCCGAAGTGCTGCCGATGGGTGTGGATGTGATCCTGCTCGATAACATGTCGCCCGATCAATTGAAACAGGCTGTGGCGATGCGGCACGATCTGGCGCCGCAAGTCGCCCTCGAAGCCAGCGGCGGCATCACGCAGCAGACCGTGCGCGCCGTGGCTGAAACCGGCGTGGAACGCATCGCCGTCGGAGCGTTAACCCATTCGGCCGTACAACTGGATTTCGGATTGGACTTACCTTGAGCGTGCCTCCCGATGTGTTTTTAAAATCGTGCGATGCACTCGGTTTTGAGTTGGCCTCGGATCTCATCGAAGGTCTCGGCGATTATCTCGATCGTCTGTTGGATGCGAACACGCGCTTCAACCTCACTGCGATCAAAGAACCCGATGCCGCATGGATGCGCCACATTCTCGACAGCCTGAGTCTGCTGCCGTTTCTCAATGAAGATGATCGCCATGCGGTGGATGTCGGTTCGGGCGGAGGCCTGCCGGGTTTTCCTCTGGCACTGGCGCGGCCGGATATCACCTTCACATTGCTCGAAGCCACCGGCAAGAAGGCAAACTTTCTTAAAGAAACCGCATCGGCCATGGCGTTAACGAATATCAAAGTGGTGAACGATCGGGCTGAAACCGTCGGTCAACATCCGGACCATCGCGGGCGTTACGATCTGGCCATCGCGCGGGCGGTGGGCCCGATGAACGTGTTGCTCGAATTCACGTTGCCGCTGGTGCGCGTGGGTGGGCGCGTGCTGGCGATGAAAGGCCGTCAGGCCGAAGTCGAACTGCGCGATGCCGGCGATGCCATCATGATTCTGGGCGGCGGCGATCTGCACGCGGTCGAGGCGCTGCCCGAGATCGAGCCCGATGCCACGATCATCGAAGTCATCAAGGATCATGCCACGCCCGATGAATACCCGCGCCGTCCCGGTCTGCCGAAACAGGAACCGTTGTGATTCGCGATCATTCTTGAAGTCGATTCATGCTCGATGCAAAAACCATTCTCGGCCCGGACGGCGCCATTGCCCGGCGTCTGGGTTCGGAATACGAACCCCGGCCGCAACAGTTGGAGATGGCGGCGGCGGTCGATCGCGCTTTTGATGATGGCTCGTCTTTACTGGTCGAGGCAGGCACGGGGGTCGGCAAATCCTTCGCGTATTTGCTGCCGGCGATTCGGCGCATCGTCGAGAACAACGAACGCGTGATCATCTCCACGCACACGATCAGCCTGCAGGAACAGCTCATCGAAAAAGACATCCCGCTGCTGCAGGCGGTCCTCGGCGCTGAATTCAGCGCCGTGCTGGTCAAGGGACGCGGCAATTATGTTTCGGTGCGCCGGTTGATGGGCGCGTCGCAGCGTCAGGATCAGATTTTTCACGACGAAGCCGAATTCCGATCGCTGCACACCATCGAAGACTGGGCTTATCGCACCGATGACGGCACGCTCAGTACATTGCCGGTCCTCGAACGCATGGGCGTCTGGAACAAAGTGCAGAGCGACTCAGGCAACTGCATGGGCCGCAAGTGCCCGACGTATGACAAATGCTTTTATCAATCGGCGCGCCGCCGCATGGAAAACGGCGATCTGCTGGTGGTGAACCATGCGCTGTTCTTCGCCGATCTGGCGATGCGCGCCTCGGGCATCGGTATTCTGCCGCCGTACGACCGCGTGGTGCTCGACGAAGCGCACACCATCGAAGATGTGGCGGGGGGGCATTTCGGCCTTTCGCTCAGCGATTCGACGGTGAATCATCTGATGACGTCGTTGTTTCACCGGCGCCATCGCAAAGGCTTTCTGACATCGGTGCGACTCAAGAAAGATGCCGATCGTTCGCTGATCGAACGGGCCATCGATCAGGTCAATATGGCGCAGAATGCGGCGGATGAATGTTTCGAAGCGATTGCCAACTGGCAGGCGCGCGAAGGCAAGTCCAACGGCCGCGTGAATACGCCACCCGCCATCGAACAGCGCCTGAGTGAATCGCTCAAAGAACTGGTGATTCTGCTGCGCGTCCTCTCGAATCATGTCGCGGCCGATCCGGATCGTTTCGAACTCAACGGTTATCTCGAACGCGCCGAGGCTTATGGCGCCACGTTGCGTTCGTGGCTCGATCAGCGCATCGAAGACGCGGTGTACTGGATCGACATCAGTCAGGGCCGTTGGCAGCGCATCACGCTGTCTTGTGCGCCGATCGATGTCGCGCCGCTATTGCGCCGCCATCTGTTCGGCGCCACGCACGGCGATCAAGAGCCCACGAGTGTGGTGTTGACCAGCGCCACACTGGCCACGGGTGTCGGGCCTGACAAAGAGGCGCCATCGCCATCGGCCGCAGCATCCTTCGCGCACTTGTCGGGGCGACTGGGCTGCGAGAATTCAGCGACGTTGCAACTCGGCTCGCCTTACGATTATGCCACGCGCGTGCGCCTGATCATCGAGCCGCGGTATGCCTGATCCTTCGTCACCGGCCTTCGTGGATGCCGCAGTGGCGAAAATTCTCGAACACGTCATCGCCACCGAAGGCGGGGCATTCGTGCTGTTCACCAGCTACGGCTTGCTGCATCGCGTGGGCGATCGCTTGCGGCCTGCGCTGGCCGATCGCGGTCTTTCGGTTTTTGGGCGCAGGGGCAGGATGGCCCGCGCTCTTTGTTGCTTCAAAGGTTTCGCGAAGATGGCTCGGCGGTGCTGCTGGGCACCGACAGTTTTTGGGCGGGTGTGGATGTGCGCGGCGAGGCCCTACGCAACGTGATCATCACCAAGCTGCCGTTCGCCGTGCCCGACCGTCCGTTGATCGAAGCCCGCGTGGATCGCATCCGCGAGCAGGGCGGCGAACCGTTCGGTCAGTATCAATTGCCCGAAGCGGTGCTGCGCTCAAGCAG
>CALOAZ010000043.1:0-20992 GCA_942491355.1 uncultured Phycisphaeraceae bacterium
TGATCGATCATAAAACGCTTTGTGCGCTCAGATGGATAAGTAGGTGGGCACATGGATCTGACAATGGTAATTTGCGTGATGATTAAAAATTGCCGCGTCTGTCTGGACGCATCGACCGGCTGTCTCATTCTGTAACGCCGCGCCTTTGCGGACGACGCGCTCGCCGATGGCCGAGTCATTCGCTGCGCGGCTATGGAGCACCTATACTGTGTCGCGACACGTGTCTGTCGCATGCTCGAGCACGGTCGCGCAGAAACTCGAAGCAAGCGCGCCGTCATCGTGGCGAAGACCATCCGGGATGAATTCGAAGGGCGGACGAACACAAGGTTCGGTGCCGGCGTAATCCGTATGTGCTGGCGGCGCAGCGGTGGGAGGGCCACGGCCGGCTATACGGCCGGTTCACTGGGTTTCGGATGTCGGGGTTCCATCCGGTCCGCCGGCGGAGCGTTGCAGGGCTCAAGTCCCATGGCCCGGCCGATCGCCTTGGGTTGAAAGTCTGGATCAGGTACCACGCGTATTTGGTTATGGACACGCGCTGGTGGATCACCGGCCATGGTACCAGCGTGACCGAGCTCGTAGCCGGCAATGATCGGCGGTTGTTCGCCGATTGCCGAGGTCGGCATTGCACCGCAATATGACCGCACCGATCCATGATGACGTCGTGAATGCGTATCTCGACTCATTCGCACATATACGGTATTGAGATTTGACTCACAGCATGAATGTGTAGCCATGGCGGAGATCTCGTTGTCCTATGCGTGCTACGGGTATCGCACGCCGAGCCCGAGATCTGGCTCATTCTTACGTCGCGGGAGCCCAGGCGCCGAGTGGATCTGCCATGTGCGCGCTTATCATGCTCCACCTACGTCGAGCGTGGTTACTGATGCGTAGCACTGCGGCCCCGCGCTCTCCGACGTCAATATGAGCGAGCCTTTGTAGTGTGATGTCATGCATTCGGCTGATTCGGTGAGCGATTCGCTGCAGATGTATCTCGTCGATATTTACACGGTGAACGCGACCCAAGCCGTACGGCTTGACCGAAATCGATGGCCAGCCTTGCCCATGGGGTTACTGTAGGGACCGGCCGACCCGAAGCCCGCTAGAAATCGGCCCTTCGAATGTGGCCATCAACAGCCCTGCGGGTTTTAGCCCACGCCTGTGGGCTACGCGCCGCTTGACGGATCAAAATTCGCTATGGGGCTTGAGAAGCGGCATGCAGGCGTTCACTGCCGAGCCGAGCCGCAATGTCTTCTTCGCCCCGCGCACTGCGCTGGGCGGGGTTTCCCCGCGCGGCGGAAGCCGCCGCAGCCGCAGGATGCTGCGGGACAAGCATGTGGAGAACTCAAAAGCTGCGAAGTATCTCGGTGCTTAAAGCCGACATCTTCAGGATTTAAGATTTACGGCGGCAATGTGTACGGGCCCCAGGTGCACGTGATGTCGGGGCCCCGCGACCGATGGCGAGGTCAGCGCGGTATCAGGTCGGGAACACCGCGTTTTGCCGAGAGTCGGGCGTCGGGTTCAGTCATCACCGTTCACAAAAGGTAAACCGGTCTTCGAGACTTACGGAAGATCGATCATAACGGCCGGCCAGAGAATACGATCAAGCGCGCGCGTTCGGCGACTTGAAGCTCGGCCATCTCTTCTTTGCAAGCGCAGGATCGAGCAGCAGGTCACCGTGACCAGGAAAGGGCGATCAAACAGCTGCCTGGATCTCGAAGGCCATCAACAGGTGGGTCGCAGCTCAACCAGAGGGGCGCGCAAGCGCGCGCGCGCATCAGGCGCGACCGTCACGGCGGACGAAGACGAACAGGGCGGCGGGGCTCCCGTGGGCTCCGCCGAGCGCTCGCCAGTCGCAGGCCGGAGAATCGGTCCGCCGCCGCGGCATCGTTGATGTTGTTCAGGCCGGCCATCAGAAGCCAGACCGGCGACTCGCCAGTGCTGCGCCCGACGACAAGGCGAGTCCGGTCGCTACTGGTGGTACGGCACACGTCGCGACGCGCAGTCCGAGCTGCCGCCAGGTTCGGGTACGGCGGACGGACCCTGAAACCGTGATGCGGATCGGCAATGGCACGACGCAACCGTTAGTGCGGCCACACACCATGCGCAACTGTCAATGCAACCGCGAAGACCGCGTTAGCAGCACGGTGAGAATGAAACCATCGATCAGGCCGGTAACACCCACGTCGCCCAGACTCGGGTCATCAGAAGTACGCACGTGGCAGTGGCCGGCGGTCAGGCCGGCCACAGAGATTTCACGCTGATAACCGGAGAACAGATGGATTTAGTTTTCCCGGTGCAGACGTAGATCGGCGGCGATTTTCGAAATAAATGCTCCCGAAGGGGTTCACCTTCGCATGTTTAAGCGAGCGTTTCGCGCGTGGATCAGTGCGCGGCGGAATCGCTTGCAAGATCGACCACTCATCTCTGCGCGCACCGCCGCGTACTTGTCGTTCCCCGGCGGGTCGATCGTCCGGCGACGGTGCGCTTATCCGCCGTGCCGAAACCGCGCGCGGCGGGGCGGCGCGCAGGCCGCTGCTTCGGTCGGCGGAGCGTGACTCGGATCCCGTTTTATTGGTGATGATGCCGCTCACGCGCTCGGTGTCGGGCGCGCCGTCAGTTCAGCATCTTTGGCACGCAGATCACCAGCACAGATGGTTGCAGGCCGGAACTCAGGCGGTAACCGGTCGGCCGCTTTGGCGAGCGTTCCAGATTGGCGACGACTTTAAATTCGGGCTTGAGCGTTTCGCCGCTTGTCCGTCACAGTAATGCATGCCGAAGACCGCCTTGTCGATTTTCTGGCGATGTCTTCGTCTTGAGTCAGCGATCATGCCGCCACGCGGGCCGCGCAGTGTTTTGTGCGCGGTGGTCGTCACGATGCGGCACGCGGGAAAGGCGAGGGATGCCGCCGGCGACGAGTCCGGCGATGCGCGATGTCAGTAGCGCCGCATGTCGGCTCCGGCGGGAACTTTCGCGAAGCCGACTGCGGGGATACGAGTAGCCGCACAGAATACTTGCCTAGGTTCGAGACACACGCGCATCGTCAATCAATGGTCGATCCGTATCTGGCAATTTCGTTGATTGTCGTGCGAAAGATGCTCCGAAGAGTGAAGTAGGGGTGTCGCCGTGTTCTTTTAGGCGCTGAAATGTTTAGGCCGTAGCCGAACAGATCTCTGGCAGCCGCGCGCTCGTAGTTCTTCGATGCGATCGCGGAACCGGGCGCGCGCCGACCCGGATATTTCGGCGTGGCTGTGGGTCAGGCAGGAACCTCAAATCCGGGGTCGAAACAACATGGGCGCCACCCGCTGAAAGGGCGTTTTTTTGTCGGAATCGTAGCCCCGGAGGCGGACGGTACGGGATTGTGCCGGTTCGCTTGCGGCGGGCTGTCTCCGCCGGAAAGGACTCAGGCACGCTTTTAATCGAATCAGCCATACCATGGGGCCGCCATCTCATGTTGATTCGACTACCGCCGAGACGCGCTGCCGGTGAGCAAAAGGAAGGCCACGCGCCGGCGACTTCCTCCGGCGTGCCGAAGCGTTTCCATCGGCAGGCATCGAAGGACGCGCTCTGAAGGACCCGGGCGGTGCCTTGATCGGCGGGCGTCGAGCCCGGCGCGGTTGACGCGAATGCATGTACAGGCGAGGCCATCCGATACCAGCTCGGGCGCGAGCGCTGCGCACGGCGTTCTTCGAGCAGGCACGCGGGTGACCCGCTGAGCCGCCAGAAAACTGGTGACCGAGCAGATCACGACGCGCCAGCCAAGTCACGCGCATCGGCGCGGGGTCTGCGATGTGCAGAACGGTCCGAAATTATTCATGATGAAACGGCACCGTTTCATCATGGATGTGAACTTACTTCGGACCGTTCCGCGCATCGTGCAGGCTTTTGCACGCCGATGCGCGGCTCAAGGCGTTTCCGGCCGATATGATCCACCGGTGGCTACAGCATCGTGAACGTCTGCTCGGTCACCAGTTTCTCATGCTCAGCGAAGTCACCACGAATGCCTGCTCGAAGGGCGCATTGCTGGCGCTCACACGCCAACTGGCCATCGAATGGCCTCGCCTGTACGGCATTCGCGTCAACGGCATCGCGCCGGGCTTCGTACCCGCCGATCAGAACCGCCAGATTCTCAAGAGCGGCGATCGCGGCCGACGCATTCTCGAATGCCTGCCGATGGAGCGCTTCGGCACGCCGGAGGAAATCGCCGGCGCGGTGGCCTTCCTTTGCTCACCGGCCGGGCGCTATCTCAACGGCGAATGCATCAACGTGGATGGCGGCTTTATGGTGCATGGCGTCTCTGATTCGGTCGCCCGAGCGGATGCCTGAGTCCTTCCAGCCGGAACAGCCCGCCGCAAGCAGAACCGGCACAATCCGGCTGCGTTGCCCGTCCGTGCCTCCGGGGCTACGATTCAGCCCTCGGTTCCGATAAAAAACGCCCTTTCATGCCCCGAGGTGGACGCCCATGACTGTTTCGACCGAAGCCCCGACCGGCATTCTGCAGACGCAGGATCCCGAACTGCACAACTGGATCGCCGCCGAAGCCCAGCGCCAGGAACACACGCTGGAACTGATCGCGTCGGAGAACCACGTGTCGATGGCCGTGCGCGAAGCCGTGGGTTCCTGCCTGACCAACAAGTACGCCGAAGGCTATCCGGGTCGGCGCTACTACGGCGGCTGCCAGTTTCACGATCACATCGAAGACCTGGCGCGCGAGCGAGCCAAGGATCTGTTCGGCTGCAGCTTCGTCAACGTACAACCGCACTCGGGCGCGCAAGCCAATGCCGCGGTGTTCTTCGCGCTGATGGAACCCGGCGACACCTTCGCCTCACTCGTGCTTTCGGATGGCGGGCATCTTTCGCACGGCATGAAGATCAACTTCTCGGGCAAGTACTTCAAACCGGTGCACTACCCGCTGATTTACGACGAATCGAGCCCGGATCACGAAACCATTGATTACGACGCGATGCGCGCCGTGTGTCTCGAACACAAACCCAAAATGATTCTGTGCGGCTACTCGGCCTATCCCCGCACAATCGACTTCGCGAAGTTCCGCGCGGTCGCCGACGAATGCGGCGCGCTGCTGATGGCCGACATCGCGCACATCGCCGGACTCGTCGCCGGCGGCGTGCATCCCTCGCCTTTCCCGCATGCCCACATCGTGACGACCACCACGCACAAAACCCTGCGCGGCCCGCGTGGCGGCATGATCATGACTCAAGACGAAGACATCGCCAAAAAGATCGACAAGGCGGTCTTCCCCGGCATGCAGGGTGGCCCGCTCATGCATGTGATTGCCGGTAAAGCCGCCTGCTACGGCGAAGCGCTCAAGCCCGAATTTAAAACGTATGCCGCGCAAGTCGTCGCCAATGCCAAGGCGCTGGCCAAAGCGCTCACGTCAGCCGGTTACCGCCTGAGTTCCGGCGGTACCGACAACCATCTGATGCTGGTGGATCTGCGTGCCAAAGATGCTGAACTGACCGGCGCCGACGCCGAAGCGTGGCTCGAAGAAGCCGGCATCATCACCAATAAAAACGGGATTCCGAAAGATCCGCGTCCGCCGATGAAAACCAGCGGCCTGCGCCTCGGCACCGCCGCCCTCACCACGCGCGGTTTCGGCACGGCAGATATGCACACCGTCGCCGAACTGATCGACCGCGTGCTGACCGCCGGGGGCGACAAGGCCACCGCCGAAGCGGTGCGCAGTGAAGTGGTCGATCTTTGCAAGCGATTCCCGCTGCCGCACTGATCCACGCACGAAACGCTCGCTTAAATCAATGCGAAAATTGAACCGCCCTGGTGATTCCGGGGCGGTTTTTTTATTTCGAAATCGCCGCAGATCCCCTACGATGTCTGCACACTTCTCCCGGGAAAACCGTCCATGTCTGATTCGCTCCGGACCGCATCGGCGTGGGAATCTCGCCTGCTGATGGCCGGCGTCATCGGCCTGACCGCCGTGCCCGCCGCCGCGTGCATGCTTCTGATGACCCAGCCTGATCTGGGCGACGTGGGTGTCACGTTTTCACCCCACCAGCGCCTGATCGATAGTTTCATTCTCACCGTGCTGCTGATCAGTGCTGTTCTGCAGCGCGGTCTTCACCGCCATGATTGCGCTCGAGCAGTTGCGCATGAACATTCGCGTGACCGCGCCGGTCATCGGTGTGCTGCTGTGCTGGGCCGGTTGCGTCGATGTGCTGTATCCGCTCATTGCCGATCCGCATCTGGTTTCAGAGTCCGTCCTGCAAACACCTGAACCTGAGCTGCCAGCTCATGCAGCCGCGTATCGGGACTTATGCCCGGACGGTGTGCCGTACCACCAGCCGCGCAAGCTGCTTCTTGCCGGACTCGCCTTGGTCGTCGGACGCGCTGCGGGCGAGAATCGCCAGTCCAAACTTCTGATGGCCGGCCTGGGCGGCGCGGCGGCGGTGGGTTTCGCCGCGTGGCTCGTGCGCACCGGCGCCGGACCGATTCCTCCGGCCATCACCGCATTCAACCCCGAAGAAGCTTTACTCCAACGACCCTGGGAATTGCTGCCCACCGCCCTGTTCGTCTTCATCGCCGTGACGGTCGCGCCGGCTTATGATCGCGCGCGGCGCACGCACTTTGCACGCGCCCTCTGGTTGAGCTGCATTCCTGAGATCGCCGCCCACCTGTTGATGGCCTTCGGATCCAAGGCGCTGTTTGATCGCCCTTTCCTCACGGCCCATCTGCTGGTCACGGTCGCCTACGGCGTGCGTCTCGGCGGCCTGCTGCTCGATCACAGTCAGACTTACGTGCGCCTGCAGCACATGCACGATCGCCTCAAAGAAGAAATGGCCGAGCTTCAAGTCGCCGAACTTGCCCGACGCGCCGCCGAAGCCGTCGCCAGTTCTCTGGCCGACTCGTTGCCAATCGGTATCTTCCGTAAAGATCTCGAAGGCCGGTTTACCTTTGTGAACGAGCGATTCTGCCGTGGCCTGAACCTGACGCCCGAACAGGTCCTCGGCAAAACCGATGCGGACTTGTTCCCCGCCGACCTGGTGACGAAATACCGCGCCGACGATGCTCGCGTCATCGAACACAATGCGCCTATTGAAGCCCAGGAAGAATTTCGCGAAGGCCCCGACGCCCCGACATCACACGTGCACACACTCAAATCACCCGTACACGATGCCGCCGGCAAAATCATCGGTGTGCAGGGCATGTTCTGGAACCCCGCCGATCTGGGATCCAAATCCTGAAAAAATGTTTGCGCTTTGCGCAAGACCAATACTTGCCGCCTTTTGAGCGTCATTCCACGAGTTCTCCACATGCTTGTCCACGGCTTATCCACGGCTTTGGCGCTCCACCTGCGCAGAAAGCAAAAACCCCGCTAGCACACGGGTGCACTAACGGGGCGGAGGGGAGAAAGACGTGTGGAAGGGCCGCGCTTTCGGCCTGAAAACCTCGAGAAATCCAGTGGGCAACGCCTGTTGCCATGCCGCACGACTTCTCAAGGCACCCCATATTTTCTCTTGAAGTTTTGATCCGTCAAGCGGCTGAAACGGCGCCCACAGGCGTGGGCTTTTAAAGGCCCGCAGGGCGTTGATGGGCCACATTCAGGGCCGATTCGAGCATCCGTGCCGCGCGCAGCAAGCGGGCTTCGGAATAAGCCGGTCCCTGCAGCTGCAACCCCATGGGCAAAGGCTGGCCATCGATTTCGGTCAAGCCGCACGGCAGCGATAGACCGGGAATACCGGCCAGATTCGCGTTCACCGTGTAAATATCATTGAGATACATCTGCAGCGGGTCGTCGGCTTTTTCACCGAATCGAAATGCCGGATGCGTGGTGGTCGGCCCAAGGATGACATCACACTGTGCAAAGGCTCGCTCGTAATCCTGACTGATCAGGCGGCGCACTTTCAGGGCCCGCAGATAATACGCATCGTAATAACCGCTCGACAGCGCGTAGGTGCCAAGCATGATGCGGCGCTGCACTTCATCGCCGAATCCCTCGGCGCGACTCGCGGCGTAAAGATCGACCAGATCCTCGGGCTTCGGCGTGCGATACCCGTAGCGCACGCCGTCATAACGAGCAAGGTTCGAACTCGCCTCCGCCGTGGCCACGATGTAATAGGTCGGAATGCCGTATTCGGTATGCGGCAGGTCAATCTCGACCACCGCGGCGCCCATCGCGCGATAATGATCGAGGGCCACGTTCACGGCGGCATTCATCGCCGGATCATTCGCAGCGGTCATGTATTGCGGTGCAATGCCGATGCGCAAGTCGGCAATCGGTTCTTCGAGACCGGCGAGATAACCGCCGATCGTGCCGGCTTCCGACTCGGTCACGCTGGTGGAATCCAATGGATCATGGCCGGTGATCACATCCATCAGCAGCGCGGTATCCGCAACCGTACGCGTGAACGGCCCGATCTGATCCAGACTCGAAGCAAAGGCGATCAATCCGTAGCGACTGACCAGGCCATAGGTCGGCTTGAGGCCCACCACACCGCACAGCGCTGCCGGCTGACGGATGGAACCCCCGGTATCCGAACCCAGTGAACCGGCGCAATAATCGGCGGCCATCGCGGCGGCACTACCGCCGCTGCTGCCGCCGGGCACACGGGTGGTATCCCACGGATTGCGCGTGGCACCGAACGCGCTGTTCTCGGTCGATGAACCCATGGCGAATTCATCGAGATTGGTCTTCGCCACGATGACGGCGCCGGCTGCTTCGAGTTTCTGCACGACCGTGGCGTCATACGGCGCATGAAATTTTTCGAGCATGCGCGACGAACACGTGGTCGCGCCGAACGTGGTGCATAAATTGTCTTTGATGGCGATCGGTACACCGGCCAGCGGGCCGGTCACCTTGCCGGCATCGACGGCGCGAGCACGATCCATCGCGCGATCCGCAAAAACGGCGTTACAGGCGTGGATTTTCTCTTCGAGCCGGTCGATGCGATCCAGACAGGCGCGCGTGGCGGTTTCGGCCGAATGCTGCTTGGCCGCAATCGCATCACGCAAACCCACCATTGTCCAGGTCGTCGGATCCATGTGCTGCCTACTTATCCATCTGAAGCACAAAGAGATTTTTATGATCGATCAGACGATGCTCGACCACGGCTTCGGTCTTGGTGCCGCGCTTCCATTCGAAGCGGACCATCTGAACTTTCAATTCCCAGCCCGTCCCGGTGGGTTCGCGACCGTATTCATCACGAAAATAAAACACGGGGCGCGGTGTCTGTTCCCAGATAGCGCGAAAGGCCCGTCGCTCCTGCGCCGCATCAGTGGCGCTGGCCAGCAGCGCCGCTCCGTGTTCTGCATCCGATGTGCAGCCCCCAAGCGCCAAAATAGCCAGAACTCCTGCCACGCGCCAACGCACTCAAGCCCCTCCCCCGTCGCCAAGCACTTTGGGCACACGGAAATAGGGCGGATCTGAAGCCGGCGCATTGGCCAGTGCCTGCTCCGGACTCAGCGTGGCCCCCGGTTCATCGTCGCGCAGCCGGTTGCAGGCATCATTCGGATGCGCCATGGGCTCGACACCCGTCACATCCAGCTCGTTGAGTTTTTCGATGTATCCCAGCACCTGCGCCATCTGCACGGTGAAGGCGCGCACTTTCTCATCACTGAGCTTCAGTCGGCTGAGCTGCGCCGCGTGGCGCACTTCCTGTTCGGTGATGGGTGATTCGGCCATAACGGGGCTTAGGGTAGCAGACTCAGCGACTCCAGCTCAACACCACCGCCGGCGGGATATTGAGCATCACGGGTCGACTGATCCGGCAGTGCCCGAACCGTTCATGCATCAGTCGTCGAAACCGCCGGGCCGAACCCAACGGCATGGCGTGTACATACTGGAAGGTTCGGAAAATCACACCCGGTTGGAGCAAACGGTCCAGCGCTTCGATCACGCCGTCCTGCACCGACACCGGCAGTGACGCAAAGGGCAATCCACTGAGAATGGTACGGACTTGGTGCAGCCCTGCCGATGCGGCGAGTTGATCCGCTTCGGCGGCCGAACCGGCGACAAACTGCATGGCGGGAAAACGGCCTTGAAGCAGCGCGATGAATTCGGGATTCAGATCGATCCCCAGATAGCGCGATGGATCAGGCATGTGCCGTTGCAACGCGGCCGTGAAAGGTCCCGTCCCCGGCCCCAGCTCAATCACATCGTGGCCATCGGTGAAATCAATACCGCGCACCATCTGATTGGCCAGCGCCCGCGAACTGGGCAACACCGCACCCACCGCACCCGGATTGCGTCCTGCCGCCTTCATGAACCGCAGAGTGTCACCCAATGCCATGACCGAAGAGTATACCTTGGCGGGATGCGGCCACAGGGCCTATGCTGCCCCTCCGCATGAAACCGGCACGCAACATCCTTACCGTCGGATCATTCGACGGCGTGCACCTCGGTCATCGCGCCCTGATCGATGCCGCACGCCGACAGGCCGACCGGACCGGCGGTTCGGTCATCGCACTTGTTTTCGAGCGCCATCCGCTGGCCACGCTTCGACCGGAAGACGCCCCGCCGCCGCTCACACTGCCCGAAACGCGGCGCGAATTGCTACGCGCCGCCGGTGTCGATCAGATCGTCGGCCTGGATCCCACACCCGAATTGCTGTCGCTGGATCCGCAAGCTTTTATCGAGCGCATGGTGCAGGCACATCACCCTGCGGTCTGGATCGAAGGACCGGATTTTCGTTTCGGTCGCGATCGCGCCGGCAATCTTGATGTCCTGCGCGATCTGGGCAAGGCGCATGGGTTCGATGTGCAGGTCATCGATCCGGTCGAGACCGTGCTTCACGATCTGAGTCAGGTGCCGGTGCGCAGTTCACTGATTCGCTGGCTGGTGCTGCAAGGGCGCGTGGCCGATGCGGCAAAATGTCTGGGACGTCCGTACGCCGTGCGCGGCGTGGTGGTGCGCGGCGAACAGCGCGGCCGCACCATCGGCTTCCCCACCGCGAATCTCGATACAGGTGCCGTTCTTCTGCCCGCCGATGGCGTCTACGCCGGCGTGGTCGAACATGACGGCCGACCCATCGCCGCCGCCATCAGCCTCGGCACCAAACCCACATTTGCCGGTCACGACCGCGCCTTCGAAGCCCATCTGATTGATTTCGACGGCGACCTGTATGGCGAAACGCTCGAAGTCACCGTGACGCGTTTTGTGCGGGATCAGGTCGCTTTCGCATCACGTGAAGCGCTCATCGAGCAGATGCACCGCGATGTGGCCCGCTGCGTGGCTGCCGCTCAATCCGTTTGACCGGCGCAAACTTCCGCAGCATCCGCCGCGCGATCCGGCATCCGGGCGTGTACCATTTCAAACATGGCTTTCGACTATGTTTCCAACACGACGCTTGATCAGATCGCACGAATTCTGCGGGCCGATCAGCGTATCGTCGTCACCACACACGCCAAACCCGATGGGGATGCCATCGGATCGGTACTGGCCGCCAGCGCCGCACTCGAAGCCATGGGCAAAACCGTGGAACGGTGGATCATGCCACCCCTCACCACCAATCTCAAAAAACTCACGCAGGGCGTCGCGTTGCGTTTTCATGCCGATGATTCCAACCCGCTGCCCGAAGGCGAGCCGGATCGCATCCTCATCCTTGACACCGGTTCGTGGGCTCAACTGAATCCCATGCGCGCTTGGATCGAACCCCGGCGCGAGCGCGTCATCATTCTGGATCATCATCTGCATGGGGATGATGCGGCGGCGCTGCGCTGGATTGATCCCTCCGCTGCCGCAGCTTGTGAAATCGTTGCCGATCTGATCGATGCGCTCGGTGTCGAAATGGATGGCGCCATGCTCCGTGCGCTGTATGCCGGTATTGCCACCGATACCGGCTGGTTTCGATTTTCGAATGCCTCACCCCGCACGCACGAATTGGCGGCGCGCCTACTACGCGCGGGTGTGGATCACGCCGAACTCTATCGGTGGATGGAACAAGGTGAGCGCCCTCAGAAACTCGCCCTGCTGACGCGGGCCCTGCAGAACATGACCACGCCTGCCGGTGGCCGCGCGGCGGTGATGGTGTTGCGCCCCGAAGATTTTCAGGCCAGCGGCGCGCAGCCCGAAGACACCGAACGCTTTGTGGATCTCCCGCAGGTGGTCGACCAGATCGAAGTCGTGGCATTGATGGTGGAAGCCAAAACCGGCAGCACCGTGCGTGTGAGCTTTCGCTCGAAACCCGGTCCGCAGGCGGTGGATGTCAATGCGCTGGCGCGGCGTTTCGGAGGCGGCGGCCATGCGCGGGCTTCGGGGGCCAAGATCCCGGGGCCGTTCGAAGCCGCCCACGAACAATTGATTGCCGAAATCGAATCGGCCGTTCGAGATGCCGGGTTCGCCTAAATACCGGCGGAATCACCTTTAATCGCATTTGCATAAAAAACATTCGTGCGCGATACAGACATCGCTCCGGCAGCGCCATACCTCTATAGCAGTCGCATGTCTTCGGCGACGGGGAGTCTGAATTGACCGAACCTGCCACCCATTCGCATCCGGATCGGGACGACCACGGTCATTTCATGCGCCTGTTTTCGGAGCATCACCAGCGGGTCTATGCCTTTATCCACTCACTGGTACTCGATCGCGCCGACGCCGACGAGGTGTTTCAGGAAACCAGTGTGGTGCTGTGGCGGGCCTTCGGTGATTTTCGTCCCGAGGGCAATTTTTTGAACTGGGCCTGCGGCGTGGCGCTCAATCAGGTGCGCCGCTTTCGCCGACAGCGCGGTCGCGATCGTCTGGTTTTCAGCGAGCCCCTGCTTGAGATGCTTGCGCAGGATCGCGCCAAGCGCGAAGACCGCGCTGACTTAAGACGCGCGGCCCTCGCTCGCTGCATGCGCAAACTACGCGGCATCGATCGCACGCTGGTCGAATCGTGTTACGGCAGCGGTGATTCCTTCAAGGACATCGCCGACCAACTGAGCAAACCGGTGAACACGGTGTATCACGCGCTGAGCCGGATCCGCCGGGCCTTGCACGAATGCATCGACCGCCAGGTGCGCAAAGAGGTCGAAGCATGAGTTCGCCGCACGCACCTTTTGAAGATCTGCGCATTCTGATTGAACAGGCCATGACCGGTCGGCGCGATGAAGTGCTGATCGAAAAACTCGAACAGCGCCTCGCTCACGATGCCGACGCGCGTCAGTTCTATCTGGATTACATGGATCTGCACATCGGCTTGGGGCAGGATGATGGCGTCCTCAGCACGCTGGGTCGCCCGCTGCATGGCCCCGCCGGCGCCACCGCCGATGAAACCGCCGGGCGTCTGGGCGCACGGCGGCAGCGCGAACGACGCCGCGCCATGATTGCGTTCAGCAGCGCATTCACCCTCGCCGCCATGTTGATCTTCAGCATGATGGCCTATCTGCAGTTCCTTTGGGATCATCCGGCCGAACCTGTGTTGCTCAGTCGACCCGATGCCCGCGTGGCGCGACTGCTCTCCACTGAAAATGCGATCTGGGAAAGCGACATCCGTCCCGAACAGGGCGAGGATCTCACCGCCGGGCGACTCAAACTCAAAACCGGACTCGCCGAAATTCGCTTCAACGGTGGCGCCACCGTCATTCTTCAAGGCCCCGTCGATTTTGAAGTGCGCACAGCCGGCAGCGCATTTTTACATCACGGGCGGGTTGCCGCGCATGCGCCGCAGCAGGCGGCAGGCTTCACCATCGGGGCGGAGGGGATGCACTTCATTGATCTGGGAACCGCGTTCGGCCTGGAAATCACGGATCAAACGCGTCATACCGAATTGCATGTTTTCGAAGGACGTGTTCGAGCCGAAATCGGCGAAGCCGATCAACTGAATCATCGCCGACTCGAACTGCGCGCCGATGAAGCCACACGCATTGACGGAAAAACCGGCACCGTGGAAACCGTGAATCTCGATGGCCTGCGCTTTGTGCGGCGCATGCCGCCGCGCCCCATCGATCTGGATCTGTCGGACATCGTGGCCGGTGGCGATGGATTAGGCAGTGGGCGCCATCACGGCATCGATCCGAGCACCGGCCGACTCGATGCCGCTGCCGGGCAGGGTCGACTCTGGGGTGATGGGCGGTTTCACCCCACGATTTTGAGTTCGTACGTCGACGGTGCTTTTATTCCGGATGGATCCAAAGGCCCGACCACACTCGATTCGGCCGGACACACCATCGCCCTGCCGACCACGTCGAATGGCGCGCAGGATCTGATTCGCCGCGGTGGCACACGTGATGAACGTGAACGCGAAGCCAATTTTCCACCCGTGTTGGGCGGCATCGACTACCGCGCTAAAGGGCGAACGGCTCTGGGACTCCATTCCAATGCGGGCGTGACATTCGATCTCGCCGCCATCCGTAACGCACATCCGGATCATCACCTCGACCGGTTTGCCGCCGTGGTGGGTGTGATCGACAAAGGCAAGTCTTCGGGTCTGGCCGACATCCGCATCTATGTCGATGGCGCTCTGCGCTTTGAACAACTCAAACGCCGCGGCGACGGTCTGGCTATTCCCATCGATCTAAAACTGCGCGATGAAGATCGCTTCCTCACGCTGATCACCACCGATGGCGGCAACGGCACCGGCCATGACTGGGTGGTTTACGGCGATCCACGCCTGCGCCTGGAACCTCTTGCTCAGGAGACCCCGCGATGAAGCGATCACGTCCGACCGCATTCACGCTGGTGGAAGTACTCATCACCATCACGATCATTCTTGTGCTGGTCGCGCTGTTGCTGCCGGCCATGCACCGGGCCATGTATTGGGTACACGTCGTGCGCTGCCAGAACAACATGCGCCAACTCGGTTTGGCCACGGTGATGTATGCCAACGATTCGCAAGGACGTCTGCCGCGCCCCAATTCCAATTCAAGCGATGACAAAACGACGTCGCCCGGCGGCATCAAGACCGGCTGGGCTTATCGCGGCAAGGATTACTACACGCAGGGTGTGCACGGTCTCGAAGGCGGTGCGTACTGGCCTTACATGCGCGTGGCCGATCTGTATCGTTGCCCGTCTCATGATCCGAACTGGTGGAGCAACGGCACACAGGTCATGAGCAGCTACACGATGAACCGGCTGGTCATCGATCCGATCTGGACATTCCGCATCACGCAATACCACTCCACCGATGTGCTGTTCTGGGAAACCGACGAAACCTCCAATTGGTGGAACGATCTGTGCAACTATCCATGGGAAGGCCTGCCGTCGAACCGACATGGCGAAGGCGGCACCGTGGTCTGCGCCGACGGCCACACCGAATGGCTTTTGCATGAACGTTTTTATGCCGAGGCGCCGAAGGTTCCCACACGCCCCACCATGTTCTGGAATTCGCCCGGCACCGAAACCGGCAACAATCCGTGGTGAAATCGATGCTTCACGCACTGCGACAACTTGTTGCTCAACGATCCGGTCTGGTCCTGGCTTTTTGCGCAGTTCTACTGGTTGCCGCCGTGCTGTTTGCACGTCCCGATGCTGCCACGATCGATTTGTCACGCGCCTGGTATTACAACCTCGAAACAAACAGCTTCTTTGCGGATGACACGCGTCGCCTGTCGCCCTTTCTCAATGAAATGCAACAAACCTGTGTGGCCGCGCGCCTCATGACCGGCGGCGATCCGTCGCGCGCCGAAGATCGCATTCTGATCTGCTACGAGCGCTACAACGACAAAACCCGGCTTCTTCTGGAGCAAGCCGAAGATCGCGCCGAACATCACACTGCTCTCACCGCTGGCCTCGAAGTCTCGGCCGATGGCCGTCAGTGGCATCCGGCCGACTCCCAGGCCGGCCGACGCATCGTGTTTGAGGGCCTGCATCGCTACGAAGATCGCTTTCGCGGTATACCGCCTAAGCTCTGCATCCCCAGCCGCTAACCGATCTCATGCTGCTTTTTGATGCTGCGCGGAAACGTCGGGTTTTCGCCGAACATGCCATATCGCGCAACTCCGGGCAAACCCGCATCTGCCGCCAAAAAACAACTCCTAGAATCAAATGCACGGGGAAGTCGTTCCTACACGTCTTAAGCGCTCAAATCACAGGGGAGGTCAGCACCATGTCACGGTGGCGATCCAGATCGCGCGGCATCACGCTCGTGGAAATCATGGTCGTGATGGGGATCATGATGGTGATCTTCGCGCTTCTGATGCCGGTGTATGAAAAGATGATCGGCTGGGGTCGCTTGGTGAAGTGCCAATCGGGTCTGCATCAACTCACGTTGGGCTGGGTGGGTTATGCCAACAATCACAAAAAGATTCTGCCGCTGGCCGAAGACAACGGCTGGCAAACCGCCGTGGCAGTCGATGGCCGACAGCCCGGCAAGTATCTTTCGTGGGTGGATGCTTCGAGCAGCAAGAAGTACACCACCCAATCCATCACCGATGGATCGCTCTGGCCGTACATGGCCAACAGTTACGACATCTACCGTTGCCCTGAAGATCCGGGCGACACACAACAATTGCGCAGCTACGCGATCAGCACCACGATGGGCGGCAACAACGGCATTTTTCTTGATCCCTGGGAAAAGCACATGATCGGCCGGCTCGATCTGATTCCGCAGCCCGGCTCGATGTTCGTGTTCGTGGAAGAAGACGGCTCCTTCGCCGACTCGTGGATCATGTATCAGAAAGGCCCGCAAATCGCCGATCAGCGCGTGGTGGTTCCGCGACGATGTCGCGTGGAATGACAAGTACGAATACATCTGGCACCTCAATGCCGGCCAGAGTTTTTCATTCGCCGATGGCCATGCCGAATATTGGGTATGGAAGAATCTGCACGAAGATCACGGCAACAATGGCTACTGGCACATGTACAACCTCGTGAACGAAGACCTGCACAAAGTCATTCGCGGGCACAGCCCGCACTTCGGCAAAGCCCCCCCCTTGCCGGCACCCTGATATGGAACGCTGTGAGGAGGATGCAACGACCCGGCCATGCGCCGGGCCGTTGCGCTGTGGCAACGCCCTCACACTGGCGGATCAGCCGGATCGTCGCGCAGGACGCGCACGTTTCGGCGGCCGTCATTTCCGGACGGCATTTGCAGCATGCCCAGAAGACGATCGACCAAGCTTAAAACCGAAAACACGATCATGAAGATGCCCGCGGCCGCGACCATGACCACCACCGCCAGCAAGGCCAACATCATCAGTGGCACGGCCAGTGCTACACCGGCGATGGCCATCGATGCACGCCACACCCACGGAGAGCGTCCCGCCCATTTCGGAGGTGTGCCGAGTGATCGAGCCTGAACCCACACCGTGCGCACAAGCATCGCGCCTTACGGCGCGCCCTCTTCCTGTTGCGCCGCCCTGACCGCAATGCCGCGGCGCTGCAACTGCTGGCCGGTGGCCCGCTCCAGGCGACTGATCGCAATGTTGTAATCTGCCACGGAACGCAGCTCGGCTGATTCGGCTTCGGCCAAGCGCTGTTGTGTGTTGAGTTTCAGATCCAGAAGAAATTCGGGCGTGAGCGCTTCGCCTTTGTCTTCGCGCTCCAACAGGGCCCGCAGATTTTCGGCCGAGGCCCGGCGCGCCGCGCGATTCACACCGATCAACATCCAGGTCGTGCGCAACTCACGCAGAGCTTGCTTGACCTCCTGCACCACGATACTGGAGACATTGCGGTAATTCACCACCGTCGCCCGCCTGTTGAGTTTCGTGGCGCGGAACTGAGCCTCGGCGGCGCGATTGCCGATGGGCTGTTCAAACTGGGCGCCCAGCAGATATTCGATAAAATCGTTTTCGCCCAATTGGCCGTAAGCGCCTTCGCCATCATCATCCATCCCGAAAATCTGCATCTGCGCATTCAGATCCAATTGCGGCAGGCGCTGATTATCCGCAACCTTGATGCGAATATCGGCATCATCAATATCCAGCAAGGCCTGATGGATTTCCGGGCGGTATTGCATGGCCGCAACCACCGCGTCGAGCAAGGTCTGCGCCATGGGTGTTTCGAGCGGCTCATCGGTGGGCAGCACAATCGATTCATCCGCCAGCGCAATGCTGTTGTCATTCATGAGACGCTTGAGGATGTCCGACACATCGCGAAAATTGCGCTGTGCCTGAATCACGGCATTGCGGCGCTGTTCCACAAAGCTGTAAGCCTGCGCCAACTGAACCGGGCTGACATCAAAACGCTGGCGACGGATGATCTTTTCGCGCGTTTCAATCGTCATGTCCAGAAGTCGGCGCCGAATGGCCAGCTCGTCACGGGCCTGCACCAGACGCCAGTACGCTTCGGCGACCTGCGTCACGCTGTCATTGAGTTGTCGCGCCAGACCATGCAGATCGCGCTTTTCGGCATTGGCCGTGAGATGAATTTCTGCGCGGTTCACATCCGTGCCGAAATTGCGCAGCAGCGGTTGTGTCAGGCCCACAAGCACATTGCTGGTCCACGCGGGATTGGGCGTCACCGAAAAACCCGGCGTTTTGTTGTTGGACCGCTCAAAGCCGGTGGAAATTTCCAATTGACCGCCGGAATCCAACCGCTGGCGGATACCCGTGGTCAGGTTGTAGTTGCTGTTCACCCGGGCCGCCGTCCCGACCGGGATCGCGCCCACAAAAGGGCTCGGCTGGGGCCGGTCTGTCTTCAGATAACCCCCTTCGGCGAACAACACCATGTCGAATGCCGCTTCAGCGATGACCACCTGCTCATTGCGAATGGCGGGCTGAATCCGCGCCTGGGCCACATCCAGATTGTTCTCCACCGCTCGGCGTATCGCTTCTTCAAGCGACAGACGAATGGCCTTCGGCTCCGACCCATCCAGGGATGGCCCGAGCAGACCCCCGCCCATCTTTTTCTTCACGTCGTTATAAGCTGTGGCACCTGAAAACTGGTCCAGGCGTTGCAACCGCTCTGCATCCTGCTCCAGATACAGATCACTGGCCGGTCGCTCCGCAGTGGCCGGCGGTGGATCTGACTGAGATGCCTTGAGAATGGCGCGCTGCGCTTCGACCACCTGACGCTGCAGCGCCAGGCTGGAGGAATCGGTTTGATCCAGCGGCCCCGCGCACCCGACCATCACCCCGAATGCTGCGGCTGCCATGACATGGAATGTCTTTTGAAACATGGTCGTCAGCCCTCTCGCGAACCGCATCCGGCCCTGCGACCGACGTTAACGACAGGCGGAAGTGTGTTTTAGCAGGCCTGTCGGGCGGGCGGTATAATAACAGCCCATTCGAGGGCCTGCATCATGTTCAAATCCACGTTTTACGCTGCGACGGGCATCTGCCTGATGATTTTCGCAGCCTCTTCTGCCTCCGCAGAAGACACCTTTCCCTTCACCGGCGCCGTGCAAGGCGACAAGGTCAATATCCGCGCCGGTGCCGGCACGACCTATTACCCGGTGGTGCAGGCCAATGATGGCACGCTGGTGCGCGTCCACAAAAACATCTTCGGCTGGTACCAGATCACGCCACCGGAAGGTTCGTTCTGCTACGTCGAAAAAGCTTCGGTGCAACTCGACCCGGACGGCAAAACCGGCAAGGTGACCGACGGTCGCGCCGCCGTGAAAGCGCCTTCTCCATCAGGACCTGAAAAAAGCTATCGCCGATTGCTGGTCCTCGAAGGGGGTACTTCGGTCACCATCCTGGGCGAAGAAGCCGACTCCTACAAAATCACACCGCCGCCCGGCACCTACTTTTACATCAAGAGCGATTTGATCCGTCGCGCAACCGATGCAGAAATTGCAGCGGCAGCCCCGAAAAAACCGGAACCTCCAAAACCGACGACGCCTGAGAAACAACCCGAAGCGCCGGTGATTCCTCCGACACCGACACCGGTGCCCACGCCAGTACCCACCCCGGCCCCCGCGCCCACGACGGTGGTCCCCACGCCCGAACCCTCTACGCCGGTCACGATCAAGCAGACTGACGCACCGCCGCCGGCCAAAGGCGGATCGCAATCCAGCACGATCTACTTGGACCTGGATACCACCGGTTCGATCCGACTTGGCGGCCGCTCCTTCGGCCCGGACCAACTGGCCGCGCCCATGGATCAGATCGCCAAGACCAACAAGCCCGACGTCGCGGTGAGCATTCGCGCTCCGGAAGACGTGGCCTTCAGCAAAATTGCGGCCGTCATCGAAGCGGCCTCGAAAGCCGGGCTGACCAACGTCGATGTGGCCGGCAAGAACACCACGCCGCCGGCAGACAACACCACCGTCGCCGCCAACACACCCGACACCACACCGCGTCCGCAAGATGCGGAACTCATCGAGCTCGAAGCCAAATACGATGCTCTGATTGAAAAAGAAGATGTCACCGATGCCGAACTCGAAGCACTCGCGAAGGCCTATCACGATCGACTGAATCAAGCCGATCCGGCACTGACTGAAAGCGAGCAGATCCTCGGCAAAGCCCACCACCGACTGCTTGAAACACGCCGCCAGGTACTGGCCCTGCGACAGGATCTTGACGCGTTCAAACGCGAAGTGGCCAAGGATCGCAAGCACCGCGAAGCGCTGGCTGCGGCCCGACCGAAAAATTACGCCGCGCAAGGTCGCCTGCAGGGTTCCTCGATTTACACCGGCGATCAACTGCCGCTGCTCTATCGCGTGGTCGATCCCGAAACCGAACTCACCATTGCCTATGTGGCCCCGGCACCGGGCGTCGACATGAATGCCTTGATCGGCCAGCCGGTGGGCATCGTCGGTGACAGCAAATTTGATCCCGCCCTCAAACTCAAATACATCCAGCCCAAGGCGGTGGATCACCTGACCCTCAAGCCGCAACCGGCGGGATGAGTGATCCCGAAGTCGAACGATTAAAAAAAGGCGTCGCTCTTTGAGCGACGCCTTTTTTATTTGTGTTTCACGACGCTTTTCACGTCGGTAGATCACTCGAACCCATCAGATAAGTATCGATGGCTTGAGCGGCACCGCGGCCTTCGTTGATCGCCCAGACCACCAGACTCTGTCCGCGACGGCAATCGCCCGCCGCAAAGACACCTTCGAGACTCGTGGCATACCGACCGTATTCAGCCTTGTAATTGGTGCGCTCGTCGAGCGTGATGCCCATCGATTCGGCAAGATAATGTTCCGGCCCCAGAAAGCCCATG
>CALOAZ010000044.1:0-23405 GCA_942491355.1 uncultured Phycisphaeraceae bacterium
GAGTGAGGACGTGCGATTCACCTTCGCGAAACGGCGCCTTCTGCGTGCGCGTATCGATGACACCTGTCACAATGGGCACGGTGCAGCACATCCAGAGTTCATCGAGACCCGTCCCATTCATGTAGTCCGGATAGTACGATTGCGCATCCAGGCGAAGGCGTTTGCCCGGCGTACAAAATGTTCGACCGGCGTAGCGGTGCAGAAGCTGCAATACCCCATCGTTCTTATTCAGACAGTCATCGAGAATCGATTCCGATCCCCCGTCGGTTCCATCGATCACATCCTGTTGCGGGTACTCGTGCAGCTTATCCGCGAGAATGGACGTCGTAGCAGCCATGATTCGATCCTCATTCCTGCGGCCGATTCATCGGCCGATTCTCTGGTTTTTATTCAACGCGACCGATCAGCGCACTGTATCGTTCAGCGGCAGCATTCCAGACTGCCGTATTTTCCGGTTCAACGATGGTGGTGGGAAATGAAGCGGCCACAATCTGACGAATGGCATTCTGATCGGCCACATCACCGGCGCCCATCGCCTGCACCAGCACATTGCCGATGGCGGTGGCTTCTTCCGGACCGACCACGACGCGCCGTCCGATCGCATTGGCCGTCATCTGATTCAGCAACTTGTTCTTGCCGCCCCCCCCGAGAATATGCAGCACATCAAATCGCTTATCGAGCACTTCTTCGAGTTTTTGGAACACACGACGATAAGTCAGCGCCAGGCTCTCAAGACAGCAGCGCACACATTCACCGATCGTGACCGGTTCGGGTTGGCCGGTGGCGCGAGCAAACTCGGCGAGCTTTTCAGGCATGTTGCCCGGCTGAAGCAGCGGCGCCCAATCGGTATCCACCAATGTTCGGAACGGCTCGGCTTTTTCAGCGGCCAAGGTGATTTGCCCGTAGTCAATGGGCGTGGGCTGGCCCCCTTCATCCATGCCTCGCTTTTCAAAGGCACGGCGACATTCCTGAACGAGCCAGAGGCCCGAAATGTTTTTCAGAAAGCGCGTGGTGCCTTCAAGGCCACCCTCATTCGTGAAAGGCACTTCGCAAGCGGCATCCGTCGTGCATGGCGCATCCAGCTCGGCCCCCATCAACGACCATGTGCCGCTCGACAGATAACACCAGCTTGTTTCGGGATCGGCCGGCACCGCCGCAATCGCCGACCCCGTATCGTGACCGGCCGGTGTGATGATGCGCACATTCTTCGTGGCCCCCACATCGTGCGCCACACGATCGAGCATCTCACCGAGATCCGTGCCCGGCGGCACGATCTTCGGCAGAAAATGCGTCGGCAAACCAAGTTGATCCAACATCGGCCGCGCCCAGTCACGCGTGCGGGGATCCACCATCTGACTGGTGGAGGCAATCGTCCACTCCACAGCTCGCGTGCCGCAAAGCAGATGGTGCAGCAGATCCGGAATGAACAGCATGTCATGCGCGCCGGCAAGCATCTGCGGGTGCGAGGCATTCATCGCCGCCACCTGCGGCAGCGTGTTGATCGCCATGAACTGAATACCGGTCTGCGCGTAGAGATTTTCGCGCCCGATCTGATCCAGCACTTTTTCGTACATGGGCACATTGCGCGGATCGCGATAGCACAACGGCGGCCGAATCAATTCGCCTTCGCGATCCAGATAACCGACATCCACACCCCACGCATCGACACCGACCGACACCACCGAATGGTTTTTTGCTTCGGCCCATTCAAACGCACGGCGCAAACCTTCGAGAATGTTGCCCCAGATCAGCGTCCAGTCCCAGGTCAGCAAACCATCGACGACATGAGGTTCATGCCGAAAACGGTGGATCTCCTCAAGCGTGAGTTTCCGGTCGGCCGATAGCACACCCGCAATCACGCGCACCGACTCGGCCCCCAAATCCACCGCAAGATATACCTTGGATTGCGTCATGGTCTTCCGGTTCATCCAAACGTCGGCGGGACGGATTCAATCACAGCTTTGCGACCGGCAGCGATGGTGTCCACGCGTTTTAATGCGGCAGCCACCGAAGCCTTCTGATCATGTATCGTGACCGTGATGGCATGACGGCGCGTCTGCCCCGATTTGAGGCGCGGCACGCGACCGGCGGCGCGTTCTACAGCTCGCGGAAACGGATAACCCGTCCCCGGCTCAAGACCCGTAACGTAGCCATCGGCAAGATCATGTTCAGCTTTCCACACCGTGAAGTGTGGCAACTGCGCTTCGGGCCATGCAATGGAAACCGCTCGCGACTTCGCACGATTATGCAGCACCGCTGCGGTCTGCCCCTTGCGATCAGCGTGAAGTTCAGCCAGAAAAGCCTGTTCGAGACAACCGGTCGTCGGCGCCGCATAGCGATCAAACCGCTTGTGATGCCGGGCTGATTCTTCATCGCGCGGCGCCAACCACTTGATCGGGGCCACCCAGCGCGCCCCTTCTTCGAGAAGCGGCGGCCCGAAATTCATGTGATACAGCAGACTTAGTTCCTGCGTCTGCCCTGCCCGATTGGTGATCACATCATCGATGACGAAAGAATCGGAGCCCGGCTCGATGATGATTTCGTTACGCAGTTCAAACTTGGGGCCGTACATCATGCGCTCGTGCACGATACCGGTCAGGCGCAGGCGATACGGTGCCTTGGTTTCGGCCACCAACGTCACTTCAGAGGCGGGCAGATGGCCGATCTTGCCATGCAGCGTCAAGCCGCCGGCAGGTGGTTCGGCTTTGGCCAGATGAAACGGCTCATGGCCCGGCGGACCGAACCATTCCAAACCGCAGCGCACCAGGAACTCATTGAATCCTTCAAGCCAGCCCGTGCCGCCGCGCGATCCCTGATCGACCCACATCGGATGGGTGATTTCCTGCGCGGGTGAATCCCAACCCAATCGCAAATCGCCCCGGCACACATCCAGAATGCTCATGCCGCGCGTGGGAATCACGCGCATCCGAAAATCACCGGCCTGAATCTCGATCAGATCCACGCCTTCCTGACGACCACCGTGCAATCGTTTCTTGCGCACCACCCATGGAATCGGACAGCGCGGCGCCACCTGCGCCGAACTGATCTCGAGAAACTCGGGATTCAGATTCAGCGATGCGCTGATCAGGGCCTGAGTGAAATCCGCCATGCGTGACTCCGAAATCGATCGATCAACGCAGGAACGCTTCGTGCAGACCACCGTCGACGTGAATCACCTGACCCGTAGTCTTGCTCGACGCACTCGAAACCAGCCAGTAGGCCGCTTCGGCCTGATCTTCGAGGCAGAATCGGCAGCTTTGTCAATGTACGCTGGGCGTAGAACTCAGCGAGCTTGTTGCGCAGTTCTTCGGTGGTTTCGGATTCAGCGTGGGTGATTTCGTACTTCACCAGTGAGGCGATCACACGGTCGCGCGGGAACATGGTCGAACCGGCCACCACCGTCGCGGGCGCGACGGCGTTGACGCGCACCAGAGGCGACAACTCGATCGCCAGTTCGCGCACCAAATGGTTGGCTGCAGCCTTCGAGGTGTCGTAAGCCACCGAGCCCTTCTTTGAAACCACCGCATTCACACTGGTCGTCAAACAAATCGAACCTTTGAGGCCCTGCGCATTGAAATACGGGCGCGCTTCGTCGGCGACGATGTAGCTGCCCATCACGTTCACATCGAACGTGAAACGCCATTGATCGTCGGTCACGTGCCCGGTTTTATCCGGCGCCACGAATACACCTGCGGTAACAATGATGTGATCCACACCGCCGAAAGCGAGGAAGGCCTGCCGGAGCATCGCCTTCACCGAAGCGCGATTGGTGATGTCGCCAGACAATCCGATCGCGGGACCGCAACCTGGAATCTCCGGTGCCGGCGACGCCGATGCCAAGTCCATAGATGGCGGTCAACTCATTGGCGGTGACTTGCGGCATCGGCACTCAGATCGACGGCAAACGACGTGGGCGCCCTTCTTTGGCCATGCGGTGGGCGACGTCTTTGCCGATGCCCGTCCCCGGCTGGCAATCACCACCGCGATATCGCGTGCCATTTCTTTTTCTGCCGGCTTGCGGTTGCGTTTCGCTTCTTCCAGCCTTGGTATTCGATGTCGAAGGCTTCCTGCTGCGGCAGTGCGATGTACTTGTCGATCGCTTCGGCGCCGCGCATCACTTCGACCGCGCGGTTGTAGAACTCCGCCGTCACGCGGGACTCACTCTTGTTCTTGCCCCACGCCACCATGCCGATGCCCGGAATCAGAATCACGGTTGGATTCGGATCGCGCATCGCCGGCGAATTGGCGTGCTTGCATTTTTCGTAATACGCAGCGTAATCCTTGCGGTACTGGGCCAGACCCGCATCGAGCTTGTCTTTGAGCGCCGCCAGATCTTCTTTCTGCGGATTCCAAGCCACATAAAGCGGCTTGATCTTGGTACGCAAAAAGTGGTCCGGGCAACTGGTGCCCAATTCGGCCAGACGCGGCGCGTCGTTGGAGTTTACGAAGCGAAGAATCGCAGCATCCGACTGCACAGTGCCGATGAACTTCTTCTGCTGAGACACACGGCCGCGCAGCCAGGGCAGCAATTCGCCGAGCAGTTCGTCGCGTTTTGCGGCATCGAGCGCCTTGTACTTCTGGCCACCGAATGTTTTTTCGCCCTTGTCTTTGGATTCGATGTACTCGGCGGCTTTCTCAATCAGATTCAATGTCAGTTCATAGCAAGCCTTGTCGTCATCATCCCAGTTGATCAGGCCGTGCTGGCCCATCACGATGCCCTTCATCGCCGGATCGGCCTCGCACATGCGCTGCATTTCAAGGCCCAGTTCAAAACCGGGGCGCAGCCAGGGTGTCCAGCCGATCTCCGAACCGAAGATCTCGGTCGTCAGATCTTTGGAACGCGCCGAAGCGGCAATCGCGATCACCGAATTGGGATGCATGTGATCGACATGCTTCGCGGGCACAAAACTGTGCAGCGGCGTATCAATCGACGACGCGCGGGGATTGAGGTTGTAGGTGGTGTGCGGGTAGAGGCCCACCATCTTGTCTTCGGCCTCGGTCTTGGGCCCGCGCGGGCTCATCTTGCCGTACACCCCCTGAAGGGCGATCAGGCGATCCTGATAGAGCGATGCAAAATTCGCGAGCTTGCTGGTGCGCAGATCGCCGCCCGATCCTTTGACCCAGAGCACTTCGGTGGCTTCGCCCCCCAGGGGATCCATCTCTTCGATTTTGGAAGAAGTGTTGCCCCCACCCGTATTGGTGATGCGCTGATCGGCGCCCAGACAATTGGAACGATAAACCAGGCGCTCAGCCGGCGTGAGCTTCTGAGCCTTGGCATCATCCCAAAGGTGATTGACGTGCTTGAAGGCAGCCTTGGTGGCTGTGGACATCTTTGGTTCCTCCGTCCGAAACTGCTATTTCCTTGACAATTCACGAATATTACCATATAAACCAACAAAGTCAAGCTTAAACAAAGATAAACAGACATAACCAAATGCCGTTACCACCAGAGGGTTTGATGGGTTTGAGCCGCCGTGAAGCGCGATTTTTCAGGATTCTGCCGCCGAGTTGGGGGGCGGAGGCGGCCTTCTTGGCCGTCGAGTACCCACGACCACTGGCAGAAGACTGAAAAAGCCGCTGCAGCAAGAGCGAAAGTCCATCACACCCTCTACTAAATAGGGCCAGCTCCATGTTTGCACAGGAGCGACAAAATCAGATTCTCGCCATCCTGAGCGATCAGGGCAGTGTCCGCGTGGCGGATCTCGCCCAAAAGCTGTCGGTGACCGAAGAAACCGTGCGGCGCGATCTGGAACGCCTGGGCAATGACGGCAAGCTCATTCGCATCCACGGCGGCGCTTTGGCGGTCGAAGACAACCGCCGCGAACTGCCCTTCGACATCCGAAAAAGTGCCAACCTCAAAGAGAAAACCGCGATCGCCACTGAAGCGGCTCGCCATGTGGTCGAAGGCGATGTGGTCGCGCTCGATGCCAGTTCCACTGCATTCGAACTCGCCCGTGCCCTGCCCGATATCTCAATCACCGTCGTGACCTACGCCCTGCCGGTGGTCACCGCCCTGACCGACCGCACACGCATTCGCACCATCTGCACCGGTGGCGCGCTCGACGTACCTTCGATGTCGTTCTACGGCCCGATCACCGAACGATCACTCGAACGCTTCAATGTCACGAAATTGTTTTTGTCGTCCAAAGGTGTGGATCTCGAACGCGGACTGAGCGAAACCAGCGAAACACAATCGGACGTCAAACGACGAATGATCGATCTCGCCGACCAGACCTATCTGCTGGTCGATCACAGCAAATTGGATGTGCGCTCCACCGTTTTCTTTGCCGCCACCACCAGCATCAACACACTGATCACCGACCGCGGTGCCGACGCCGCATTCATTCACCGTTTGCAGAACATCGGACCGGAAGTCATTCTCGTCGACGCCTGAGCTGATCATGACCCGACAAAATCAACGCATTGCCGATGCCCTGACGACGGCGGACCTCTGGAAGCTGATGCGACGGCGGGTTCCCCCGATCGTGTCCGAATATGTGCGCGGTGGAGCGGATGCCGAAATCACACTGCGTGGCAATGTACGGGCGTTCCAACAGGCGGTGACCACTGCGCACGGAGCGCTGAGCTTTCCAGTACTGGACCTGAGTACCACCGCCGTCGGTCATCGCATGGAAATCCCATGGTTCATCTCACCGGTGGGAAGCCTGCGGGCCCTGTATCCAAAGGCCGATGCGGTCGCGGCGCGCGTGGCCGGAGAATTCGACACCGTCATGGCCCTGTCCACACTCTCGGGCACGCCCATGGAAGAAGTCGCCGCAGCCTCGACGGGCCACTGCTGGTTTCAGCTTTACCTTTGCGGCGGCCGCGAAACGGCGCTGCGCGGCATCGATCGCGCCAAAAAAGCCGGCTTCACCGCACTCATGTTGACCATCGATACGGGCGTATCTGGATTGCGCGCGTTGCATGCCAAAATGAAACCGATGCAGGTGGCGGGCTCCTTCCGTGGCCTGAGTCTCGCCGAACGATGGCAACTCGCCATCGGCAAACTGAAGCTCGCGCCACAGATGATGACCCGCCTGCCATGGCTCATCGATCATTGGCGTGATGGCGGGTTGATCAAATTCGTCAACGTGATTGACGAACATGGCCAGCCCATGCCCTACACCGACATCGGCACGCAATTGGCCGCCTCGGCAGTGACCTGGGATGACTTAAAATGGATCAAAGAAACATGGGGTGATGACAAACCGCTGATCATTAAAGGTGTGCATTGTGCTGACGATGCTCGGAAGGCCGAAGCCATGGGTGCCACGGGCGTGATCTGGTCCAATCACGGCGGCCGGCAACAAGACCGCGTCCCACCTGCCCTCCATATCGTCGCGCAGGAAATGCCCCGCGTGGGCGATACCAAGCTCGACTTCATGATGGACGGCGGCATCCGCAACGGCACCGACATCCTGATTGCCCTGTCATACGGCTTGAAAGCCGTGGGCATCGGCCGTGTGGCCGCCGCCGGTCTCGGCGCAGGTGGCCATGCCGGCCTGACCCGCGCGTTTGAAATACTCAAGTCAGATCTGGATCGAGCGATGCGTCTGGTCGGCGTGCAAAGCGTGGCGGAGATCCATGCCCGCGGTGCGGAAATCCGACGCGAAAATCTGCTGCACGGCGACGACCATCTGCCGTCCATCGCGTTCTAGCGGGTATTGCGAACTCGACCCACCACGCGCAAAGATAGCCATGGGTGATATCCGGGGCTTCATCGCCAAATAACCAACTGTGCCGCGCTCTTCCGCTTGTGGCCGGCCGGGCAGAAGTTACTCTACGAAGACCCTTCGCCGCCACCGACTGAAAAAGTCTTCGGAGTCTCCACGATGTCACACCGACGCGCCGCATGCCTGAGCCTGATGATCCTGAGCCTGACTGCCACACTGCTGGCTCAGGACATCGCCAATCCCTTCAATGGCAAAAACCTTGAAGGCTGGCAGACCAAGCAACCCGATCAACCGCATGGCTGGACGGTCGGCAAAGCGCAGGTGGATTCAAGTGATCCGCGCCTGCTGGTGGCCGGGACCGGCGGCGCAGATCTGGTGAACATCACACAAGGACATGGCAAAAGCCGCGACATTTACACCAGCGCCAAGCACGGTGACGCCATCATCACGCTCGAAGTCATGGTGCCCAAGGGATCCAACTCCGGCATCTACGTGCATGGTGAATATGAAATCCAAGTTTTGGATTCGTGGGGCAAGCAGAAACTCGGCCCGGGCGACATGGGCGCGATCTACAACGCACAACCGCCGAAGATCAACGCTTGCAAGAAGCCCGGCGAATGGCAGACTTACGAAATTCATTTCAAAGCGCCGCGATTCGACGGCGAAAAGAAAGTGTCAAACGCCACTTTCGTCAAAGTGATTCTCAATGGCACGACGCTCCATGAAAACGTGGAGATGCAGGGCCCGACACCCACCGGCGTGAGCGGCAAGGAACACGCCGAAGGGCCATTGATGTTCCAAGGCGATCACGGTCCGGTGGCCTATCGCAACATCAAGATTCGACCGCTCAAATAAGCTTTTCTTGCATCACAAACATGGCGCATAAAAAACGCCCGGCACTTGCCGGGCGTTTTTTTAATTCACTGATCTGATCTCGACAAGATCAGCCTTTGCCGTGCTTGCCGAACCATTCCTGCGATCCCTTCGGATCGGCCTTCATCGAATCGGCTCCCGGCGTCCAGTTGGCGGGGCAAACTTCGCCATGCTCACGTACAAACTGATACCCGGCGACCAGACGCAATGCTTCATCCACGTTGCGGCCCACGGGCAGGTTGTTCACGGTCGCCTGCTGCACCACGCCATCGGGATCAATCACGAACAGACCGCGCAAAGCCACGCCGCCTTCGGTCAGCACACCAAAATCGGCGGCCACCTGCTTGTTCAGATCACTGGCCAGCGGATACTGAAGACCGGCAATGCCGCCCTTCTCGCGCGGCGTGTTCAACCATGCCAGATGCGTGAACTTGCTGTCGATGCTCACGCCGAGCACCTCCGCGTTGATCTTCTTGAAATCCGCAATGCGATCGGAAAACGCCAGAATTTCAGTCGGGCAAACAAACGTGAAATCCAAGGGATAGAAAAACAGGACCAACCAGCGGCCCTTGTAATCATCCAGACTCACGGTTTTGAATTGCCCACCGTCGACGGCATCCATTGAAAAAGCCGGTGCCGGCTTGCTCACGATCCAGCTCATGATTCGACTCCTCGGTCGCTTGAAAAAGGCCACGACAGCATCGGGACCGTGCCCGAATCCGCAGAGGCCCATAGATAGGCCAAAGTCCGGAGACCCGCAACGCCGATCCAATTGAGGGCCATGGCTCCCGGGCGTAAACTTCAGCGGCCTTTCTGTGCAGATGCCCTCGTAGCTCAGTTGGATAGAGCAGCCGCCTTCTAAGCGGCAGGTCGGAGGTTCGAGTCCTCCCGAGGGTGTTTTTTCGACCGATAACCTCATAAATCCAAATTCGCGCGGTTTCCAGCTAAGGAGAACGCCGCCGTCGTCCGATGGTGATAAAGCGATATTGGCGAATGACCTCCGGCGCGCGCCGGCCATGCATGAGGAACTCCAAAGATGGATATTCAATCGCGTCTCGAAACCCTCGAACGCTCGCACCGGCGCTGGCGGGGTGTCTCGATCCTGCTCACCCTGTTTCTGGCCACTGCTTTTTTGACCGGTCAGGCCCAAAAGCCCGGGGGGTCCATGATTCTGGATGAACTGGTCATTCAGGATGCCGAAGGCCGGCAGCGGATCGCCATGCATGCCCGCGACAACAACGCCATCCTGGCCATCTTCGATGCCGACGGTAAACATCGTATTGCTGGCGTGGCCGCCGCCGACGGACAGGCCGCTCTGGTGCATTACGACATGAAAGGCAAAGAACGCATTGTCTACGGCACCGGCCCAGACGGTCGCGCCGCCGTGGAGCATTACGATGCGCAAGGGCGCCCCCGTGTGGCCATTTACACTCAAACGGACATGCGCGCCGGCATCGACCATTTTGATGCCCAACAGCACAAACGCCTGAGCGCCATGACGCAGGAGAATTCCAGCGGTTATCTCGTTTACGGCCCCGACGGCAAACTGCGTGTGGCGACACTGGCCAATGACACCGGCGAATCCGGCACATCGATCTATGATGAAAAAGGCAATCGTCTGATTGTCACCGGCACGCTGAGTAACGGCTGGGCCGGCAGCGCTTATTTCGGTTATGACGTCAACGGGAATCTGACACCCACGCGCAGCATTCCCTGAAGTACGGCTTGCGCCGTTTTTGAAAACATCGCTTTACCGCAATCCTTCGCCATGACAGGGGTGCGTTCGCGTCTCTGTTTCTTTGTGATTTAATTCACAGTTTGATTGTTTTTAAGCACCTTTCAAGGACTTAGGGCAAACCCCGAGAACGTTTTGGTTGTGGCGCGCATCTAAAGAACCAGAGGCGGCCGGTCCCCGCCTCGCGGGAGAACCACATGCCGTGGGCCGAACTGACAGATTGCCGCTGCTTTTACGACCTCGATGGCATCGGGGAACCGCTGCTGCTGATTCCGGGACTCGGCGGCACCGGCCGCGACTGGGAACCGGCCGTCGGCCCGCTTTCGCCCTATTTTTCAATGATTCGACCTGACCTGCGCGGCGTCGGGCGCACCACGATGCGTCGCACACCGCAAACCCTTCATCATTACGCCGCCGATCTGGTGGAACTGCTGGATCATCTTCAAGTAGAGCGCACCCATGTGATCGGCCTGTCGCTCGGCGGCATTCTTGCTCAGCGCCTGGCCATGGATTATCCAGATCGTATCAAGCGACTTGTTTTGATTTCATGCGGAGATCATTTCGGTCCTTATCTGCGCGAAATGGCTCAGTTGATTGGTCACGCCATGCGGCGATTCCCGCGTGATGTGTTCGAGCGCACGATGGAACTGCTCGGCGCAGGCCCGATGTATCTCGATGAAAATCCGCAACGCCTTGAAGAAAAAGTCGCCGCAGCACGCGCCGAACCTGTTTCGCGACGGGCGGTGGCTCAGCAGCTTCGCGCTTTGGGCGCGAGCAATCCCACCGACAGAGAATTCGAGCGCATCGTCGCCCCCACACTCGTGATCGCCGGTGAGTTCGATACGATCATTCCCTATTGCTATGCCAAGCGCATGGCTGAGCGTCTGTCCAACAGCCGATTCATCCTGCTGGATGGCGCTGGCCACAATCCACTGATTGAATGTCCGCACCGCGTGCTCGGACCCACGCTTAAATTTCTGAAAGCATGCGATTCGGCCCATGACCCCGAACACGGTTCATGCGCCGCTTAAACGATGAACGACCGTCGGCGCCTGAACAACGCCGTGAGCCATAGAGGGAAGACGGAGCAAAAGCAGCCTCTCTACGACTTCTGAACGACGCAAGGATGACGCCGACGGCCAGCCACGCGGGCTCTTGACGATGAGCCCGGAAAGGAGCGCTGCCACCATGCGTCAGGCCATGCAACATCTCTGGCGTTGGTGTCTGGGAGAAAGAACCGACGCTTCTGAAGCCGCCACAGGACGAATCACCATTCCTCCTGAGGTTCAGATTCCGGCATCGTGCTACGAACGATTCGGTACGCCTATTCATCTGAACTATCCCTCCACCACACTCGGTCGTCTGCTGGATCAAACCGCCCGACGCTATGCCAGCGCGCCCGCCGTCAGCTACGGCGCCCTGCGATGGACCTATGCTGAACTGCGCCAGCGCGTCGATCGGCTGGCCGCCGGACTGGCACACATCGGTGCGCGCCGCGGCGAACGCGTGCTGCTCGCATTGCCCAACTGCCCCGAAATGATGCTGGCTTTTCTTGCCGCGCAGCGCATCGGTGCCGTGGTGGTCAACGCCGGACCGCTGATGGGACCGGATGATCTCAAGAAACTCATGTCGATGACGCAGCCGCGCGTCGCCATCGGTCTGGATGTGCGAGCTGATACGCTCGGTCCTGCAGGTGCTGATCGCGATGATTTGCACTGGATCTGGGTGAGTTTGCGCGATCACCTGCCGCTGCTCGATCGCATGGGTTATCGACTCAAACAATGGCAATCACATCCTGATCTGCCCGAAACCCAGAAACAAACCACACTGGAAGAATTACTGGAACAGGCACCTTCCCGCCCACCGTCCGAAGAACCGTCCGTCGATGACATTGCCGTGTTGCAACCGACCGGCGGCACCACCGGCACACTCAAGGTGGCCAAGCTGACGCACCGCAGTCTGCTGGCCAATGCCGCGCAGGTTTCGGCATGGACGCGCCTGCGTCTCGGCCAGGAACGCGTGCTCGGCATTCTCCCGATGTTTCACGTCTACGGGCTGTCGACCTGCCTGATCAATCCGGTGTTTCACGCGGCCGAAGTCATTCCTGTCACACGATTCAAAATCGACCAGTTGATTGAAACGCTGCTGACGCTTCGTCCGACAGTCGTTCCGCTGGTTCCCGCCATCTTCGATGCCATCTGCGAACAGGCCGAAGCCGACCCGGCGCTGAGCCGACAACTGGCTCAAACCTTTTCTCATCGACTGATCATCAGTGGCGCCGCAGCCTTGTCACCCACCACCGCCCATCGTTTCGAAATGTTATTCGGCGAAAAAATTGCGCAGGGATACGGCCTGACCGAAGCTTCACCCGTCACACATCTGAATCCACCGCAGGAACCGCGCGACGGATCCATCGGTGTGCCTTTGCCCGACACGTTCACGCGCGTGGTCGACCTTCAAAATCCGGAACGCACCGCCACTTCTGGTGAAGCAGGCGAATTATGGATCAGCGGCCCGCAAGTCATGCTCGGCTATCTCGATAACGAAACCGCCACGCAGGAAATGATGGTCACCGACGCCAAAGGCCGACGGTGGCTGCGCACCGGCGATGTGGTCACCGTCGACGAAGAAGGCTTCTACTACGTGGTCGATCGCAAGAAAGACATGATCAACCGCGGCGGCATGAAAGTCTGGCCTGCCAAAGTCGAAACCGTGCTGCGTCGTCATACCGCCGTGCGCGATGTGGCCGTCATCGGTCGTCCCGATGCCAAATACGAAGAGACCGTGGTGGGTGTCATCGTCCTGGGCAATGGTCGCGAAGATTACGACGCACTGGCCACCGAATTGCGAGCCTTGTGCCGTGAGCATCTGGCTCCGTACGAAGTACCCAGTCGATTTGAATTCGTGGATGAACTACCCCGAAGCGGCCTGGGCAAGATGCTCAAGTATCAACTGCGCGAGTCGAATACCACGCGCGCTGCCGACGACAAGGAGATGGCGTAATGGTTGCTCACACTCCAACACGCGGACGACGTGTGGCCATCGTGGCTGCAGCGCGTACTCCTTTGGCCAAGGCTGGCACGGATCTCAAAGACGTGCATGCCACCGATTTGGCGCGCATCGCCTTTCAAGAAACCCTGTGGCGCGCCGGATGGCCTGCAGACAAAATCGACGAAGTCATTCTCGGCAATGTCATCATGCCGGCCGATGCCACCAACCCGGCGCGCGTGGCCGCGCTGCGCGCAGGCATTCCACATCATGTTCCCGCGCTCACCGTCCAACGCAACTGCGCTTCGGGCATGGAAGCCATCGGCGAAGCGGCATTGAAAATCCGATCCGGTCGCGCTACTGCGATTCTTGCCGGCGGGGCAGAATCGATGAGCCAGTCACCGCTGCTGTTTCCGGAAGAAACCGCCGAACCTTTAGGACAACTGGCCCGCGCACGATCGCTCGGCCAACGCCTCGCCGCACTTGCCCGTTTGCGACCGCGCCACTTCAAACCCGTTCCCTCTCTGCTGGTCGGACTGACCGATCCGGTGGTGGGCCTGATCATGGGACAGACCGCCGAAGTCCTTGCTCATGAGTTCGGCATCAGCCGCGTAGAACAGGATGCCTATGCTCTGCGTTCGCATCGCCGCGCGGCCGAAGCCATTGAAGCCGGACGCTTTGCCGATGAAATCACACCCGTCGCACACCACGGCCACGTGTCGTACGCCGATGTCGGTCCACGTGCCAATCAGTCGATGGATGCACTGGCCAAACTCAAACCCATCTTCGATCGGCGCGACGGCACCGTCACCGTCGGCAACGCGTGCTCGATCACCGATGGTGCCTGCGCCATGTTGCTGATGGATGCAGAACTGGCCCGCGCCGAAGGCCTTCCGATCATGGGATACGTTCAGGCCTATGCCACCGCCGGACTGGATCCGGCGCGCATGGGTCTCGGCCCGGTGTACGCACTCGACCGCTTGCTGCGCGACACCGGTCTGTCCATGAAAGACCTTGAATTGATGGAGATCAACGAAGCCTTTGCCGCACAAGTTCTCGCATGCATGCGTGCGGCTGATTCAGATCAATTCGGACGCGAAGCGCTGGGACGATCTTCGGCGCTGGGCGCCTTTGACGAAGATCGACTCAACGTCAACGGCGGCGCCATCGCACTCGGCCATCCGGTGGGCGCGACGGGAGCCCGAATCACACTTGATCTACTGCTTGAAATGGAACGTCGCCAGATGCATCTCGGCGTGGCGACGCTTTGTGTCGGTGGCGGCCAGGGTGCCGCCATCCTGATCGGGAGGGACGCCTGATGAAACCCACACTGCTCACATCACGAGATGACAACGGCATTCTGACCATCACCTTCGATGCGCCGGATAAGCCGGTCAACACCATCACGCCCGCCGTGCTTGAAGAACTCGATGCACTAATCGATCGCATTCAGACTGAATCGCCTCAACCGGCTGCGGTGATTTTCACCTCGGCCAAAGAGGTGTTCATCAACGGTGCCGACCTGTTTGAAATGCGCGATCTTGAACGCGGCGAACTCGAAGCGTTCATCGCCCGCGGCCAGCATGTGTACCAGAAGATCGCCGATCTGAAGATCACCACAGTCGCCGCGATCAACGGGCATTGCCTCGGCGGTGGCCTCGAACTGGCACTGGCCTGTGATATTCGTGTCGCCGCCGATCTGGGCGCCATCAACATCGGATTACCCGAAACCAAACTCGGCATTCTGCCGGCCTGGGGCGGCACCACACGCCTGCCACGCGTCATCGGCCTGACCCAAGCATTGCCTTTGCTGCTGGCCGGCAAAACCATGCCGCCGCGCAAATCGCAGAAAATCGGTTTGATCGACGAAGTAGTGCGACCCGAACGACTGCTCGCCGCAGCGCGACGACTGGCACAGAAACCCCCGCACCGTAAAACACTCGGCCGCATCGATCGCATGATTGCGGCGTGTGCGCCGCTTCGATCCTTCGTACTAAATCGCGCCCGCAAGCTGACACTGCGTGAAACCCACGGTCATTACCCGGCACCCATCGCCACACTCGATGTGGTCAAAACGGCGATGACCGAAGGCCTCGATGCCGGACTGCGCGCCGAGCGTGAAGCGATCACCCACCTGATCGAAACCCCGGCTTGCAGCAATCTCATGCGTTTGTTTTTTCTGCGCCAGGACGCCAAAAAACACGCGCGGGCACAAGCTGGTGGCGTAAGCCGCCCCATCCGTCATGCGGCTGTCGTCGGTGGTGGCACCATGGGAGCTGGCATTGCGGCAGCGCTGATCAAAGCCGGCATTCCCACGCGTCTGATCGAAATTTCTGCCGATGCCCTTGCCGCCGGCATGAAACGCATCGACAAGGAACTTCAAAATGAAGTGCGTACCAAACGCATGAGTCAACTTGAAGCCGATACCGCGCTGCGACGCATCATTCCGGCGATGGAAATCAAGCATCTAAAACTTGCCGACGTCGTCATCGAAGCCGTGGCTGAACGCCCGGAAGTCAAACAAAGTGTGTTTCAAGCATTGGCCTCAGCATGCCGCCCCGATGCCATCCTGGCCACCAACACCAGTTCGCTAAGCGTCACGCCCATTGCTGAATCAGTGGAACACCCGGGTCGGGTGATCGGCCTGCACTTCTTTAATCCCGTGGCCAAGATGCCGCTGCTTGAAATCGTGCGCACACCGCTCAGCGATGGCGATGCACTGGCCACCGGCGTGGAACTGGGCCTTCAACTCGGCAAAGTCCCTGTGGTCGTGAACGACGCGCCGGGATTCCTCGTCAACCGCCTGCTGATTCCCCAGCTCGCCGAAGCCATGAATCTTGCGGCCGAAGGCGTCGACATCACACGAATCGATCGCGTGATGAAAGACTGGGGCATGCCCATGGGGCCATTTGAATTGCTGGATACCGTCGGCATCGACATCGCCGTGCATATTCTTGCTTCGCTCGGAGAACGCATCGGCGATCATCTGGTCGCGCCGCCTGCGACGGCATCGCTCATCGAGCGAGGCGACTTGGGTCGTAAAACAGGGCGCGGCTTTTATCACTACGACGCCAAAGGTCGGAAGACTTCCATCCATCATGAATTGATCGCCGCACTGCGTGCGGGCGTGGCCGCGCGTGAATCCAGCGATGAAGACATTCTCTGGCGCCAGCTTGTTCCAATGATCAACGAAGCCGCCCGCGTGCTCGACGCCGGCGTGGTGGACAATACCGACACCATCGATCTTTCGACCGTCATGGGACTGGGCCTCGCGCCGTTCCGCGGCGGCCTGATGCGATTCACAGAAAGCGAAGGCCTCGACGTCATCCTTGCCGAAGCTTTGCGTCTGGCACAAACCGTCGCGCCGCGTGTTTCTCCGGTGCAGCGCCTGCGCCATGCCACAGAAACGCACGGCACGCTCGACGGTCGTCCGATTGAAGCGCCGCGCCCAGGCACACCTTGGCGCGGCACATCTTCATCCTCGAACCGATAAGAAAGGGGCGAACCACCCATGGTCCAGCTCAATCAACGCGATCAGAAAGAATTCGAAAAAGCCCAGGATCTCATCGAAAGCGGCGGCACCAACGAAGACGGTTTCGTGCGCAGCTTGTTTTTCGGCCGACTCGATCTGAGTGCCATGCTGCCCTATCCAATTCAGGATGCCGATGAATCCCCGCGCACCGACGAATTGCTCAAGCGACTCGATCGCTTCATGAGTGAACACCTGGATCCAGATGACATCGATGCCAAGGAGCGCATTCCGCAACACGTGATCGACGGCCTGTTCGATCTGGGCGTGATGGGCATGACGGTGCCACGGATTTACGGCGGCGGCGGCTTTTCGCATACCGCTTACTGCCGCATACTCGAACACATTGCCAAGCAATGCGGATCAACCGCCGTATTCGTCAGCGCGCATCAATCCATCGGCCTTAAAGCCCTGATCCTGATGGGCACCGAAACGCAAAAACAGCACTGGCTGCCGCGTCTGGCCAAAGACACCATCGCCGCATTCGCGTTGACCGAACCCGAAGCCGGATCGGATGCCGCCAACGTTCAGACCCGCGCCGTACTGAATGAAGCCGGCACGCACTGGATTCTGAACGGCGACAAAAAATTCATCACCAACGCGGCACTCGCCGGATTCATGACCGTGATGGCGCGCACCGAAGTCGAAATCGACGGTGTGAAGAAAGACAAGGTCACGGCCTTCATCGTGTCGCCGGATCTGCCGGGGTTTTCGGTTGAGAAAAACAACCGCTCCAAATGCGGTATCCGCGGTTCGTGGCAGGCCGTCCTGAAATTCACCGACATGGCCGTGCCGGTCGACAACGTGCTTGGCGAAGTCGGCAAAGGCTTGAAAGTCGCGCTCAGCGTACTCGACTACGGGCGCTGCACGCTTTCGGCCGGATGCCTCGGCGGTGCCAAGAGCCGCACTGCATAAAGCCGTCGTCCATGCTCGCCAACGACGCCAATTCGGCCGACTGCTCGGCGATTTCGATTTGATCAAAAAGAAGATCGCGTCGATGGCCGAATCGGTCTACGCCATCGAGGCGCTGACTTATCTCAACAGCGGACAAGTCGACAAACACGATTCGGATCTGATGCTTGAAACCGCGATCACCAAGTTGTTCAGCTCAGAATTTTCATACCAGGTGATCGACGACGCCCTGCAGGTCCTTGGCGGCGAAGGCTACATGCGGTCGACCGGCATCGAGCGCACGCTGCGCGATGCGCGCATCAACCGCATCGTGGAAGGTGCAACCGAAGTCATGACCAGCTTTGTCGCTCTGATGGGCATGAAAGGCGTCGGCGAGGAATTCGAAGAAATCCTCAAAGCCGCCAAACATCCGATTCACAACTTCGGGCGACTGGCAAAGTTTGTGCAGCACGAAGTGAACGACGTGCTGATCGGCCCCTCCGTACACGGTCTTCACACACAACTCAGTGACGCGGGCGAAACACTCGCGCATCTCACGCGGCGACTGGCACGCGAAGTCACCATGGCGCTCGCCAAGCATCAGTTGGGCATTCTCGATCGCCAACTGGTGCAAGAACGCATTGCTTGGTCAGCCATTGAGCTCTACGTCATGGCGGCCGTGATCGCGCGCCTGCAAGCCACACTTGACGGCACACTGACAGTAGAAGGTCACATCGAAGCTGAAGAAATCGATCGCGATCTGACCATCGGCCTCGGCTACTGCGGCCATGCCGCGCAGCGCGTCGAACACCGACTCGATGAACTGCATCACAACGGCGATGCCACCACACTGAATGTTGCTGATTGTGTTCTGGATCTGCCGAAACCGGATGCGATCACCGATCACGGCGTGAACTGAATTGGAACCCGCAAGACATGACCGGGTCAGGGATGACCCGGTCGTGTCTTTTCATCACTGCGCAGATTGTCGAGCAATGCCTTGAATGCCGGTGTCTGCTTCGGCGCATCGACATAACCCCACTGTTGATCCGGCCCGGCCGATTCAAAAATGGGGCCCGCCGATGTCGGGATCAGACGGATGGGCGTATCCCAGGGATCCACTGCAGGCCGACCATCAGATTGCACCAACCTGGCCCACACGGGTTGAAGCCCGTGAATCGACTGAGTCTGCTGATAAAAAGCGGAAAGATCCTTGGCACGAGAAGGCGCCCCGGTCACCGCTTCGAACTCATCGGCGATCGCACTCAACAATTTAAGCATGACACGGGCTCGTGACGTCTCCTCGATCGGCCGCTGACTGGGCGTCAGACTCAACGTGGCCGCCACCAGCAAACCAAAAATCGCGAGGATGATCGCAATCCGGAGCAAAGAGCCTCTCTCGGATGGCTTATTGGCCATAAGGCCCTCTGAGATCAAAAACGGAAATCACCATCAAACGTAATCCGTAACTCCTTTGATGCCAATCATCAACAATAATTACATCCTTGAGCATTTGACCCAGATCACAATCCGTACTAAAAGAGTGCCCATTAAGGTTTGAATCCGTATCTATTTAGTCCTATTAATCATTTGAACGTCAGAAAAGTCGCTTGAAAGGCCCAGACCGCCTTTCCGGAATCAGAACATGAGCTTCAGCCTCACACGCAAGACCGATTACGCCTTTGTGGCCTTGGCCGTATTGGCCGAAGAAGCCGCCGGCGAGGGTCGCGCCTTAAGTGCCAGGCAGATTGCCGAGGCCCATCACCTGCCGGCCTCGCTGCTGATGAACGTGCTCAAGGATCTTCAACGGGCCAAGGTGGTCTGCGCCAGGCGCGGCGCCGGTGGCGGATACATCCTCTGCCACGATCCCGCGCTCGTTCCCATTCGTTCGGTGATCGAGGCCATCGAAGGCCCCGTCAAAGTCGCACTCTGTTGCGAAGATGAATCCAGTCTCGAAACCGAAAACGGCAAAGAACCCTGCGCGGCATGTCGATCGCAAATCAAATGCCCGATCGTCACGCCGATGCAGCGGCTTCAATGACCTCACGCTGCAATTTTTGGATCGCGTCACGCTGCAGGATCTGATCAAGAACAACGTATCGCCCGTCGAGCTGACGCTGACTGCGTCGGAGCCATCATGACCACCACCCGTGAAGTTGAAACCCTCGCCGCCGCCCAGCGCGATTACAGCAAGTACGGCTTCGTCACCGATATCGAAGCCGACACGCTGCCACCGGGCTTGAACGAAGACGTCATCCGTCACATCTCCGCCAAAAAGGAAGAACCGGCGTGGATGCTCGAATGGCGCCTCAAAGCCTATCGCCACTGGCTGAAAATGCAGGAGCCCACTTGGGCCTTCGTGCAGTATGACAAGCCGGACTACACCGGCATCAGTTATTACTCGGCACCCAAAAACAAGCCGAAACTCGAAAGCCTGGATCAGGTCGATCCCAAGCTGCTTGAAACCTACGAAAAACTCGGCATTCCGCTGGGCGAACAAAAGCGCCTGGCCAATGTCGCCGTCGATGCGGTGTTTGACAGTGTTTCGGTCGCCACGACCTTCAAGGCCGATCTCGAAAAACACGGCGTGATCTTCTGCTCGTTTTCAGAAGCAGTGAAGCACCATCCGGAAATCGTCCAGAAATATCTCGGCTCGGTGGTGCCCTACTCCGACAACTTCTTCGCCACGCTGAATTCCGCCGTATTTTCAGACGGCTCGTTCGTTTACATCCCGAAGGGCGTCCGATGCCCGATGGAATTAAGCACTTACTTCCGCATCAACGAAGCCAAGACCGGCCAGTTTGAGCGTACGCTGATCATCGCCGACGAAGGTGCGCACGTCAGTTATCTCGAGGGCTGCACCGCGCCGATGCGCGACGAAAATCAGTTGCATGCCGCTGTGGTCGAGCTGGTGGCCATGAAAGACGCGACCATCAAATACTCGACCATCCAGAACTGGTATCCGGGTGATGAAAACGGCAAAGGCGGCATTTTCAACTTCGTGACCAAGCGCGGCGCCTGCCGCGGCGATCGCAGCCGGATTTCGTGGACGCAGGTCGAAACCGGATCAGCCGTCACATGGAAATACCCGTCGTGCATCCTGCAGGGCGATGACAGCGTCGGCGAGTTTTACTCGGTGGCGCTCACGCACAATCGCCAGCAGGCCGATACCGGCACCAAGATGATTCACATCGGCAAGAACACCCGGTCACGCATTGTTTCCAAAGGGATTTCCGCCGGGCCGGCGCAGAATACCTATCGCGGTCTGGTGTCGCATGCATCCGAAGGCGACCAACTCAGTCGCAATTACACGCAATGCGATTCACTGTTGATCGGCGACCGATGCGGTGCGCACACCTTTCCCTATATCGATGTGCGCAACACCACTTCGTCGGTCGAACACGAGGCGTCGACTTCGAAGATCGCCGAAGATCAGTTGTTTTACTGCCAGCAGCGCGGTCTGGATGCCGAAAACGCGGTCTCTCTGATCGTGAACGGCTTCTGCAAGGAAGTGTTTCAGGAACTGCCCATGGAGTTCGCCGTCGAGGCCAATCAGCTTCTGGCTGTGAGTCTCGAGGGCAGCGTGGGATAAAAGGTTTCAAGCCGGAATCGCGGTATCATCCGCCGCTCCGCTCAAGAAGGATTCACTGATGTCGTTGATTGAAATTGATAATCTGCATGCCTCCATCGAAGGTCGCGAGATCCTCAAGGGATTGTCGCTGACCATCCAGCCCGGCGAAGTGCACTCGATCATGGGGCCCAACGGCTCAGGCAAAAGCACACTCGCCAATGTGCTTGCCGGCCGCGAAGACTATGAAGTCACCGCGGGCTCGGTGAAGCTCAACGGCGTAGACCTGCTGGAGATGGCCCCCAACGAACGAGCCTGCGCCGGCCTGTTCCTGGCCTTCCAATATCCGGTCGAAATCCCGGGCGTCAGCGGCATGCAGTTCTTGAAAGCCGCCGTCAATTCCGTTCGCGTGGCCCGCCAGCAAGAAGAACTCAGCGCCGCCGATCTGCTCAAGCTGTTTCGCGCCAAAGCCGAACTGGTCGAACTGAAACTCGACATGCTCAAACGCGCCGTCAACGAAGGCTTCAGCGGTGGCGAGAAAAAGCGCCACGAAATCTTTCAGATGGCCGTGCTTGAACCCGTTTTCGCCGTACTCGATGAAACCGACTCCGGCCTCGACATCGATGCGCTTCGCATCGTGGCGCACGGCGTCAACGCGATGCGCTCACCCGAACGCGGCTTTCTGGTCATCACGCATTACCAGCGCCTGCTCGATTACATCGTGCCCGACTACGTTCACGTGCTGGTCGATGGCAAAATCGTCCGAAGCGGCGATAAAGATCTCGCACTGGAACTGGAAAAGAGCGGCTACACCGCCGTGGGAACCTGAGACGCATCATGCCGACCGCCGAGATTCAAACCAATCGGTTCCGCGAAGCTTTTGATCGCCTGCGCGCCAGCGAACACGGCGCTCCGGCCGCACTGCATGCCCTGCGCGAACGCGCCATGCAACGATTCGAAACGCTCGGCCTGCCTCATACCAAACTCGAAGCTTGGCGATTCACCAATCCGGCGCCCATCACCAAAGCCGTGTTTGAAGACGTGGATCCTGCGGCGCCCGCTCCGCGCCCCGAATCGCTCGATCCATTCCGCTTCGGTGGCATCAGTGGCCAGCGCCTGGTCCTGGTGGACGGCCGCTATCACCCGGAACTGTCAGACACCAGCGCCTTACCCGCCGGCGTGACCGTCATGAATCTCGCCGAGGCCATTCGACGCGATCCTGAACTCATTGAAAAACATTTCGGTGCGGTGGATTGCCCGGATGACACCTCTGAAGAAGATGCCTTCGCCGCACTCAATGCCGCACTGGCCGCAGACGGCCTGGTGCTGTGCGTCGACGATGGCGTGCGTGCTGAACGACCGGTTCATCTGATGTGCCTGACCTCCGCGACGGATCGACCGCGCGCCGCGCACCTGCGCCACCTGGTGGTGGCGGGTCGCGGTGCCGAACTCACGCTCATCGAAAATCATGCGAGCCTGGGCCACGGCGTGTTCTGGACCAACAGCGTCACCGAAGTCGCGGTCGGGCCCAATGCCAATGTGCGCCATTACCGGCTGGATCGATACAACGAAGAATCCTTCAACGTGGGCACGCTGGCGGTCAACCTGCAGCGCGATGCCCACTTTGAATCGCATGCCGTCTTGCTCGGCAGCGGCCTGGTGCGCAACAACATTCGAGCGCGACTGATGGGCGAGAATGCACACGCCCTGCTCAACGGCCTGTATCTGCCTCACGCGCAGCAGCATGTCGACACGCACATTCTGGTGACCCATGCCGCGCCGAACTGCACCAGTCGACAATACTACAAAGGCGTGCTCGACGGCCGATCGCGCGGCGTGTTTGCCGGACGCATCATCGTCGAAGAAGACGCCCAGAAAACCAATGCCGAACAGTCGAACCGGAACCTGTTGCTTTCCGAAGATGCCCGCGCCGATTCCATGCCGCAATTGGAAATCTACGCCGACGATGTGCGCTGCACGCACGGCTCGACCACCGGTCAGCTCGATCGCGATGCCGCCTTTTATCTGATGGCCCGAGGCATCGATGAATCCACGGCGCGCGGTCTGCTGATCTGGGCTTTCGCCCACGAATCACTCGATCGCATGACCGTCGCGCCCATCCGACAAAAACTCGAAGCCTCTCTGCTC
>CALOAZ010000045.1:0-40540 GCA_942491355.1 uncultured Phycisphaeraceae bacterium
GCGGCACGCAGTCGACCGACTTGTTCATCCAGTGCGGTGATGCAGCCGTAGTAGTTGCGTTCGTAGCCGGGCAGATCCTTGTAAAGGTTCTGGTATTCAGGTCCGGCGACCACCGGCAGGTGGGGCGCATGAAACCAGATCACCGCAAAGAACGGCTTGCCGGTTTGGGTTGCTTGCTCGATGAACGGCATGGCGCGGTCCATGATCACGCGTGAATCATCGCCGCGCAGATTGTCGGTCACGCGCTGGCCTTTTTCATTCCAATAGGCGGTGCCGTAGGCCACGGCGAGATTGTCGTCGGGAATGGCATCCCACCAGGTGTTGCCCGCGCCTTTGGGCTTGAGCATCGGATCCCAGGTCGGCACTTTGGATTCAGTCGAAAAGCAGACATCGAATCCGTGTTGTTGTGGTGGCGCGAAATGTTCGATGTTTTTCGGGCCGCCGCGATTCGCATCTTTTTCGGTCGTGGTCAGCGTGCCCAGATGCCATTTGCCGAAATGGCCGGTGGTGTAACCCTTCTGACGCAGCAATTCCGGCAATGCGAATTCGTCGGCCTTCAAGTGGCCGACATTCGCATGGGTGATGCCGTAGCGATTGGGGTGTCGGCCGGTCAGGGCGCTGCCGCGCGTCGGAGAGCAGACCGGTGCGGCCGCGTAGAAGCGATCCATCTGAAGTCCTGCTGCCGCCATGGCATCCAGGTGCGGTGTTTGGATCACGGTGTTGCCGTGAAAACCCACATCGCCCCAACCCAGATCGTCGGCCATCAAAAGAATGATGTTCGGGCGAGCGAGATTGGCGGGGGATGACGGCGTGTCAGGGGTGGTCTGGCATGCGTGAATCAGCAGGCCTGATAGGCAAAGCACGATACGCCACACGACCGAATGTCGTGCGCGGACGCGGGTGAACCAGCTCATCGAAGACCTCAACTCGGAATCAAGTGGAATGCGATCACTTCACTGGCACGCGAACGTCCAGAGGTGTGGCCTGATTGCTCTTGGGGTCGAATCGAACGATTCGGTGATGATTGGTATCGGTGATGTAGACCATGCCGTCCAAGACCGCCAGACCGCTGGGTTCATCCAGATCGCCCGAATCCGGTTTGCCCAGCACGGTGGAGATCGTGGCTGATTCCAGATCGATCGATCGGATCGCATCGTTATAGGTATCGGCCACAAGAATCTTGCCATCGAGGACGGCCAGACCAAGAGCATGTTGCAAGCGGGCTTCGTTCCAGCGACCGTCTTCGAAACCGAAGACGAACAGGCCTTTGCCGATCAGAGTTTCAACCGCACCGTTGTTCAGCCGAGCGCGGCGCACCGCGCTGACTTCCGAGTCGGCGAAGTAAAGCCAGTCACCATGAATCGCTAGCCCCGATGGCTGAGCGAGCAGGGCTTCATTTGGAAAACCATCGATGATGTTTTCGCCGCCGGTGCCCGTCCATGCCTGGCTTACACCGGTCTTGGGATTGTGTTCCCACAGTTGATGCTGGCCCGCCATGGCGATGAGCAGGCGGCCTTCGTGAACGATCACATCCCAGGGTGAATTGATGCCTTGTTCGACGCCGACCTTGCCGCCGCGCGGATCATAGGTTTGCTTGCCCGTGCCGATGATCGTGGTCACCGTGCCGGCCTTCAGATCGACTTTGCGAATGGCGTGATTGTCGGTGTCGGCGACATAGAGGATGTCGCCATCGACCGCGATGCCCTGAGGATTGAAGAACTGTGCCTCGGCCAGTGAGCCGTCTTTGAAGCCGCGCACGCCGGCGCCGATGGTCATCTGATGTTTGCCGTCAGGGCCGATGGCGATCAGGCGATCGTGATTGGAGTCTGAAATGAAAAGGCGCTTGTTGGCGGGATCGGCTGTGATCTTGCCGGGGTAGGCCAGTTGATCCATGCCCGGCAGGGCAGGCTTGTGTTTGATGACCAGGGGGTCTTTGGCGAGTGTGCCGTCTTTTTCACCTTCTTCAAGCAGGGCACCGATGACCTGATCCAGCAGCTCGCGTTTGCCTTCGCCGCTGACCTGTCCGACCACGCGTCCCTGGCTGTCGATGATCGCAAACGAGGGCCAGGCTCGGATGCCGAAGTTTTGCCACACCGCATGTTCCTGATCGACCAGGACCGGGTGTTCGATGCGGTAGCGCCCCATGGCTTGCAGAATGTTCTTGGCTTTGGATTCGGTTTCGAATTTGGCCGAATGCACGCCAATGACCATGACCGGCTTGCCGGCATATTTATGTTCGAGATATTCCAGGTCGGGCAGGATGTGCAGGCAGTTGATGCAGCAGTACGTCCAGAAATCGAGCAGAACCACGTGCCCTTTGAGGTTGCCGGCCAGCGAAAGCTTCTGCTCGGTGCCGAGCCATTCAAAGTTGGCGGGGAAGTCGATGGCGGCCTGCCGGCCTTCTGCGGCAGGCAGATTGACGGTTTTGCGGCGGATCGGCTGGGCTTCTGCGGCGGGAGGGCTGATCAGAAGCGTGATAGAGGGCAGAAGCAGGGCCAAGGCAATCGTGGATAAGCATTTCATCGGTGAAGAATCTCCGGGCGTTTCTGGCTGTGGGTTTGGCCTGTGAACAGGGCCGGTTGGGCAGGTATCGTCTGCCAGTATATCGTTTGTCCCCGAGGGGCCCGATTTCGCGACGAGGTTAGTGGATTGCGGTCTTGCCAAGACATGGGGTGAGGGATAGATTATTGGACATGTTTGCCTGCAAGGGAAATTTGGGTTCGAGGTTCCGTCTTGGTCGCTGACCAGTGCTTCAAATGCCCTGCCGACACGTTTTGCGTGATCGCCCTTGCCTGCCCAACCATCATCAAGCCGCAAGTGACGGACACCGCGGATTCAGCATCCGGTGGCGCCATGCGCCACGGTCGCCAAGGAGCCTGAGCCATCGCTCAACGACGTTTTCAGAAGAACTTCCAAAAGGATACGACCAAGCGTCTTCGGACCAATGAGCGTATTCGGACCACGCCCATCCGTTTGATCGGTCACGACAATGAACAGATTGGCGTGATTGATACATTCAAGGCACTCCAGATGGCACAAGAGGTGGAACTCGACCTGGTCGAGGTTTCGCCCAATTCCGATCCGCCGGTGTGCCGCATCATGGATTACGGTAAGTGGAAGTATCAGCAGTCCAAGAAAGAACATCAGAACCGCGCCAAGACCAAGCAGACTGAAACCAAGGAAGTGCGTCTGCGTCCGGGCACGGAAGAAAACGACTTGCGCATCAAGCTTGAGAAGTCCAAAGAATTCTTCGGCGAAGGTCACAAGGTTCAGTTCACGATTCTGTTCCGCGGTCGCCAGATGGCCCACCGTGAAATCGGCTTCCGGTTGTACGCAGACATCTCCGAGAAGTTCGGCAATGCCGCGCATATCGAAATGCTGCCACGCATCCAAGGTCGTCGCATGACCATGCTGATGGCGCCGGGTGCCAAGGCGAATGCGCCGAAGATCAATCTGCCCAACAGTTCTCGCGAACCGGCAGCGCCCCGCGAACCGGTGGCGGCACCTGCGGCACCCGCACCGCCGCCAGCGCCCGCCGCTGCGCCAGCGCCTGCAGCTGCGCCTGAGCCAGCTCCACCGGCTTCCTAATGCGTGATGAGTGGATGATGTTGAGCATCATGACGGGCCCGGTCAGATTTTGATCCGGGCCCATCCGCCGTGCAAAAATCGCGCGGCAAACAACAGACCACGCAGACACAGTTCGGCACCGAGTACCATCCATACCGCGCGCAGCGTGCCGCCTTCTGACAGACCCACCCAGGCTACGAGTGGCACGCGCACGCCATACGTGACGAATCCGATGATGAGCAGCACGGTGCGCGTGTCGCCCGCGCCGCGCAATGCGCCCGAAAGAATCATCGAGACGCCGAATCCGGCTTGTGCCCAACCCACCACTTTGAGCAGCGGGGGTGTGTGGCGCAGAAACACCGGTTCGTCGGTGACCAGACGCACCAGGTGTTCGGGAATGGTCATGAACATCACGCCCAGCGTGCACATGATCAGTAAGCCGAATCCGGTGCAGACCCACGCCGAGCGCCGCGCCAGATCGGGTCGACCCGCTCCCAGTGCCTGCCCCGTCAGCGTGGCGGCGGCCAGACTCAGCGCGAAACCCGGAAGAAAGCTGAACGCCTCGATGCGGACGGCGATCATGTGAGCGCCCACCGCCGCTTCGATGTTGAGTCGGCCGACGATCGCCAGCACGAGAAAATTTCCGGCCCAGAAGAGTGTGCTTTCGGCCAGATTCGGCAAGCCCACGCGCAGGATGCGCCGCAGCATCGGCCGATGCAGGCGCAGGCGATGGGGATGAAGCCGCAATCCGGCGCGGCCGCTGAGCAGCACGCGCAGCATCAGTCCGCATCCGACGATCCATCCCAGCAGTGTGCCCAACGCGATTCCGCTCAGGCCGTGGCCTCCGATGGGTTCGGGCCCGATGACCAGCAGAATGCTGACACCGATGTTGACGGCATTCACACCGAGCATCACGAAGAAGGCCGATCGAAAATGTCCTGCGCCGCGCAGGCAGGCGCCGCCGACGAACAGCACTGCCATGAACGGTGTGGCGACAGCAAGCAGGCGCAGATAATCCGTACACCAGAGTGCCGATCGTCCGCTCAGCCCCGAGAGTGGTGCCCAGATGGGTGCGGTCAGATAAAAAAACACGCCTGCGAACAATCCCCATAAGGCGGCGAAAGCGATGGACTGCCCGAGTGCGGCATGTGCTTCACGTTTGTGATGAGCGCCTATGGCTCGTGCGATCAGCGCCGTGGCGCCCACGCCCACAGCTCCCTGCAACAATCCCATCAACCAGATGATGAAACCCGCCGTGCCCACCGCATTGGTGGCATCGATGGCATCCGAACCGCCGAGATGACCTGCGAGCGCCGTATCGGTGAATCCCACGAGGAACGACATCATCTGTTCGAGCATGGGCCAGATGCTCAGCACCAGCACCCGTCGCGCCAGACTGCGATTGTCATCCAGTGCAGGGGCGGGAGGTGCGGTCGAAGGCCGTATGCCGACTTCCGGTGGTGCGGCGGTGGTGGGTGGTTTGGGGCGGTCGTTGAACATCAGGCCGTCAGCACACAGAAAAGAAACAAGACACGCTCAGACGCAGGGTTTGAGCCGGCTTGGGAAGGAAAGTTATCGCAATTTGAGTGTGGCCAGCGCCATGGCTGCCAGCATGGCGCCGATCAACCAGAAGCGCACGACCACCTGCTGTTCGGTCCAGCCCGCCAGATGAAAGTGATGATGGATGGGAGCGCATTTGAAAAGGCGCTGCCCTTTGGTGGCTTTGAAGAAACCGACCTGCAGAATCACGCTCAGGGCTTCGGCGACGAACACGCCGCCGATCATCACCAGCAGCAATTCTTGTCGGATCACGATGGCGGCATAACCCAGCAGGCCGCCAAGCGGCAGCGAACCGGTATCGCCCATGAAGACTTGCGCGGGATGACAATTCCACCACAAGAAGCCCAGGCAGGCACCGGCCATCGCGCCCACGACCACGGCCATTTCCTCACTGCCTGGAATATGCGGGATCAACATCCAACGCGACCAGTACGGACTGCCGGTCAGCAGAATCAGCACGATGAACGTGAATGATGCGATCCCCATGATGCCGCTGGCCAGTCCGTCCATGCCGTCGGTGAGATTGACGGCGTTGGAGGAACCGACGATCACCAGCACGGTCAATAGCCCGAAGGCCAGCGGGCCGAGCATGATCAATCCTTCGGCCAGGTCACGCGTGCGTGGATCGATGGTGCGCTGAAACGGCAGCGACAGCACGTGGGTTTCTGGATTGTTGATGCCGTGATGATGCGTGAAGAAGCCCAGCAGCAGGGCGATGCCGACTTGGAAAAGCATTTTCTCCCACGAGCGAAGACCTTCGCGTGAGCCGGGTCGTCGCCGTGAGGCGGTGAGTTTGAGCCAGTCGTCGATGGCGCCCAGTGCCGAAAGCCAGATCAGGCACACAATGGCCATGCGGATATAGAAATTCGACAGATCGGCCAGCAGCAGCGTGGTCACCAAGATGGCGGCCGAAATCAGAATGCCGCCCATGGTCGGTGTGGCTGTTTTCTGTCGGGTCAGGCGGTTGAGGTCGGCGTTGTAGAACTCGGGCTGATCGCCGATTTTCTGCTTCATCAGCCAGTGGATCGTCGGCTTGCCGAAGAGCGTCACGATGCAGAAGGTCATCAGAATCGCACAGAACGTGCGAAACTCGGGCCACTGGAAGACCTGAAGGACCTTCCAGAGACCCATCTCCTCCAACCACTGGCGTAAATGATCGACCAGCAGGTTGTAGATCATGATGGAGTTATATCACGAAGTGGTGTGAATCGCGCCTCAAGTGCGGGCACAAGCCGTTCGAGTGCGGCACTGCGCGAAGCTTTGATCAGAACGGTATCGCCGGGTTTGATTTTGTCGGCCAGCTGAATAAGGGTTGATTCGTTGAATTCAGGTAGATGAAGTGCGACGTCGGCGCGGCCGTGGCGGGCCATGGCATCGACTGCCGGTTGTGTGGCTTGGCCCACGAAGATCGCCAGATCGACCGATGATGCTGCCACGCGCTCGCCGAGTTCGGCGTGAAAGTGTTCCGAGGCGGAGCCCAGCTCGGCCATGGCGCCCAGCACCGCCACGCGTCGACCGCTCGCAGGTTGTTCGCAAAGCACGCTGATGGCCGAAGCCATCGACGCCGGATTGGCGTTGTAGGCATCGTTGATCAGTTGGATGGCGTGATCGCCTTCGCCGAGCGTCAATCGCTCAAGGCGCATCGGTGGCGTTTGGGCGTGGGCAAGTCCTTCGGCAATGGCCGCGTCGGTAAGCCCCAACAATCGGCCGACGGCAATCGCCGCCAACGCATTGGCGGCATTGTGTTCGCCCAAAAGCGGCAACGTGTAAGATTGGTCATCCACCGTGAACTGGCTGCCGGTTTCGGTCGCGCGATAATTTGAAAGATGAATCGCCAGATCGTCAGCCTTGCCGTACAGCACGGTGGTCGTGGGATTTCCGGATTCGCGCAGGCCCGGTGTATCCCCATTGAGGACTGCAACACCGCCGGGTTTCAGATATTGGAGCATCGACGTTTTTTCTTTGAGGATGGCATCCACGCCACCGAGTCCGCCCACATGAGCCGGTGCAATGGCGGTGATCACCGCAATGTCCGGTTGCGCGATGGCCGAGAGCATGGCGATCTCGCCGGGCGCGTTGGTGCCGATTTCAACCAGCGTGTAATCATCATTTGGTTTCGCGGCCAAAAGTGTGAGTGGCACGCCGATATCGTTGTTGAAACTTTTCGGGCTCGCCGTGCCTCGGCGCTGTTTGGATAGCGCGGCATGAATCAGGCGCTTGGTGGTGGTTTTGCCCACCGATCCGGTGATGCCGATGACTTTGCCGCGGAACGTCGCGCGATACGCACCGGCCAATTGGGCCAGAGCCTTGCGCGTGTCCGGCACGCCGAGTACCCAGGTGTTCGGTCGTGATGCGGCATTCACTTTTTCGGGACGATCCACGATCAGCATTGCCGCGCCGCAAGCTGCCGCCTGATCCAGAAAATCATGGGCGTCGAATCGTTCGCCGCGCAAGGCGCAAAACACCTGGCCGGGTTGAACTGAACGCGTATCGGTATTCAGGCCGGTGAGAGGAGTCTGATCCGAAACCGTTTGCGGAGAGTGAAGCCACTGGCCACCGGTGATGCGCAGAAATGAGTCAGGTGTCCAGAAAGTCATTTCCGGCCCTTTCCACCTGCAATTTGTTCGATCACGCGCCGTGCCTCGACGCGGTCGTCAAACGGGCGCTTCTCGTGGCCGATGATCTGATAATCCTCGTGGCCTTTACCCGCGATCAGCACCACGTCGCCGGATTGCGCCGACGCAAGGGTTTGTGCGATGGCGGCGCGCCGATCAATTTCGACGGATACGCGCGGTCGATGGCCAGGGCCAACGCCTTTGAGAATGTCTTCCACAATGGCATGCGGATCTTCAGTGCGCGGGTTGTCCGAGGTGATCATGATCGCATCAGCCCCATCGCAGGCGACGGCGGCCATGCGCGGTCGTTTGGTGGGATCGCGATCGCCGCCGCAGCCGAACACCACATGCAGCTTGCTACGCGTCAATGGACGCAGTGCCCGCAAGACGTTGGCCAGTGCGTCGTCGGTATGCGCATAATCCACGAGTACATCGATGCCCAGATTTTCGGGTGTGGCCACCGGTTCGAGTCGGCCGGGGACGGGGGGGCACTGGTTGATGGCTTCGCGAAGGAGTTCGGGTTTGATCCCAAGACCGATCACCGCACCGAAGGCGGCGAGCAGATTGGCGATGTTGTGCCGCCCGATCAGCGGAGGTCTGACTTCGAATCGCCCGGCGATCCCTTCAATCAGGCAGTGGGTATCGCGTGAAGTGGCTTCGAGAATGCGCGCCGAGAGGGCGGCTGCCGGTTGATCCATCGCGAACGTCAGGCGCCGCGCTTTGCAATGGGCAAGCATGGTGGCGCTTGCGGGATCATCCGCATTGACCACCGCGCAGGCTTCTGCACCAAGATGGCTGAATAGCCGGGCCTTGGCCTGCGCGTAGCGTTCCATCGTGCCGTGATAATCCAGATGATCTCCGCTGAGATTTGTGAATACGCCGGCGGCAAAATTCAAACCCTCCACGCGCCCTTGATCCAGTGCATGGCTCGAGACTTCCATCACGACATGGTCGCAATCATGGTCGGCCATGCGCCCTAGCAGGCTGATCATTTCGATGGCGCCGGGTGTGGTCATCGCGGCAGGGCGTGCGGTCCGGCCGTCATCGATCTCGATGGTGCCGATCAGGCCGCAGCGATGGCCGGCGGCGTGCAGCAGATGGCGCACCATGAATGCCGTGGTGGTTTTACCATTGGTGCCGGTGATGCCGATGAGCGTGAGTCTTTCAGCGGGGCGGTTCCACAGACGCTGCGCCAGATCGATGCCGACGCGGCCTGGATCTTCTGCGATCAGGACCGGCACATGCTGAGGCATGTCGTCAGGTCGATCGGTGAGAATCGCGCTAGCGCCACGTTGAAGAGCATCATCCACATAGCTTCGGCCATCGGCCGAACGGCCTGTGCGTGCCACAAACAGACAGCCGGGTCGGGCCATTCTCGAATCTTCGATGATGGCGTCGATTTCCGCCTCGGCGGGGCCGGCATGCAGGCGGACGGGCAGATCTTGAATCAGGCTGGCGAGGTCCATTTCGCGTGACGATCCGTCTGGAGAGGCAATCCTTTGCGACCGCAGTATCGCCTTGGTTTCGGGGTGTGTCCAACCCGCCACAGCCCGAAAGGGCGGGAAATCACTACTTGGCCAAGTTCTTTGGCCCACGCATCTTGCCACCGCGAACCAACCTGATATACATCTGCGTACCATGGACATCGGATCGGAGCGGGGCAGTGGCGTCTCGCGGCCTGAGCCGGGGTCTAAATGGATGAGGGATTTCATTCATGGGCGCCTCTCGCCCACATCTGCTGGTTCTCTCCGGACGGTCCACCGACGAAGGTCATGCGATCGAGTCACTGAAGGACCGTTACCAGGTCGAAGTATTTCGCGATGCCCATGCGGTGGTCGATGCCCTGCGTTCGGGCAACAGTTACGACGCGGTCTTTGCCGATGCGGCAGATTTCATGCCGCTCGAACGCACGCTCGCCAATGAACATGCTTCGTCGGTGATCGAATCGATCGGCGAGGGTGTGGCGGTCTTTGACGAAGGGGGCGAGTGCGTCTGGGCCAGCGAACGCATGCTGGCACAACCTGCCGATGTGTTCGACCGGGTGAAGCAGACCTGCATCTCGCTCTATGCAACTTTTGCCAAGCAAGTGGGCCCGCGCGACGACGACGATGTGATTCGAAGCCGCAAATTCGGTTTCCAGGTGGGCGAGGATCACTTCAAGGAAACGCTCGTCACGCCGGTGATTGACGGCGAGGGGCGTGTGCGGCGCGTCGTGGCCACGGTCTGGGATGCCAGCACGGGCCGACGTCTTCAACAGAAGATCGACGTGATTGATGCCGCCGGACGCGAATTGGTGCGTCTCGAATCCGAATCCATCTCCCGCCTGAATGTGGGCGAGCGTCTGCGACTGCTGGAAGAAAAGATCATCCGGTTTTCGCGTGACCTGATGCGATTCGATCACTTCATCATTCGTCTGCTCAACCGTAAGAACAACAAGCTCGAGCCGGTGATCGCCGTGGGTGTGCCGCCCGAAGCGCTCGAAGTGGATTTATACGCCCAGCCCGAAGGCAACGGCATCAGTGGTTATGTGGCGGTCACGGGGCGCAGTTACATCTGCAACGATGTCGAGAAGGATCCGCGTTTTGTGATCGGTCTCGATCATGCCAAAAGCTCGCTGACCGTGCCGCTGCGTCTGCATGATAAGGTCATCGGCGTATTTGATATCGAATCGCAGCATCCCGGCGCATTTGGCGAAGACGATCGCCAGTTCGCCTCGATCTACGGGCGATACATCGCAGTCGCGCTCAATATTCTGGACTTGCTGGTGGTCGAGCGATACACGACCTCCGATCGCATTTCTGAAAATGTCTCGCGCGAGATGAGCACGCCGCTCAATGACATCGAGGCCGAGGCAAATGCGCTGATCGATCAGGTCGACAATCCGCAGTCGGTCCGCGAAGGACTCGATCGCATACTGGCCGACGTGAACAAGATTCGTTCAGCGGTGATGAATGTCACGCAGGGGCCGCAGAAAGTGCTGGGCCTCGATGAAGTCGAAGAATCAGGCGCCAAGCCGCTGGCCGGCAAGTGCGTGATGGTGGCCGATGACGAACCGGCCATTCGCGATACGGTGGCCGAAATGTTCAGCCGTCTGGGTGTTGAACAAGTCCACGTGGCCAAAGACGGTCACGAGGCGGTGCATATCATCGAAACGCACCCGCTGGATCTGGTGGTTTCGGATATCCGCATGCCGCATCGCAACGGCTACGAGATTTATGCGGCAACCCGTCGCAAGAGCGACACCATTCCGGTGATTCTGATGACTGCCTTCGGCTATGACCCGGATCACTCGATTGTGCGAGCCAGCCAAGAAGGTTTGCAGGCCGTCCTCTTCAAGCCCTTCAAGGTGGATCAACTGCTTGAGCAAGTCTATTCCGCACTGAATATCGAGGCACCGGCCAAACCGGAAGCCAAGTAATTGGTCGAATCGGCAATCGGGCGATATCCTTAGCACAGACAACTGAAATGCACGGGGCGTAGCTCAGCTTGGTAGAGCGTTGCGTTTGGGACGCAAAAGTCGCAGGTTCAAATCCTGTCGCCCCGATTCCAATGAAAAAGCCACCCAGATCGGGTGGCTTTTTCATTGGAATCGGGAAGGACTTGGCGCAGCCAAGGCCTAGGGATGCGCAGCAGACCCGCGACAAGGATTCCACGAGCATTCGCCGCAGGCGAAGCGCAGTGCAATCCTTCCGGGCTCTCGCTCTCGACTACATAAAGAACGCCGTGACTTGGCGAAGCCAAGAGCCCACTCAAAGAAGGCCAGGATCACACCGCCCGCGCAAACTTCGAAATCTGGAAAGACCTAATAGTGTGCAGCCAAGGCTTGGGGATGCACAGCAGACCCGCGACAAGGATTCCACGAGCATTCGCCGCAGGCGAAGCGCAGTGCAATCCTGTCGCCCCGGACTTGAAATCAAAATAGCAGTTCGTCGCATTGGATTGCGGTGAGCCATTTTTTATTTACAAGCAACGGTTTGCGTGCATTGACCTCAGCGATTATTTGGTTCAAGCGGTCGACTGGGTGTATCTGATCAACGCGGGCCGCCATTCTTATCCAACTTTCCGGGCAACTGGTCGCGGACGAACGCGCGAATCTCATCACGCACACGGCGGTAGCAATCCATCGCGGCTTCTTCGGTGGCCGCTTCTTTTGTGAGTTTCGGCGGATCGTCAAAGCCAACGTGGACAACCTTTGCTTTGGTGAGAAAAGCAGGACAGCTTTCGTCGGCATGACCGCAGACCGTAATGACCAAGTCGAGTGACACATCAGAAAGAGAATTGGCGCGTTTTGATGATTGGCTGGATATATCGACACCGGCTTCTTTCATCACCTGCATGGCCTTGGAATTCATGCCGTGAGCTTCGATGCCAGCGGACCAGGCTTCGATCGTGTCACTGTGGAAATGACGTGCCCAGCCTTCAGCCATTTGGCTGCGGCACGAATTGCCAGTGCATAAAAAAAGAACGTTCTTCTTGGTCATTTTGATTTCCTTCGGTGCTTGGTGGAAAAGCAGTGAATGCGTTGCCTGAGCTGGGCGTGTTCTATTTCAGGTGCAAGTCGTCTGGAAACATTTTGCCAAGCATTGTTTTGAGATTCGAGTTGCTGATAGGTACCGGTTCTCAGCATCGGTGTAACGAAAACTTATTGCCCGATACCGGCGAAATCTTCACGCGGAAACCAGTTCTGTGTGCGAACGCAGAATTTGACCAACATCAGCATCAGCGGGACCTCGATCAGCACGCCCACCACCGTCGCCAATGCGGCTCCAGAGGATAAGCCATACAGCATGGTGGCTGTGGCGATCGCAACTTCAAAATGGTTGGAGGCACCGATCATTGCTGTGGGAGCCGCGCTTTCGTAGGTCAGTCCCAATGCTTTGGACAGCCCGTATCCCAGTGCGAAAATCAAGACCGTCTGAATGAACAGTGGGATGGCGATCCACAAGATCGTGAGTGGGTTTTGGACGATCGTTTCCCCTTTGAACGAAAACAGTAATACGAGTGTCGCCAGAAGTGCGATGATTGTGATCGGCGTCAGAAAATGCAGGAAACGATCTTTGAACCATGCCTCGCCCTTCTTGGCGATCAACCATTTTCGCGAGAGGAACCCTGCAACCAATGGAAGAGCGACGTAGATCCCGATCGACAGAAGTAAAGCCTGCCACGGTACCGGCAGTTTTCCAACTCCTAACAGGAAGCCACCCAGCACGCCGTACAGCACGAGCATCGTCAACGAGTTGATGGCGACCATCACGAGTGTGTGTCCGTCGTTTCCTTTCGCCAGAAATCCCCAGACAAGTACCATCGCTGTGCAGGGAGCAATCCCCAGAAGAATGCAACCGGCGAGGTAGCTTCTCCATAACGGGACCTCCAGCATTTTCATGCCGTCAACGATGACAACTTTGCCGGCCCCATAGACGGCATCGACCTCAAGATTGATTCCCAGTGGCGGTTTCACGTGGTCCACCGCATCCGGGCCAATCAGTCCGAGGAACACTGTCCCCAGAAAAAAGCTGGCGATGGCATACATCGTAAATGGCTTGATGACCCAGTTGATGAACAGCGTCAATCCAACGGGTCGCAGTGACTTTCCCGCTTTGAGGACTTCGCCAAAATCGATTTTCACCATGATGGGATACATCATGAAAAACAGGCACAGTGCGATGGGAATCGAGATGACTGGGGCTTCGTCGACATAGATGGCCATGCCATCGAGTTGCCGAGCGAGACCGGGAGCGAATTTCCCCAATGCGATTCCCGCGAAAATGCAGAGGCCGACCCAAACGGTCAGGTATCGCTCGAAGAAACCGATCCCTTTTTCTTCCGTTGAACAACTGTTTTCCATTTTCATGTCATTGCCTCTTGCGCCATTGTCTGTTTTTCAATGGGTTGTGGTGGCTGCCAGCCGGCTGAGACCTTCGCGGCCTGTTGGCGGTTCGACCTGCCACGGAATGATCGCGGTGCGAGTGGCATGTTGCTTGATGACTTCGCGTATGTACGGCAATTCATGCTGGCGTCGCGACTGTAAACCCGGATCGGTGACCGATAGGGGTGTCAGGCTCTGATTGATGATCCACGCGAATGGCTCGATTTCCGCACGGCGCAAGTCTTCCTGAAACTTGGCCGCTTCGTGAACCGGAGTTGCTTCGGGAAGTGTCACAATCAGCACCCGCGTGAAGCTCGGGTCACGTAAACGCGGTAACAGGTTTTCGACTGATTCCGGGATTTCATGGGTCTGACGGGACACTTCACGGTGATACGCCAAAGCCGAATCAAGCAACAGAATTGTGTGGCCCGTCGGTGCGGTGTCCAACACCACAAAGCGATCTGACCCCTTGGCGACTGCTTTCGCGAACGCTCTGAAACACAGCGATTTCTTCGGTGCAGGGCGAACGCAAGTCTTCTTCGAGCAATGCCTTGCCCTCCGCATCTAAATCACGCCCAGCGGTTTGCATGACCTCTGTCGTGTAGTCGGCTGTTTCCTTTGTCGGGTCAATTCGCCCTACCGTCAAGCCGGAAATCTCATCCGCCGTAATCGTGGCAGCGATATGAGCCGCCGGATCGGTCGTTGAGAGATGTGCATCAAACCCACGCTCGGCCAACGCGACTGCAACCGCCGCCGCGACCGTCGTCTTGCCGACGCCACCCTTTCCCATCGCAAGGATCACACCGTGACCAACCATAGCAAGCTCGTCGACCAGTAAACCAAGTCCGCCGGGAAACGAATCCGGCTCAATCACGTCGTGTTGAACTTCACTGTTCCCTTGCTGTGGCTTGCCCACTTGTCGCAGTGACTCGATACCCATCAGGCCGGCACTTCGCCAGAGGGATCGTCGTTCGCGGCAGTCCGCTTGATGGCTTCCGGCATTGAAGCGAACGGCATTGTCACCCCGTTGCTGCATTGCGACTGCGACTGCATCGGAGGGCGTTTGGCTTTTGAAAACGCCGTTTATGATCAGATGTTGATTGCTGACACCGAGTGTTTGCAATTCTTCGCTCGTTCTCGCCGCCTCGCGGAACGCGGATGGTTCTGGGCGAGTCACTAAGATCAACGTCGTTGTTGCCGCATCGCCTAGAGCATTGACGGTCTGTTTGTAGATCGCCTGCTGTGCCTGCAAGCCCGCGAGCGGTCCAAGGCACGACGTTCCCGATGTGTTCGTTTCCATGAAGCCCGACCATGCCGACGGCAGTGTCAGCAATCGCAGTGTGTGACCGGTCGGTGCCGTGTCAAAGATCACATGGTCGAAGTGGCTCGTCGCGTCTTTGTCGCCGAGCAACTTCGCAAACTCGTCGAAGGCCGCGATCTCCAAGGTACACGAACCGGAAAACTGCTCTTCCATGCTGGCGACGGCTGTGTCGGGCAGTACGCCTCGATACGGGCCGACCATTCGTTCGCGGTACTCGCGAGCGGCTTCTTCGGGGTCGATATTCATCGCGAACAATCCAGGCACGGATTCAATCGCCGTCGGTTCGTTCGCCAGTTGCACTCCAAGGACTTCGTCGAGATTGGAAGCCGGATCGGTCGAAACCAGCAGCACGCGCAAGCCCGCGATCAGCCAATTGAACCGCCGTCGCACACGCCATCGACGTTTTTCCGACGCCGCCTTTGCCCGTAAAGAACAGGTTTCGTGTCGGAGCACTTAAGAATTGTATTGTCGTTCTCCTCGATTTATTACGCTGTCTCGCTTAGCAGCAACCTGTATCGCCACAACATCCGCCGGAATCTGCCAGCGGCAGCGTTGCTTTTGGCTTTGATGGTCGTGTCAGTCCACATCGCGAGGTTTTCGCGGGACGGATACTCGCTTCGGCTGACCACTCGGTCGTCCACAATCACCAGCGGCAGGCAACTCACGCCTTCGTCGGCGAGCATCTTCTTCACGACTTCGTTGCTCGCGAACTCTGCCGGGTCTTGAGACAGATTGAACCGGGTGACCGAGTGTCCCTGAGACTTCAGCCAGTCCAGATCGGCTGCGAAACGCGGCAACACTGGATCAACCTGCGGACCGCAAACTCCGGTCGAACAGCACATCGCTTTGTCGTAAATTTGAACTTTGCTCATTGTTGCATTCCTCTCATAATCACTCCTTTGAACACAAAATCGTTCATCGACGAACAACGATAGATGATAGATAAAAAAACACGCGACTACAAACCCGCCACCAACGCCTTCAGCCTTTCGAGTTGCTCCTGATTGATGCAGTAACAGACCTTCGGTCCATCGACTTCTCCCTGAATCAAACCGGACTCTTTGAGGATTTTCAGGTGTTGCGACACCGTCGACTGAGCCAACGGCAAACAGTCGACGATCTCCCCACAAACGCACGCTTCACGACCAATAATCATCGAACGATCTGCGCCCGAGCCGGATGAGCAATCGCCCATGTCACTTGGCAAACTCATTCGCCGTCGGGTCAGCCTTCAGCTTTGCCGGTGTCGAATCGCAACGATTTTTGGTTCTGGATTGTTTCGCCATCGCTTCCATCTATCGTTAATCTACGATAGACGATATCGTCGCTCCACGCAATGATCAAGTTGATGCTAAATGATTGTGGGCGTGCCAAGCTTATGAAGGAGTTGCTTGCGATCCCCCAATGCGTCGGCGTGATGAACGGTGAAAACGTAGGGCCGCTTGCTGTTCCTGTGTATGCAGTTTTAAGTGGTTGGTGTCGCAATACGCCTTAAGATGGTGGATTGAGCTGTTTGCGATTTGATCATTCCAGGGCGAAAAATCTCTAATGGCGTCTTGTTGCCCCGATTTGGCAATAGTCGACTTGCAAGGTCAGTGTTGTTAATTGAAGCTGGCGGTGGATCTTGTTTGTACATCCAATGTGTCATTAGCGGGTTCTGCATGACAAGCGCGGTTCGATCAATGATCGTGGTAGGGATATGCGTCGGTGTGCTATCTGCCGGTGAGGTACTGGTGCAGCCTGCTTCAGTCCCCGGCCCATTGGGCAACCCTCTGAAAGGCTATTGCGTTTATACCGATGCGGGTGAGGTGCATCAGCCTTATTCCATGGTGTTCCTGTATGCATCGTGGAAGCAGCTTGAGCCGGTTGAAGGGCAATACGCTTTTGAAGACTGGGAAAAAAGCGCATGGGAACACGCGCGTGCAAAAGGCAAGCATGTGGTGTTGCGCGTGTATGCCGATTATCCCGGGAAGCCCACGGGTTTGCCGGATTGGCTGTTGGATCAGCAGGTGCCCATGCGCGCTATACGGAATATGGCGGCGGTCGGTGTCCTGATTACGATCATCCGGCCGTGGTCACCGGGATGGAACGTCTGATTGAAGCCATGGGCAAGCGCTATAACGCGCATCCGCGTGTGGCTTTCATTCAGCTGGGGTTGCTGGGTTTCTGGGGCGAGTGGCACACGTATCAACACGAAAAATGGTTTGCTTCCGACGCCACGCAGCAGCGCATTCTCGCGGCGTATCGACGTGCCTTCCCCGACAAGCAATTGATGGCGCGCTATGGCGACGGCGCATGCGGCAAACATGACTGGCTGGGGTTTCACGACGACATGTTTCCGGAAGACACCGACAACGGCGAAGACTGGTCGTTTCTGGCGCGCCTGCGTCGGGCCGGTCGCGCCGACAGTTGGCGGCGCAACATCATCGGCGGTGAGATGGTGCCCGATGCCGCGCTGCGCTGGATGGGCAAGGATTTTGAACACACGATGGCGATGATTGACCGGTCGCACTTCTCGTGGGTCGGTCCTTATGGGCCTGCGCTCGAAGATCGTCAGGACGATCAGTTCATCGAAAACTGCCGAAAAGCCGTTCGGCGCATGGGCTATCAGTTCCGCCTGACCGAGATCCGCTACCGCAGCCCGGTTGTGTCAGGCGATCAGGTTGTCGTGCAGATTCAGGGTGTGAATGAAGGCGTCGCGCCGTTTTATTACCCATGGCCGGTCGAGCTGGCGCTGCTTGATGCACACGGTCAACCGCAGACACGTCTGGCGGCCTCAGTGGATATTCGAAAGTGGTTGCCGGGTGAATTCGTATTTAAAGTCACCGACAAAGTGAAAGCCAAGCCTGGGAAATACCGTCTGGCCATCGGCATCATTGATCCATGGACAGGGCAGCCCGGCGTGCAATTTGCTCATCAGGCCCAGAAAGTCGCGAGCTGGCATGTACTGGGTGAAATCGAAGTGATGGGTCATTAGCGTTAGAATACGTCCTTCACCGTTAACGGCGTTTGGGAGTTGATCCATCATGCGTATCTATTTCAATAACATGATTCTGATATTTTCGGTCGTGGCTTTTTTGGCGGCTTGCGCGCCCAAGGAAACATGCTGTGAGTCCGGCGCGACATCGATCAAAGTGCCAAAGGTCGCAGAGCCCGAATGGCGATCTTTGTTTGATGGCAAATCGTTCGGCCAATGGAAGCCCAGCAACTTCGGCACGCAGGGTGAGCTTGAGATTGAAGATGGCGCGATGATTCTCGGGTTCGGTGATGGTTGCAGCGGTGTAACCTGGTCGGGTGATGCAACCCAGTTGCCGAAGATGGATTACGAAATCGAACTCAAGGCCCGCCGCATGGAAGGCAATGATTTCTTCTGCGGCCTGACCTTTCCGGTGAATGATGATCCCTGTTCGTTGATTCTCGGGGGATGGGGCGGTGGCCTGGTCGGTCTTTCGAGTCTCGATGGTCACGACGCAGCCAACAACGACACATCGACCTGGATGAAGTTCGAGAACAACAAGTGGTACACCGTGCGGCTGCGCGTGCGACCGGGCAACATCTCGGCCTGGATCGACGGCGAACACGTGGTGGATGCCGATCTCAACGGGCGCACGGTTGGTATTCGTGTGGAAGTCGAGCCTTCGATGCCGTTGGGCATCGCGACATTCCAGACGACGGCAGGCGTGAAGGATATTCGCGTGCGCAGCTTGCCACCCGAGAAGAAATCCTGAGGGTTTGATCCAACCATCGGGATTTGAATCGCAGCCTCTGTGCGATATCACACGTCGACATATAAAATACCAGCCTCGAATTCTCGGAGTGAATCATCATGATGTGGTGGCGACCGATGGCGTGTGCTGTGCTTTGGTCGGCAATGGCTCAAGCGAGTGACTGGCCGCAATTTCTGGGACCGAATCGTGACGCGGTTGCATCCGAAAAAGCCATTCTGAATCCATGGCCTGCCGAAGGTCCGTCCACACTCTGGACGGTAAAGATAGGGCCGGGTTTCGGGGGCGCCTCGATCCGGGACGGCGAAGTATTTCTACTGGATCGCGTGGAAGGCGAAGCCGATGTGCTGCGCGTCTTCGATCTGAAAACAGGCAAGCAGAACTGGCAGTTTCGTTACGAGGCACAGGGGCGCAACAGTTACAAGGGTCGCGCTCGGTGCCCACGGTCACCGAGACGCATGTGTTCACCGTTGGTGGTTTCGGAGATGTACACTGCCTCGATCGCAAGACGCATGAAGCGGTCTGGCATTTCAATCTTGGCAAGCGATACACCGCCGGTAAATTGAACTGGGGTTATGCGCAGTCGCCGTTGGTTTACAAAGACACGGTCATTCTCACGCCGACCCATGAAGAAACGCCGGTCTTGATTGCCGTGAAAGCCACGACAGGTGAGAAGGTTTGGGAGTCACCGGCACCGGACAAGGGCGGCGAATTCTCGGCCGATTATTACAACTCGCCTGTGATTCGGACGGTACTCGGCGTGCAGGGTGTGATGCTGCTGTCGAATAATCAGGTGTCGTTCGTGAATCCTGATGACGGCCAATTGATATGGAAATACAACGGGTACGGTGTGAAGTTTTCGATTCCATCACCGACGGTGCTTCCGGACGGCGAGCGCATTTTCATCACAGGCGGTTACGGCTGCGGATCGGTCATGATCCGCGTGAAGAAAAGCGGCGAGGCTTATGCGTTCGATGAGATCTTTCGCTTGCCCAAAGACGGCAGCCAGTTGCATCCCGCCTTGGCGTATGGCGACCATCTGTATGTCAATATCAATGAAAATGACAAGATCAAGACCAAAGCCACGCGCAAGGATGGTGGGCTGGCCTGCATGGATCCGACCAACGGCAATATTCTGTGGCGCACCGGTCGCGATGAAAACCAGCCGTTCTTTGATCGCGGTCATGTGTTGCGGGTCGGCGACAAACTGTTGATTCTCGAAGGGCAGCTCGGCTCGCTTCATCTCGCGCAGGCCGTGCCGACGGGCTACCAGGAACTGGCCCGGGCACAGGTCTTCCATCCCGAAAAACCGCGTGACAACAATATCTGGGCACCCATGGCGTGGGTCGATGGCCTGCTGGTGTTGCGGGATCAGCACGAAATCAAGTGTCTGGATCTGCGGCCTGCGGGGCAGTGAATACCATCGCAGTGCGCACGGCGGGACCTTTGGCGGCCTGATCTGCATATCATCGCAAAACAGGGGTCTGTCTTCTTTTTCCTGTGAAAAAAGAGGCAGACCCCTTTCTCATTCGGGCCACGTGTGTATCCTGCCGATCATGAAATTCGCCATCTGCAATGAGACGTATCAGGGTTGGGATTTCGCCAAAACCTGCGACCACATCGCTGCCACCGGCTACGAGGGCATCGAGGTGGCACCATTCACGCTCAAGGAAGATCCGCGCGATCTGACAGAGAAGGACGCGGTGGAATACGGCAAGATCGCTCAACGTGCCGGTCTTGAAGTGACTGGCCTGCACTGGTTGCTGGTCAAGCCCGAAGGCATGCACCTGACGACCACCGATGATGCGGTACGCGCGAAGACCGTCAGCTTCGTGCAGCATCTGTCGCGGATCTGTGCTGCGATGGGCGGCAACGTGATGGTCTGGGGCAGTCCCAAGCAACGCGATCTGCAGCCGGGTTGGAATTACGATGAGGCGGCCGGTCGTGCCGCCGATGCCTTGCGTCGCATTGCGAATGTGGCCGAGCCGCTGGGGGTGCGCATCGCACTCGAGCCGTTGGCACCGACCGAAACCAATTTCATGCAGACGGCTGAAGAGACGATCAAGCTGATCCGACGCGTCGGCCATCCCGGTGTGGAACTGCATCTGGATGTGAAGGCGATGAGTTCTGAATCAAAGCCGATTCCGCAGATCATCGATGAAAGCAAGGACCATACGATTTACTTCCACGCCAACGATCCGAACCTGCGCGGTCCGGGCATGGGCGAAGTTGAATTCGTGCCGATTGCCAAGGCACTCAAAGACAGCGGTTACGACGGCTGGGTCTCGGTGGAGGTGTTTTATTACCGGCCGAGTCCGGAACACATTGCGGAAGAATCACTCAAGTACCTGAAAAAGACTTTTGCCGAAGCCGGCGCGATCTGAGTCGGTGCCAATGCGATCAAAAGAAAAACCCGGACGCCTCAAGGCGTCCGGGTTTTTTATTCAAACAAGTGTTGTGGTTCAGCCCTTGTACCAAGTCACCGAACCGTAGACGGCGGAGTCGCCCAGATCGTCGGCAATACGGAGCAATTGGTTGTACTTCGCGTTGCGGTCGCTGCGACAGGGGGCGCCGGTTTTGATCTGGCCGCAATTGGTGGCCACGGCGAGGTCAGCGATGGTGGCATCTTCGGATTCGCCGCTGCGATGGCTCATCACCGCCGAGTAGCGATTGCGGATCGCGAGGTTCACGGCATCAAAGGTTTCGGAGAGCGTGCCGATCTGGTTGACTTTCACGAGGATCGAGTTCGCGCAGCCGGTGTCGATGCCTTTCTGCAGGAACTTGGCATTGGTGACGAACAGGTCGTCGCCCACGAGCTGAATCTTGTCGCCGATCTTGTCGGTGAGGGTTTTCCAGCCGTCCCAGTCGTTTTCGGCCAAGCCGTCTTCAATCGAGCGAATCGGGTACTTCTTGCACCAACCGGCCCAGAGATCGGCCATGTCGGAGCTGGAGATGATTTCCTGTGAGGAACTGAAGAACTTGTAGCCTTTCTTGCCGTCTTTCTCGGCTTCGTTCCACAGTTCGCTGGTGGCCGGATCGAGGGCGACGAAGATTTGCTCGCCCCATTTGTAACCGGTCTTGCCGACGGCTTCTTCGATGATCTTCAGTGCGTCTTCATTGTCTTTGAGATCAGGCGCAAAGCCGCCTTCGTCGCCGACGGCGGTGCTCAAGCCTTTGGCTTTGAGTACGCCCTTGAGTGCGTGATAGATTTCAGTGCCTGCACGCAGCGCATCGTGGAAGTTGTCGAAGCCCCAGGGTTGAATCATGAATTCCTGGAAGTCGACGGTATTGTCGGCGTGCTTGCCGCCGTTGAGGATGTTGAGCATCGGGACCGGCAGAATCTTGGCGCCGGTGCCGCCGAGGTAGCGATAAAGCGGAAGGCCCATGCCTTCAGAAGCGGCGCGGGCCACGGCCATCGATATGCCGAGTGTGGCATTTGCGCCGAGTTTGGATTTGTTGGGAGTGCCGTCCAGATCGTTGAGGATCTGATCGATGGCTTCCTGCTCGCGGCAGTCGATGCCGACCAGTTCGGGGCCGATGGTTTCATTGACGTTTTCGACGGCCTTGGTCACGCCCTTGCCGACCCAGTCTTTGCCACCGTCGCGCAATTCAACGGCCTCGTTTTCGCCTGTCGACGCGCCCGAAGGCACAATCGCGCGACCGATCGATCCACCAAAGAGATGACATTCGACTTCGACCGTGGGATTGCCGCGGCTGTCGAGGACCTGGCGACCATAGATCATTTCGATATCAAAACTCATACCGTAACTACCTTTCCGTAAAGCGTTCTGCGATCGGATCCCTTTTGGGGAGCCGGAAACGAGGCGGCGATTCTAGCAAGCGGGCCTGTCGGGGACAAAAAGCCTAGAAGCGGTTTCAAAAAAGCCCGTCTTTGGTCTTATTGGCGTCCGACGTCGAGGTGGCCTGTTCATCGGCGAGCGGGTCAGGGCGATAGACGCGGGTGTTCAGTGCCCAGATTTTTTCCGTGAATGCGCCGCCGAGTTCCTGCCGTTGATCGCTGTCGCGATCAGCGGCGGTATTGACCATCTGCATCTTGGCATCGAGGTTGTCGAGTTGATGCACCAGGATGGCTTCGGGTGTGGACGGGATTTTCAGAGCGCCGTATTCGGGAAGACCGTGATGTGAAAGGATAATGTGCTCAAGCACATGCAGCGCGGCGGTGGGCAGGTGGTGGCCGCGCTCGGCGCACAACTGTGCTTTCTGATTCAGCCAGACCACGCCGCGAGCGATGTGTCCGACGAGATTACCTGAATCGCTGTAGCTGAAACCGCTTTCCCAGGAGAGTTCCTCGCACTTGCCAAGGTCGTGCAGGAACAATCCCATCAACGTCAGATCACGGCTGACACCGGGATAACTCGGCAGCACGGCTTCGGCCAGGCGCATCAAGCCCAAGGTGTGCTCGAGCAAGCCGCCGAGATAGGCGTGATGCAGTTGAACGGCCGCCGGGGCGCGTTTGAATCGCTCCATCAGATCGGCATCTTCAAGGTAGGTCTGCGCGAGTGCTTTGAGTGACGGGCTCGACAGTGATCCGAGCAGTTGGACCACTTCGGAGAACATCGTGTCGATGTCGAACTTGGTGCAGGGCAGCAGGTGGAGTAAATCATCAGTCGAAGGTTCGGCGGCGGCCACCTGATTCAGGATGATCTGCATCTCGCCCTGGTAAGGCTGTGTCTGGCCTTCGATGTAGACAAAGCCATCGGTGGGGAGCGTTCGGATCAGCTCTTCGGTGGCGTTCCACATGCGGCCCGGTGCCCGACCGGTTTTGTCGGCGATCAGGCATTTGAGAAAAGGTTTGCCGTTCTTGGTCAGGCCCATCTGGGCATTCTGAATGGCGAAAAGACCTTCGATCAGTTCATTGGGCTTGAGATCGACGATGTATGCACGGCGGGCCATCAAGGGCCTCCTTCGGACGATCGGGTGAATTAAGACCGGCCATGGTAACGAGGGGAAACGGCGGATGCGAGGTTGTGCAGTCGATGGAAACGTCGAAATATCAATGGTTAGCGGCTTGTTACGCCGATACAATGCTTTGTCAGCTGGTCGGATGTTCTGTCCGATCAGTGTCTTTTTTTCATATGGCGAGAAAACCAATGACTGATCTGAAAAGCCCGCTCATGCCTGTCAGGGGTCGGGGCTTCACGCTGGTGGAACTGCTGGTCGTCATCGCGATCATCGCGCTGCTGATCTCTATCCTGCTGCCGATTTTGAGCAAATCCCGTGAAGCGGCGAATCGCACGGCTTGTGCCGCCAATCTCTCAGGCCATTACAAATCGATGTACAACTACTCGGTCTCGAACAGCAATGCCTTCCCGATTGCGGGGATAGGTGATCAGGCGGGGATGTACACGGGCACCGTCGAGGGATTTCAGTATAAAAATCGGGCCACCAACACGGCCGATCTCACCATGAGCGGTGCCGGCGGCTTGCGCTACAGCAGCACCGCCTGTCTCTGGATGCTTGTGCGCGACGGATCGGCGGCGCGAAAGAATTTTATCTGCCCTTCGGCGGGTGACATTCAGGATGGTTTGCTTGTGGCTCCCGGCGGAGCGCCGGCTCTGCTGGTCAACACCTTTGATTTTTGGGATGCAACGACCTTGTCTTACTCGACGCTCAATATGTATGGGTCGAAACAGCGCCAATACTGGGGATCGGCGGTTCCTCCGGATCATGTCATCATGGGGGATGACAACAATGCGACCGGCAAAGGTATGGCTGGCGGAGCAGGCCTGCACATGAACAGTAAAAGTTCCAGGCCCAGTCTGCTTCAGCTTAGTGAAGAAGAGAACAGCCAGAATCACCTGGATGCCGTCGGCCAGAACCTAACGTTTGGCGATGGACATGTGAGTTATCACATCGATCCCTTTCAAGGGCGCAGTGGTGACAATGTCTATGCCAGCGATTCCCAGGTGGATCCCACGATGACCGATTCTCCGGCCAAGCCGTCTCTGGCCAATGATCAGTCTTTCGTCGGCAATCTCTCCCGGGATTCGATGCTGATTCCGACCACGGGGGGGCAGGCGGCTTCGGATAATCTCGCCAATCTCGCACCTTGACGCGTTTGGATTTGCACAACTCTGCGTCTGCGTCAAAACCCCAAAGAGGTCGGTGGGTTGTGACGACTTATTGTCGATATATGGGGGCTGGCTGGTTTGCTTCCGTCACTACATAGATGGGTTTTTGGGGTGGACAAGGGAAAACCCCGATTTATCCTTGGTTTCTGGCCATTCCTAATATGCATTGTCATGTCTGAGTAGTTCATGCCGCAGAGTGAGAAGTGGTTCGGGGGAACACTTGCGGCGCATTTAAATATTGGTGTGGTGGTTAAGCGGGGGCGCCGCATGTCTTGTCGTAAAGCATTCACATTGGTCGAACTTTTGGTCACCACCACCATCATCACGGTGTTGATGGCTATTTCGATTCCCCATCTGATGCAGGCCAAGGAAAATGCCAAGCAGGTGGCTTGCATGAGCAATCTGCATCAGATGGGCTTGATCACCAAAATCTATCTTCAGAACAACGAATATTTTTATCCGGATTTCTTTTTCGATTTTTCACCCGGCAACAGCAACACCATCGTGGTGCTGATCCAGCCCAAGAAGGCGGCAGTCACGGGATTCGATATGTATGACCGGAAGTTGGTGGTCTGTCCGCGCGACGATACGCCCTCGCAGATGCCGGTGGAAGATGAGTTCGGCAATGTGGATTGGCGGCCGGTGAGCTACGGTTTCAACATTGAATTGGATTTGTTCAAGATCAAAGAGCCTCAGGTGAAATACCCGCATCGTACGGCCATTTTTTATGACGGCGAGATGGGCAAAGGCGAGACGATGGGCAATGGCAACGGCGGTGGTGGAAATAGCATTCAGGGACATTTTTTCGGTACGGATGATTTCGTCGACAAGACCGTGAGATACCGCCATCTGGTGAGACCGGACCAGACCAACGTGCTGTTCGCCGATTTTCACGTCGAACCCGTTCAACAGATCACTTCTGAAATGGTGGTGCTGAATCTTGATTACGTACACAACCCTGGTGGTGGAAATGGAGGCGGAGGCAACGGGGGCGGCGGGGGTCCTCCTGCTGGCGGCGGCGGTGGTGGTAAGGGTAAAGGCAAGTAGATCAGTCGCAGTACATTCATGTTCTGTGAGGTGAGTCATGCAGCAATGGATTGAACAAGCCAAAGCGGTGCTTCAAGATACGGCCCACACCGTGCACGATATCGGTGCCGCGCAATGGAATGAATCCACGCGAGACATCGATACCGCTCGCGTCGTTTCCATGGCAAAGCGATATTGGCACATATTGGCTTCGAGTCTGGCTCTTTGCGTCATGGGTGTGGTCAATATGACGCTGTTGGCCGATGGCGGTTCTACCGTCATCGAGCCGGACCACTACGTGATTCGTTGTCTTGAATGCGGCCATCAGCAAAAAGTGGATCAGTCTTACTATCAGGTGGAATTTCATCACAACGGTGAAAGTGATTACGTCAGCGACGTGGATCACAAGCAGTGCCAGGGATGCGGCAAGCCGTTTCAGTCTCATGCGCTGGTGGTTTGCCCCGGACCGGCCTGCAAGGGCCACTTCGTGATGGGCAAGACTTACAGCTCTGAATTTCCCAAGACGATTCGCGAGCGCACGGCGTACTGCCCGACCGGACATGGTCTGCTCAAGGGTCGCATGAGATGAAAACAGAGGGTTGGCAGATCTTTCGCCAATCCATCGATTGAACCGCCTGTCGGATTTCTTCGGGCACATCCGGATCAGAGGCTGAATCGGATTCAGGCACGCGACACAGCACGCGTGTCTGATTTTGTTTTGCCATTCGGTCGGGATTGGTGATCTGCGCGGCGTCATGACTATCGGGGTGCCATCGGTTGATGATCACGCCCGCAAGGGGAAGATCGGCAGATCGAATCAACCGACAGGTCATGGCGGTGTGGTTCAGCGTGCCCAATGTATTGCGTGTGACCACGAGCACGGGATATCCGAGCCAGCGTGCCAGATCTAGACCGTCGTGCGTGTCGTCCAGAGGCACCATCAGGCCGCCGATGCCTTCGATGATCATCACATCGTGGTGATCGTCCAGTTGATGCAGCGCACCGGCCACTTCAAGCCAGTCCGGTGCGTGTTCTGTTTCGGCCGCGACGGCGGGAGCCAGCGGGGCGCGATAGCGCACCGGGTTGATGATGTTCAGCGGTGCCCGGCAGTCGGCCGCATGGGCGAGGCGTTCGGCATCGTCACTGACCAGGCCTTCGCGCGTGGTGCGGCATCCTGAGGCGAAGGGTTTGCAGACTCCGACGCGCAGGCCGCTTTGCCGAAGTGAAAACGCGATCGCACAGGCGATGGTGGTTTTGCCGATGTCGGTATCCGTGCCGGCGATGAACAGGCCCGGCTTTTTGAGTTGAAGTGGCGGCAGCGTCATGATGAGGTCGTTGCGATGTATGCCGCAATCGTGGCCGGAATTTCGGCGATCAGATCGCGAGCGGTCAGGCCGACAGGACCGACGCGACTGGCCCATCGATCTGCAGCCGCGCCGTGCAGATGCGCGCCGAGTACGGCGGCATCCATCAGCGGCATGCCTTGCGCAATCAATGATGCGATCATGCCTGTCAGCACATCGCCCGAACCGGCGGTGGCCAGCGCCGGATTGCCTGTGGTGTTGGTATGCGTGGTGGATCCATCGCTGATCTGCGATTGATGTCCCTTGAGCACGACCACGTCGCTAAGGGCTCGCGCCAAAACTTGAGCGGCTTCGGGGCGCCGCGCCGGGTCGACTGGATCGGCTTTGAGATGAAAGGCATCGGCCAGTCGTCGATATTCACCGGGATGCGGTGTGACGATCAGAGGGCAGGTTCTGTTTGAAGCCAGCGATGGATGCGCCGCCAGTCCGTTGAGGCCAACGGCATCGAGCACCACCGGTCGGGGTTGCGTGAAGACGGCTTCGAGAATGGGGAGCAGATGATCCTCGGTAGAAAGTCCGGGGCCGACGGCAAGCACCACGCCTTGATCCGGCAGCGTGCGTAGTGCGGATTGCACATGGCCCGGATCGATGTCCCATGCCACGGGGATGCCTGTGGCCGAGGGCTCAAGGGTCAGACAATGGGGCATGATGTCGGGGCGTGTGAGGATTTTGGCCAGACCGGCTCCGGTGCGCAGTGCAGCGCCGGCGGTGAGTGCCGGCGCGCCGATCATGTGCGGCGCGCCGCCGATGACCACCACGGTACCGAAGGTGCCTTTGTGATCTTGCGCATCACGTTGTGGAAAGCGTGGCAGATCCTTCATGGCGAACTCTTTCGGGCCACATCAAGCTGGCGTTGAATGCGACTGGCCACACAGGCGGCGCCGTAGCCATTGTCGATGTTCACCACGCTGATGCCCGGCGCGCACGAACTGAGCATGCCGAGTAATGCAGCCCAGCCACCGGCACCTGCGCCATAGCCTGTGCTGGTGGGAACGGCGATCAGCGGGGCATGGATCAGACCGCCAAGCACGCTGGGCAGAGCGCCTTCCATCCCGGCGATACAGATCACGACGCCCGCATTTCGAAGTTCGGGCAGGCGGTCGAGCAGTCGGGCAAGACCCGCGACGCCCACATCTTCGATGCGATGCACGGCATGGCCGATGGATTGGCAGGTGAGCGCCGCTTCATCCGCCACGGGCATGTCGGCAGTACCTGCGGTGATGATCGGAATGGGTGTGCCTGTGGCGGTGGGCAGGGTGCCCACGAGCATCGTGCGGCCATGAGTGTCTTCGTGGCGTTCGTTGAAGTGTTGTCGCAAGGCCGCGTGTTGTGGAGCGTCGAGTCGGCTGATCAGTGCATGGCCGCGCTGATCGCGCAGTCGCTCGGCGATGGCGATGATCTGCTCGATTGTTTTGCCCGGCGCGAAGATGACTTCGGGAATGCCGCAACGTTCGGCCCGCATGTGATCGAGTGTGGCAAACCCCAGCGGCTCGCGACTCAGTTGCTTGAGCGCTTCGAGGGCTTGATCCACCGTCAGGGCGCCTTGGCTCAGACTGTTCAGAATGTCTTGAATGGATGTGGGCATTGAAGGGTGTCAGGCCTGGCCTACAAAAGACCAAAAACTTGAACCGCAGTGACAGCAAAGCTGTCACTTGAAGACGGCGTCATCTCCTTCCGGACAGGTATCTTACCGCAAGCATAAATAGTCCGGGGGCGGGCCACTTCTGTCCGGGGGTGGCCCGTTTTCTTTTCAGCAAAGGTCGCACCCTCTAGAGTGGATGCGGTGAGACCCATGGCTGCTTCCGAAACATCCATCATAAGCAGGCTTGAGGCGGTCATTCGGCCGCGAGCAAGCCTTTTGACTGCTTTCAGCGGTGGAATCGATTCCACATTGGTGGCGGTGATGGCCCGTCGTGTGCTCGGTCGTGATGCGGCACCTGCAGCCATCGGCGATTCACCTTCGCTGCCGCGGCGCGAACTTGAAGAAGCTCGTGCACTGGCCGCCCGACTCGACATCGAACTCATCGAAGTGCAACCCGGTGAGATCGACGATCCGGCCTATCAGGCGAATGCCGGCGATCGCTGCTTTTTCTGCAAGCACCATTTGTATGACACGCTTGGGCCTGTGGCGCAAGCGCGTGGCATTCGGTGGATCGCCAACGGCACCAATGCCGATGACGTCGGCGATCATCGACCGGGTCTCAAAGCCGCCGATGCGGCGGGCATCGTCAGTCCGCTGCTCGAAGCGGGTCTTGGCAAAGCGCAGGTGCGCACGCTGGCTCGGCAACTCGAATTGCCCAATGCCGACAAACCCGCCGCAGCTTGTCTGGCCAGTCGTGTGGCCTACGGCACGCCGGTGACGCTCGAGCGGCTTTCGCGCGTGGAACGCGCCGAAGAGGTGCTGCATCAGATGGGTTTTCGAGGCTTCCGCGTGCGCGATCACGATGCGGTGGCACGAATTGAAATGCCTGACGATCAGATCGATCGGGCTTTTGCGCGCTGCCAGAACATCATGCAGAGCCATGCGCGCCGCAGGCTATCTCTACAGTTCGCTCGATCTGGCGGGTTTTCGATCCGGATCCGGCAACGACATGCTCAAGCCGACGGATGGCGCATAAATCAGCCAGCCCCGATCGCCACATCTTTCACCAGAGCCATGGCCTCATCGTTGCGATCAGCGACCAGGGCCACCAGTGAAAAACCCGCGTGACGTTTGATGATTCGGATGCTGCGCAGATTGATTTTGGCGTTTTTGAAGCGAGCAGCGATTTTTGCCAGCGCACCCGGTTCATCATCGAGGCGGATCACAATCGCGTCTTCACTGACCGCTTGAAAACCTGCGTCGCGCAGGGTGGTCAGGGCTTCATCGTAGAGATCCACCGTCAGGACGATGGCACCGTGTTCGTCGGCGCCATCGGCTTCGAGGGTTTCGATATTGATGCCGCGCTCGCCCAGCACATGGGCAAGGTCGGCCACGATGCCGGGATGGTTGTCGACGATCACGACGATCTGTTTCATGGCTGGGTTCCCGGTGATTGGTATGAACCGGCGCTCGATGCCGCAAGGCGAACTTGCGCGTCAGGGGGTTGGGCCACGTAATCGGCAATCATGGCGTCGATCATGTCACGCGTGACATGCGGCATGGTGATCAGATGTGCGATGTCCTGATACGGCGCGATCTGCCACTTAAGCAGCACCGGATCGCTCGGTCGTGGAAACACGACGGTGATCGAATTGAGATTACGCCACGCTTCGATGCCGTGAGCCTTGAAACGCTCGATGGCGTAGTTGGCGGTATCGAGGCATTGTTTCACGCGTTTGGCCAGACCGTCGTGACCGAATCGCCGCAGGGCATACCAGAGCAGCACCGGCGTAAACGCATTACGCGAACCGGTGAGCGTGGTATCGAGCACGCCCACGTATTCCACCGACCGGGCGATGCGATCCACGTATTTCTTTTTGGCGAGTACCACGCCGCATGGCAGAGGCGAGCCGATGAATTTATGGCCGCTGATCGAGAGTGAATCAATGCCCGCCGAAAAATCCCAAGCCGGCGGATTGTGAATGAACGGCAGAATCATGCCGCTGAGCGCTGCATCACAGTGAATGTAATGGTTGCGGATCGCAAGATCCTTCAGCATGGTTCGTATTTTCGTGACATCGTCGATCGCGCCTTTCATCGTGGTGCCGATGTTGGCGAAGATGATCGGCGGCGCGTCGCGGTGAATGCGAATGGTTTCACGCAGATCGTCGTAGTCGATCTCGCCGTTGGGCAGACTCTTGATCATGATGCTGCGTGTATGCAGCACACGCAGGCTCTTGGCGACTGAGTAGTGCGTGTCTTCCGAAAAATAAACGATGCCTTCCGGCAACAATTCACGGCCGAGGTAGATGCCGTACATGTTGCCTTCGGTGCCGCCGTTGGTGATATAGCCCCAGTAATCCTGCGGCGGGGCGTGGGTCAGTTCGGCCATTTCGGCGAGCACTTCGCGTTCGATGTCGTGGGTGTTCAGGCGAAAGTAGCTGTTGTTGTACGGGTCGCCCACGTTGTTGATGCAGTAGGCCAGCAGCGGCAACAATTCGCTGTAATCGAAATCCAGATTGCAGGGGTAGCCCAGAAGGGTTTTGGAGTTTTCGGCACAGCGCGATTTCAACGCTTCGAGCGTTTTGCGGTCTTTGAGAGACAGGTCGTGCCATTGCGTCATCGGTGCATACCCCGCGGCGAGCGTGTCACGAGATTATACGGGTCGTATCGCAAGGGTGGTCAAATTCATTATCATTGGCGTCATGAAATTGTTCGGTCTGATCTTTACGCTGTTCCCGATGATCTTTCTGGCGATCGGTTCGTGGCTGGCCTACGAACAACAGGTCAAAATGCAGACCTATCTGCCGGTATCGGCCCGTGTGATTTCCGAACGTATCGAATCGCACACGAGTACCGATTCCGACGGTCACCGCTCGACCAGCTACAAACCGGTGATCAAGTATGAATACGAAGTGGCCGGTCGCGCCTACACCAGTGAAGAAGTCACGACCACGTCACTGAGCAGTTCGCGCGGTTGGGCCCAGGGGATTCTCGATCGTTTCAAGCCGGGTCAGCAGGTGGAAGCTTGGCACGATCCGGCCGATCCGTCTTCGGCGTTTCTGCTGCGCGAAGCGATGTTCTTCCCGTACATCTTCGTGCTGTTCCCGATGATCTTCGTCTGCGTGGGCACTGGCATTCTGTTCTGGTCAGGCAAGAAGTCCGATGATGCGGAGCCGCAGCAGGATGCTTCGGGCCGCTACGCATTGCGCCCGCGTCGCGGCATGGCCGGTAAAGCGCGCGTGGGTCGCTTCTACACCTTTTTGTGGTGGGGCGTGGGGCTCATCGCCTTCGGTCATTTTCTCTGGGTGGCCGAGGGACGACTCGATACGGTGGCCTGGGTGGCGGGTCCGATTTATTTCGGTCTGGGTCTGATTCCACTCGGCAGCGTGATTTACTTTTGGAAGCTCGGTCGCCGGGTCGACGATGCCATCCTGTGGATCGATCAACCGGCATTTGCGCCCGGTGGCGATGTTTCAGTCGAAGTCGAGCAGTCGGTATATACGGGTCTGACCATTGCGAGCATCGAACTGGCTTTGATCTGCGAGCAGACCACGCGTCAAAGGTCGGGCAGTAAAACGACCATCAGCACCAGCACGATTTACGAAGAAAAGCGTGTACTTAGTGAGGGCGAAGATCTGCCGCCGCTGGGTTCGGTGCGGTACGCCGCGCTGTTCACGTTGCCGGCCGATGCTCAGCCCACGGGCGATTCAAGTTATCCGAAGCATGCCTGGAGTCTGAAGCTCCATACGGATATTCCGAACGGGCCGGATTACCGTGCGAAGTTCCCGATTCAGGTTCACGGTGCGTCGACGGCATGAATGCCGCAGGGGCATCAGGCTTGGCTGCAAATTCTGGGCGCTGCCGCGGCATTGTTCGCCGACATTATTGAATGTAAATTGATGTTTCGACGCATTTGACACTTCCGTGCGAATGCCGGTTTGACGCTCTTTCGATCGAGACGAACCATGCATCAGATTCGACCGACCCATCACGATGTCCGCGCGATTTACGACGATGATCACTCTGATGACATTCTGGAGTTGTTCCTCGATCCGACCATGACGTACACCTGCGCGTACTTCGAGCGCGAAGACATGACGCTTGAAGAGGCGCAGGTGGCCAAGCTGGATTTATCGATCGGGAAGTTGAACGTTTCGCCGGGCCAACTGATTCTGGAAGTGGGTTGCGGTTACGGGCACTGCGCCAAGCATGCGGCGACCAAGTTCGGGGCCAATGTCATCGCGCTGACGCCCAGCCGCATTCAGGCGCGTCTGGCTGCCGAGCGCAATAAAGACCTCGGCCCGAATGCCGGCAGGGTCGAAGTGCTCAATGAAGGCTGGGAGACCTGGCACGGCAAGTGCGACCGGGTCATCAGCATCGGGGCGCTGGAACACATCCGCTCCGAGAATTACCCGCCGTTCTTTGCCCGATGTTTCGAAAGTCTGCCTTCGGGCGGGCGGGCGATGATTCACTGCATCGTGCGCTATGACTGGCGCACGCCCAAGCGCCAGGCTGAATTTGCGGCCAAGGGCATCGCGCTTTCGCACGAGGATGTGCTGTTCGCCAAGTTCATCGCCAAAGAGGTTTTTCCCGGCGGGCAATTGCTTGATCCGGATGTCATCACCGGCGAAGCCGAGGCCGCAGGCTTTACCACGGAGCGCGTTCAGCATCTGGGATTGCACTACGCGCGAACCTGCGATTGCTGGGCCGACAATCTCGAAGCCAATCGCGAGCAGGCGATCGCGCTCAAAGGCCAGAAAGTCTACGACCACTACATGAAATATCTGCGCGGCTGCGCGCATCACTTCCGTCTCGGGTTTATCGATCTTTGCCAGTTCACGTTCGTGAAGCCCTGATCGGGCTCGCGCGACGTGAGATTTATTTGAACAGATCTTGCCACGCGAAGAACCACACGATCAGCAGCAGGCTTTGCGCCGGCCACGTGGTTTTTCGGATCGATAATTCTGTTTCCAATTCTTCGTCGGAAATCGGGCCCGAGCGCATCGGCTCATCGCTGCGCATCGCGGTGATTAATCCTTGAAGCGTCAGGACGATCATCGCCAGCACCGCAAGCGATACGATTGCCCAAAGCCAGCTCAGGCGGGCGCAGTACGCTGCGGTCACCATGCACCCCAGCAGGGCGAGATAGCGCAGCAGATCCAGTTGCAGATTGGCTTTCGGGCCGCGCTGATTGCAGCGCACCGCGAGGCGTTCTTCGTAGCGAAGGGGAGCAAGCGTCGAAGCCACCAGCGGGTAGCCCAGAAGACCGATGAGCGTCAGAAAAGCCAGGTACTGCACAACGATCATCAGCTGACGGCACCGCGCGTGGGGTCGCGCGCATCCTCCTCGGGCAACAACTCTTGGGGCCATTATAGCCTTGGATATCGCGTTAGGAACCCGCTGCCGCTACGCTTAAGCGCTGTTCAATTGCCGCCTACAAGGATCACACGATGAAATATCTGCTGGGTCTGGGATTCGCTCTGGGATGCACCTGCTCGATCATGGCCGCCGATCCGGTCTTCGAAATCAAAAAGCTCCATCAGGATCTCAATGAAGGCTGCGACATCGCCGACGTGAATCACGACGGCAAGCCCGATGTGGTCGCCGGGCGCTTCTGGTACGCCGGGCCGAGCTTCTCGGAACAGAAACCGATTCGCGACATCGACGACTGGAACGGCTACGTGCAGTCCAACGGCGAACACGCCTTCGATGTCGACGGCGACGGCTGGATCGATGTGGTCTCGATGTCGTATCTGCCCAAGGAGATTTTCTGGTATCGCAATCCGGGCGCCGACGGTTTGAAGGCCGGTACGCTCTGGGAAAAGAAACTGCTGGTCGATACCGGCCACTCCGAAAACGAGGCCACCTTTCTGCGCGACATCGACGGCGACGGCAAGCCCGAATGGGTCGTCAACAGTTGGAACCAGAAGCGCCCGTCACTGGCGTGGTCGTTCACGAAAAAGAGTGATGGCTACGCGCTCGAATCGAAGATGATCGGTGACCGCAACGGCCACGGCATGGGCTTCGGTGATGTGAACGGCGACAACCGCGAAGACGTGCTGATCGACGGCGGTTGGTTCGAGCGCCCCGAGGGTGATCTGTGGGCCAAGCCGTGGGCCTTCCACACCGCCGACTGGAAGCACGCAAGCTGCCCGATGCTGCCGCATGATGTCGACGGCGACGGCCGACTCGATGTGATCGTCGGCAATGCACACGGTTACGGTTTGTGGTGGTACAAGCAGGGCACACCCAACGACGATGGTTCACTCACCTTCGAGAAAAAAGCCATCGACGAAACCTTCTCACAGCCGCACGCACTCGCACTCGCCGATCTCGACGGCGATGGCCGGCCCGAACTGATCACAGGCAAGCGCTTTCACGCCCACAACGGCAAGGATCCCGGCGGTAATGAACCGCCGGTCGTCTACGGCTATTCATGGGCGAAAGACTCGACCGACTTCCACAAGTTCGTCATCGCGGCGCCAGGCGCGGGTGTGGGGATTGGCCTGCAGATCCGCACGGGTGATCTGAATGGGGATGGGAAGCTGGATATTGCGGTAGCGGGGAAATCGGGGACGTTTGTTTTGGTGCAGAAGTAAAAAGGGTGAATTCAATTGTTTGGCGTGATAGGGAGCCGTAATGTCTGAGGAAATGCCTGTACCGAAAAGCGATTTGGTTGAATCGGAGTTTGGTAGCGAAATTGCGGCGTTAACTGATTCCCCAAGAGTGCGTGCGCTCAAAAAATTTGGATTAGCAGCTATTGGCGCAATCCCATGGGTTGGAGGTTTTCTTGCTGCTGCAATCGAGTTGCGAAATGATCATGGAAAGGTCGACCAGTTACAGCAACAGTGGCTTGAACTTCACGGTCAAAAACTGAAAAAGCTTCGAGAGACATTGAGTTTCATTGGAAAACGACTCGAAGGTTTCGGTGATGAGATTAATGAGCGCCTGGAATCGCCAGAATTTCTCGCTTTAGTTGATAAGGGATTTCGGGAGTGGGATTCTGCGGCAACCGAAAATAAGCGCGACGCAGTTCGGCGATTACTAACAAACGCCGCTGCATATTCATTGAGTTCGGATGATTTGGTTCGGTTGTTTCTTGATTGGATTCAAAAGTACGATGATATTCATTTTCGACTAATCGAAGCGGTTTATAGGTCGCACGGTATTACGCGGCGTGATATGTGGCTATCGATGCACGCATCGATACCACGCGATGATAGTCCGGAAGCAGATCTATTTAAATTGTTAATTCATGACTTGTCATTGGGGCATGTCATTCGGCAGCAACGGGCTACGACTTATAGTGGCGAGTTTGTTAAAAGGTCGACTCGCGGGCGATCTAAATCTTCTGGCTCTAGTACGGTAAAATCACCATTTGACGCTAGTGATCCATATGAATTGACAGAGCTTGGTAGGCAGTTTGTCCACTATGTATTGGAAGAGGTTGCGCCTCAGCTGAGTGATGACAGTCGTGGGTAGGTAAGTAGGGTATGGTTGTTGTCTTGGAATGCAGGGTTCAAAAATAACGGATCTCGAGTATTTGGGCTGATTCGTGGAAAGGTGGAGTGGTGTCGAGCGATCGAGATGGTAGTGATACTTTGGCTAGGCGGTGGAATTCGCATTTGATCGATGAGTTTGAGGGTGAAAGTGACCGGGCTTGTGTGATTATGGCCGCGGCACTATTGGATACGGCATTAAAGAGTTTATTGATTTCGAGATTGGCGCCAACGACGGGTAGCACAGATCCGCTGTTTGATGGCGCAAATGCTCCTATGTCGACATTCAATTCGAGAATTGAAATGTGCTATCGCTTTGGTTTGTTAAGCTCGAGATTCTGTAGGGATTTGCATTTAATACGAAAAATTCGAAATGAATTTGCGCATAACATTGTCGGCTGTAAATTTAGTGAGACATCGGTGCGTGATCGTATTCAATGTCTCAGTAATTCTTGTCGGTTTGATAGCCAAGATGATTCTTGGCGTGGTTTGTACCCAAATACTCCGAAAGGGCGATTTTTATTTGGGGTGAGTTGGATGCAGTGGCATATTCATTCTTTGGTTGAGGTGGCAGAGGCTGTCGGATGTGCAGGATTGGAATTTGGATACACGAATGTCTGGGCTTCAATCAAGCAAGATGGCCAAGAGTCCGAAAATTAGGAAAATTAGGGGTCAAGCCTTGCATTGCCACATTTTCTGCGTTTGCCTCGAAGCTCCACTGTGCGATTGGTCGTGGCATAATAAATTAGATCATAAAAGCGGCCAGTCCCCGCGCCGAAATTGAAGTCCGTCTACTTCGTAATCTGATCCACACGCTTGCCGGGTAGTGATTTCTCGAGCGTGGTGAGAAGTTCCGCCGAGCGAATCACATCGCCGCTGCCGATCTCGACGCCGAGTTCGAGGTAGGGCTTGTCGGCGGGCACCCACACATCGAATTGGTAACGCAGGCCGGCGGTGTCGTGCGTCACGATCTCGGCATCATGCGGGTTGATTTCGCGGCCAGACGGGCGCAGGCCCTGCGCCTCAAGATAAGCATCGATCGCCGCCACCGCCTGAACCAACGTCACGCCCTCGTAGCGCCGAATGAGTGTGCTGTCGTACCAGATGCCTTCGGCCGTGACCTGGTCGATCAGGTTGATGCGCCCGCCTTGGCAGCCGATGGATAGCGCAGCGAGTGACAGGGCAAATGCGAACAGCGTAGTGGTCTTGAGCATGGTGAGGCTCCCGAGAGAGAAGTGATACCAGTCCTCATTGTACAAGACTGGTTTTCGGCCCCCGCTTCGTGACGGCCATGCTTTGAATGTCGTGCTTATTGAACGAGTTACGGATAATTCAAAGCTGAAGTTGAATCAAAAAACCGGATTAATTCCATCAGTCCGTTCACGGCATCCCGTCGAGCCACTGTTTCAGCGCTGTCATCGCCGCTTCCGGCGCTCGTATCGACGACGATTGAAAACCCCCGTAAAAAGCCTGCACGCCGGCGCCGGCTTCGAAGAGGGCTTCGAGCTCTCGGCGGAATGTCGCCGCGTCGGTGAAGTAGGTTTGCCCGCCCAATCCGAAGTATGACTCCACGACGCCGAATCGCCCGTCGCGGTCGCCTTCGGCCTGTTTGATCTGTTGCACAAGCTTGGTCAGATCGAAGCGGGCGCCGCCGCGATTGTCCATCGTGAAGCCCGGTGTGGCGTACCGGTTCGCCGCCGTCCAGATCGGCGAAGGCGTTGTTGCTTGCGGGTTCGACCGTCGCCAGCGCGACGATGCGCGCATAGACGCGGTCGCCGCCAAGACCGCGATCGTGACAGGCCTTCGCCAATGCGGTCATGTAATCGTGAATCGATGCGTAGCAGATCCGGCGAAAATTTTCGTCGCGCGAAATGCCTTCCTGCTTTGCGGTTTCGAGAAGTCTGGTTTCATCCCAGCCGCGCCAGTGCAGTGAGGCATAACCCAGCGAGCGGCCGACGAGCGCGGGGTCCATCCGAACGCCGCGCGCGTTGCTTGGGTACTGGGCACGCACGTCGCCGCCGGTGCGCTCGATCGCGCGGCGCAGGGCGGGGTCGGTGTAGTCGGGAATGTGCGCTTCCCAGCCGAGATTGAGGCCTGCGAAAAGATGCGCGCGGCCGTTGCGCTGCCATCGGGCCAGGCGCTCGGTGAGCGGTGCAAGAACACCCGCATCGAGTTGCGCTGTGGCGAAGGCCACGAACTTCGGCGCCCCGAAGGCCGGGACCGCTGGTGCCGGGTGGAGCACCACGGTCCCCATTGCAGCTAAAGCGCGCGGCACGCGTTCGGGCAAGGCGTCGCCGTCGGGGAAGCGATCCCACTCTCGCATTTCCGGGTGTTGCCAGAACTTCACCGCCGGGGCGTCTTCGGGTGTCGGTTCGTTGTCGGCGCCCCAACCGTAGCAGGCATCGATGTGCAGGAAGACGGGAATGCCGGTGCGCTCGGCGAGGTCGAGGGCCTGTTCGATGTCGCGCCGCACGACGGCCGTCGAACGCGACAGCACGCGGATCTGCTGCACGCCGTAGGCGATAATGCGCTGCGCATCGGCGGGAATGGCGCCGAAGCGCTCGGCCAGCCGCGTCATGTTGGCGCTCACATTGCTCCCGGGGCCTTGATCCGGCCCGCCGCCTTCGAAGTCGGCGTAGCGAACATCGCGCGGGGCGGTTTGGGCTGATGCTGCTGCGGCGATCCACAACAGGCACGCCAGAGCCGCCATCGGTGCGGCGTGAATCCATGTTTTGGGTGTGTGCGTTCGCATCGCCACTGAAGGTCGGAGCGGTGTTGTCTCTAACAAAAGGCCGTTGCGATCTCAGGCAAGGCGTCTGTGCCGTTACGGCTTGAGCTTCGTCACCGTCACGCTCTGAATGTAATACTTGTTGAACTGGTTACCGTCTGATTCAAGGCTGAAGTTGAAGCCCCAGTAGTTGACGAACTGGGGATCGTCGATTTTCCATGTGACCGTATGCCACTGCTTGTTGTCGGGCACGGTGTACCAGCCCGAACCCTTGAAACCGTTGGTCGATTCATACACCAGCTTGAAGCCCGAGTTGTCGTTGGCCTCGTTGCGGCGCACGACGGCGGTGATCTCCAACGGTGTGGCCGTGTAGGTCAGAAAGTTCGGATCGACGATGAACACGTTGCCGCCGGGCACATTGCCGGCCCGTGCCGACCCCCCGAAGGCGATGACGGCCTTGGCGACGTCGTCACCCGAGCGTGTGTGCAGGCCAGCTTCGACGGTTTGTTCGCCGTAGGTGATCGAGACCGATTTGGCGCCGGTGTAATCGCCTTTCCACGGGAAGGGCTTGGCGACATTGTCTTTCGCCGCATTGACCAGCTTGTCGGGCACGCCGAGAACAAAGACCGGCACGGTGGTCAGATCGAGTTGATTGGCGGTGGTGGTTTTGCCCGTCAGGGGATCGACGATCTGCACATCCTGGCCGAATTCGATGCGGTCGGCATCACCGCGTGGTGCCCATGTGGCGAGGACCGTGCCTTCGGCACCGCGAAACACGAAGCCGTAGTCGCGGTCGTTGATCAGCACCCAACCCAGATACGCCGGATGCTGACCGAAGTGCTTGATCATGTGCGCCATGGCGTGGTAGGCCGGTCGTGGATTGCCGCGACCGTCGAGCAGGCCCATCGGACCGCTGTCGCCGTCGCGGCCTTCGAACCACTGGATGCAGGCGACGCCTTGTGCGATGCCCATCGTGTAGGCCTTCACCAGTGCATGGGCCTGACGGTCGGTGCCGCGCTTCGCATCGGTGCCCAACTCGGTGAAGATGATTGGCACGTTCGCTTTTTCAGGATTCTGCACGGCAAGCATTTTGCGCACGGTCGGCACGATGTTCATGTAGACGGCTTCAGAGCCGTTGTTGTCACCGACACCGTCGAGCACTTCGTAAGGGTGCAGCGTGATGTAATCGAAATGGTCCTTCGCGCCTGCTTTGATCACTTGTTCGAGATAGTTCACGTGCGCCGATTTGGCGGCCAGACCGATGAGGCAATCCGGATCGACAGCCTTGGCGGCGTTGTATGCCGCGACGACGATTTTGGCGTAATCGGCGGGTGTCTGATCGCGACCGGTGAAGTTCGGCGGCTCGTTCCACACTTCGAAATACTTCACGCGGCCTTTGACGTGCTTGACCAGTTCGGTGACGTAGTTCGTCCAGCCGGCGATGTGATTCACCGGTAGCGAACCGGGACGGTCGAGCTTGTTCCAACGGGGCGTGCCGAGCAAAAGGCCGCCGTAGCGCAGGCCCTGTTCATCGAGGTATTTCATCTGGCCATCGAGCGCTTCCCAGGCCCATTTGCCTTCTTCGGGTTCGA
>CALOAZ010000046.1:0-44719 GCA_942491355.1 uncultured Phycisphaeraceae bacterium
GATGGATTGGGTTTGCGTGATCGGCGAAGGCGCGCCGGTGGCTTGATGAATTCGCGCTTCGATGGCGGTGCGTAATCGGTCATGCATGATCAAGGCATCAGTGACTGGAGGATGTTCGGGCATGCGGCTTCGATCATATCGAGAACTTGCTCAAAGCCTTTGGTTCCGCCGTAATACGGATCGGGCACATCGGTCGGCCAATCGCCGTCAAGGTAATGGCTGAGCATTTGCACTTTGTGCGCGTGTTCGGGCGGGCATCGACGGAGCAAGTCTTCGTGGTTTTCCTGATCCATGGCAATGATTAAATCGAATTGTTCGAAATCCGCATGGCAAACTTGGCGAGCAATGCTGTCGAGGCTGTAGCCCCGTGTATCGGCATGCTGGCGCATGCGAGCATCGGCACGATCACCGGTGTGGTAATCGATGGTGCCGGCTGAATCGATGGTGAAATGGGAGGACAGTCCGGCTTCGGTGATCAGATGGCGCATCACGCCTTCGCCTGCCGGTGATCGGCAGATGTTGCCCATGCAGACGAAAAGGATCTTTTGGTGTCGGGTATTCGAATGCATGTTTACGGACGCCAATCCATGCAGGCGACATCGCCATCTTCATTGCGGATGTAGAGTCGGCCTTGCGCCAGCGTCGGTGGAGTCCAGCAGGTGCCTTCGAGCACGGCATGGGTGACTTCGGGCTCGAAACCTACAGGCGAGGCCGCGCCGACCATCACGCGACCGTCTTCAGTGAGCACGATCAGTTTGCCCGCGGCGGTGATCAGGGAGCCGCAACCCAGATTCGGAACGACCCATTGCGCTGCGCCGTCGCTGTACCGGATGCAGGTGAACTTGGTCAGGCGCGTTTTGTGTTTGCCGTCAAAGCCGTATAGGTGATCGCCCACCAGCACGCTGTTGTTCATGAAGTTGCGGAGATTTTCGTTCACCCACAAAGAGGTGAGTGTGGTGCCGTCGAAGCTGAGTTTTTCGGATCGTCCGCCTTTGTTGGCGCAGGCAATGAAGATGCCGATCTTGCCGTCGGCTTCGGTGGTGATCATGGGGGTCACCACGTGCATGTCATATTCAATGGCGAAAGGATGTTGCGCGATGCGCTGGCCATTCTGGCGATCGTAAATGTTCAAGGCGTCGCCGGTCATGGCGGCGATATAGCGTTTTGATTTGTATTCAAAAACGGCCGCAGAACTGTAGCCGGGTTTGCCGGAAACCGTGCCTTTCCACAGCATCTTGCCGGTGTCTTTGTTGAAAGCGATGGGGCCGTTGCTGTGCAGCAAAATGGTATCACCATCGATCCATGGCGCACTGGCGAAACCCCATCGGGTCATTTTGGCAAGACCCGTGGCCTCAAACAGATTGGCCGTCCACGCCACTTTTCCGGTTTTGGCGTCGCAGCTGAAAAGCTGGCCATCCTTGCTGAGGCTGTAGACGTGGCCCTCTTCCACGGTGGGGGCTGCATTGGGGCCGCCCGCGTGAAAGGTGGGGATCAGTTCTGCGGCGTAGGTGTGTTGCCAGATGACTTTTCCTGTGACGGCATCCAAGCACCACAGTGTTTCTTTGCCGTTCTGATGGCCCAGTGTGTACGCCATGCCATCTGCCACGGTGATACCCGAGTAGCCGATGCCGACCTTGGCACGCCAGATGACTTTCGAATCATCTTTCGGAGCTAGCCATTGGGTTTCGGATGAAACATGATTACGTGTCGGGCCCATGAACTGGGGCCAGTCACCGGCGTGTGTGAACGATGAAGCGCAAAGCACCAGAATCAGACCGCGAAGCATCATCATGACAGCTCCCAAATCCATAAAGGGTGAGCCGTGATTTTAACGGCGACGGGAGTCGGTAGACAATTTGAGTGCGCGGGTGGCATGATCGACGTGGATGAACGTCGATCAGTTGCCACCGGTTCCGAGACCGAAGAAACCTGCTTTGCTTTTCTGGCACCAGTAGCAATTCGCGGTCGATGGGGCATCGATGGGAGGCACGAAAGGCTGGGTGCATGTGCTGCAACGGCGTTCCTGGAAATGCAGTTTGAATTTTCCGGGGCCCGATTCGGAAGCCATGGCCACGACTTCGGCTTCACCGAGGGCATCGCGGGCGGCTTTGAGTCGGGCTTCGGCATCGGCCTTGGCTTTTTTGGCCGCAGCGATTTTTGAGGCATCCTGTTCTTTCATGGCGAGCAGGATGCGATCGGCTTTTTCCAATTCTTCGAGTGCCTGGGCACGGGCGAGTTTTGCGGCGCGGATGTGTTTGGCGGCGCCGGCCCGCTGGTTGGAAGGCAAAGAAGCATCGCCCTGTGATTTGTAGGCGATGTAAATGTCGTTGATCTTCTGCTGCTCTTCGCGAATCTTGTTGACCAGTGGCTGGTGCTTGGTGACAAATGTTTTGAGCATCTCGCGTGTTTCAGGCCAGACATGCACATGCGAATAGCTTTTGGCTGTGCTTAATACGCGATTGCTTGCGGTCAGGGCACGGGCGCAATCGCGTTTGCATTCATTGAGCTGGCTGAGAAAGTCTTCTTTGCTCAGGCCGGTTTCGCGATGTTCGATCATGAGATCCAGAAGGCGCTGTTGCGAGATCTGCATTTTGATTTCGGCCAGATCGACGCCGACATCCAGATCGTGTTCCTTGATCTCGACTTCGATGCGTGCATTGAGGTTCACGCCGTTGGGTGCATATTTGGAAGTGTTGGCGAGCCATGCGCCGTAGTAGAGCGTATCGAGATATTCGAGGCATTCCAAGCGTCGTTCCGGTGCCAGTCGCTGCATGTACTGCAGTGACTCAGCGGCGACGTGATAGCCATCGGGATAATCGTTCTTGCCCCATTCGAACGCTTTCACGCAGAGAAAGGATTTCAGGTCTCTGCCGTGCGAAAGTTTGGCCGCTTCGTAAAGGTCGGTTGCCAGGCGCACGCGACCGGTGATATCGGTGGCAGCACTTTCGCGATCGGCGAATAACTGTTTGTAGGTGTCTTCGGGATTTTCCTGGCGAGCAGCCGAAGCGGTCAGCGCCAGAGTGGTGCTGAGCATCAGAGTCAGAAAAAACAAACGAATCATCAAATGCACTCCAACGCAATCAAGCGGTGCAATCGCCAGTGGGTTGCGATCGCTTTCTCCCGTCACACGATGTCAGCCATCCATGTCTACCCGTGGTGGGTTTGTCGGTTGCCATCTAGTAAGGGGAGGTGGCTTCCAAACGTTTCCCGGGTCCAAGCGGACCAGACGGAACGACGTCATTTTAGACAGAGGCGATAGCACCTGCCAGTCATGCTTTCAACATATTTACGAACAGGTGTTTAAGGCATTTTGGCGCAATATAGGACCCACCTCATGTGTGTAAAAATAGGTAAATTAGAAAAGATCGAGAAAATAGTGGAGATAAACAAGATGTCTTTCCGATACCTCACTCTGGCCGGGAGAAACCGGCTGCGACGCGGAGGGGCGTCGGTGAGGACATGGCGGCAGCAGGTCGCCCCAGCGGAGGAGGTCAGTGATGTCGAGTGAGATTCGTATTGAGCGTTTTTTTGAAGCCGTCATTCATGGTGAACGTGATCGTGCCCGTGAACTGGTGGAAGGCGCCCTGGCGGCAGGCATGCCCGCCGAACGCATTTTGAATGAGATTTTCTGGCCGACGCTCGAAACCGCCGACAAGATGCATCGCCACGACCAGCTCTCCAAGGTTTGTCTGCAGTATGCCACACGCATTCTGCGGATGCTGGTGGGTCAGATGCAGCTTCAACTCGCGGCCGAAACATCGCGTGGTAAACGCGTGATGGTGGTGGGTGGCCCGGATGAAGTGGGCGAACTTTCCGGCCAGATGGCATCGGATCTGCTCGAAGCCGAAGGCTATGAAGTGTTCTTCACCGGAGGCGGTGTGGCCTCGGATGAAATTCTCGCCCAGGTCGGTGAATTGCGTCCGGACATGATGGTGCTGTTCGGATCGGGGCCTTCCGACCTGCCGTATATCCGTCAGAGCATCGATACGTTGCATGCCACCGGAACATGCCCGCGCATGCAGATCGTGGTGGGCGGGGGTGTGTTTAATCGTGCCGAAGGCCTGGCCGAAGAAATCGGTGCCGATCTTTGGGCCCGCACGCCCGAAGAACTGGTGGATGTGATGCAGCATCAACCCGAGCGTCGTATGCCTGTCGATCAGCGCACGGTGGGAAGCGCAGTTTGCGTGCAAGGAAAACCAGCGCTGCCTAAATTCTGATTCACACGTTTTCAGGTCGGATCAGCTTCCGCGTCGGCTCTTGCAAAAGAGGCCGACGCGGTTGTTTTTACGAGGGTGTTATGAATATTTGCCGCTTTCGCAAGAATAAAAGTTCATAACGCCCTCTAGGATTCAGGCCGAGCGTTGGGAATCGGATTTGGCGGTGGCGTTTGTCCCGTCAGATGGGCAACGATGCGATGAGCATGTACATGACAGTTTTCAATGAAGACCTGAAAAGAACGCTGTGTGCCTGCGGTGGCGGTGCCCGCCACGTAAAGACCGGGAATCGAGGTCTGCATGGTGGCTTCGTCGATGGCAGGGCGCTGGCCTTCGCCGGTTAGTTTCACGCCGAGTTGCTCAAACAAAGTCATGTCGGCCACGTAACCGGTCATCAGCAGGGCGAAATCCATATCGAGAATTGTGTCGCCTTTGGGTGTGGACAGCTTTGCCGTCGAGGTTGTGAGCTCTTTGAGTTGCGTCTGGTCGTGGCAGGTGATTTCGCCGCGATCGATTCGACCGAGCAGTTCGGGCAGTAGCCAGTATTTGATGCGGTCTGCATCGAAGCGCTGCCGCGATGACAAAGCGTGACTTTGGCGCCGGCGTGGTAGCAACGCAAGGCGGCTTCGACGGCGGAATTTTTGCCGCCCACAATCAAGACCTGCTTGCGAAAATAAGTATGCGGGTCATGAAAGTAGTGGCTGACATTGGGAAGGTTTTCACCGGGAATATTCAGAAGACGCGGCGCTGCCATATCGCCCGTGGCCAGAATGACCCGTTCTGCTCGAAGGGTATGGGTGCCCTTTGCCGGTTGTGTGGTGAGTTCAAAAGCGCCATCGTCACAGCGCCGAATCTGCGTGACTGGTTCGTAAGTGCGCACCGGCAGATCGAACTGCAGACTGATGCTGCGCAGATAAGCGAGATATTGTTCCTTCGAACATTTGGCCTGATCCACAGTTTGAATGGGCACGCCGGCGATGCCGATGCGGTCGATCGAACTGAAAAAAGTCATGCCCGGTGGAAACCATGCAATGGTGGAGGCAATCTGACCTTTGTCGAAATGCAGGTATTCGAGGCCGGCGCGTTTGAGTTCGATCGCGATTTCCAAGCCGATGGGGCCGGCGCCGATGAGTGCGATGGGCGTCTGTTCGAGGGGCATGTCAGATCAACTCCAGCAATCGGCGGCGGACCAGACCCAGACCGTACAACGCGGCGTGGGAGCGGATCTTTTCGCGATCGCCGACAAAGCAGTAACACTCAGTCATGGTGGTGCGATCGCGCTGGGCGAGGCCGAACCAGACGGTGCCGACGGGTTTTTCGGCTGTGCCGCCTTCAGGTCCGGCGATGCCGGTGACGGCCACCGCCAGATCGGCACCACTGCGTTTTAAGGCACCTTCGGCCATGGCGCGGGCGACCGGTTCGCTGACGGCGCCATGGGTTTCGAGTATCGCTTCACCGACACCCAGTTGGTCGCGCTTCATGGTGTTGGCATAGGTGACCCAGCCGCCGAGATACCAGGCGCTGGAGCCGGGCACGCGCGTGATCAGATTGGCGATCTGTCCGGCTGTGCAACTTTCGGCCGTGGTGAGTGTGAGTGATTGCTTGCGGAGCATGGCGCCGACCGCCGATTCGAAGTCGATGTCGCCACGACCGAAGACCACGGATCCGAGTAATTGTTCGACGTGGTCGACTTCGTGCGCGATCAGGCGCTGGGCTTCGGCATGCGTTTTTGCTTCGGCTCGCAGGCGCACCGAAACAATGCCGCCGGTGGCTGTGGTGCCGACCGTGGGATTACGATCGCGCGCCATGCGCTCTTTGCCCAGTAATTCAGCCACGGTCGATTCGCCCATGCCGAATGTGGCGATGCGTTCGAGGGCGATGGCCCGAGGCGTTTTGCAGGCGATGGGAGCGATGGCCGTTTCAAACATGGGGCGCATTTCAGAAGGCACGCCGGGAAAGCACAACACGGTTGAGCCGTGCAGCGTGGCGCGCAATCCGGGCGCGGTTCCCATAGGATTCGCAATCAATTCAGCTGTTTGCGGGCGCAGGGCCTGACGTCGATTCATCGCGGGCATGGGCTTGCTGCGCCCGGAAAACCATTGGTCGAGATGCGTGATGCCGGCCGGGTCTTCCACCAGCGTTTCATGCATGGCGGCGGCCAGGGCATCGCGGGTCAGATCATCATCGGTCGGCCCGAGACCTCCGGTGATCAGAACCAGTTCTGCTGATTCAGCGGATCGAATGATGGCTTCTTGAATGGCACCCCATTGATCGGGTGCGGTTTCAAATCGCACCACATGAATGCCCAGTTCGGTCAGGCGACCGGCCAGCCAGGCTGAGTTGGTGTCGAGAATCTGACCCAGAATCAGTTCGTCGCCGATGGCAAGGATCGCTGCACGCATGGGCTTCGATTGTAACGACCTGTTCGACGATATAATGGCTCGCCGCCTGACTGAGGTGGAGGAGATTGCGGTTTGGAACTGACCATCACATTGCCGGAAGATGCTGATCGCGTGGCGCTGCTCGGAGCCTCCGAGCGCCATCTCAAGCTGATACGCGAAACACTGGGGATTTCAGCCAAGGCCCGTGATCAATCGATTCGGCTCAGTGGCGATGACAAATCGGTGCATCGTGCTGCTGCGGTGATTGCCGATCTGACGCGCGCGGCGCGCCGGCGTCGGCCGATGAGTCATGAAGATCTGCTGGATCGAATTCGCTACGGTGCTGAATCCGAAGGGGGAAGCTTCGAGGAGGAAGAGATCGCAGAAGGTGGCGTCGTGACGTTGGATGTTTACGCTCATGGTCGTCGACTTCGAGCGCAGACCGACGGGCAATCGCATTATCTTCGGGCGATCAAGGAGCACGATCTGGTGTTCTGCACCGGACCGGCAGGCACGGGAAAAACCTATCTGGCCGTGGCGATGGCGGTATCGCTGCTCAAACGCGGGTTGGTGCGCAAGCTGGTGCTGGCGCGCCCGGCGGTTGAAGCCGGAGAGAAATTGGGATTTCTGCCGGGCGATCTTCAACAGAAGGTCAACCCGTATCTCAGGCCCTTGCTCGATGGTCTGAATGACATGATGAGTTTCGAGCAGGTCCAGCGATTTCTGCAGAGTGATGTGATCGAAGTGGTGCCGCTGGCCTTCATGCGGGGCCGGACGCTCAACGATGCGGCCATCATTCTCGATGAAGCTCAGAACACGACGCGCGGTCAGATGCTGATGTTTCTCACGCGCATGGGGCATGGCTCGAAGATGATCGTGACCGGTGATACTTCCCAGACCGATCTGGATGAGGATGTGGAGTCAGGCCTGGTCGATGCCGCCCGTCGTCTGGGGCGGGTTCCGGGGGTTGGTTTTGTGGCACTTGGACGGCAAGATATTGTCAGACATGGCCTTGTGCAGAAAATTGTGGATGCCTACGGCCCTCAGAATGAGGTTTAAGGGCCATTTGGGATGATCCCGAAAGACGCACCCGGATTCATCCGAACTATAATCCTGCCTCCCCCGGAACCGACTCGGGTTGAACACTGAGCCAGCTTATGCCGCTTTTGAAGACCAACAAACCCCGACGCCGCGAAGTGCGCAAGCACATTCCGCGTAAAGCCACGCCGTGGGAGAACTTTATCTCGCGCGGCAGTCTGGCGTGGATGGCGGTGATTGCGGGCATCTTCATCTGCTTGGCTCTGCTGATCGTGATTCAGGGACGTGAAGAACCGGCTTACCGGGTGAACCAGATCGTCGACCGCCCCCGAATGGCCCGTGTGAAGTTCGACACGCTCGACGCCATCGCCACAGAGAAGGAACGCGAGAAGGCACGCAGCCAGACGCCTGCGGTCTACGTGCCCAACACGATCTTCTTCGATGAGACACGGAACTTCTTCACAGCTCTTCCGGCCACCGTGGTGGGCAAAACCGAACTGACCCAGATGGCACCTGAGATCGTCTCGAAACTGGGTCTGACTGAACCGTTGCTTGAAAACCTGCGCCTCAGTCTTGCGCGGTACCAGAAGGAAGGAAAGCCCACCGAAGCGTGGCAACTGCTGGTCGACGACATGATGACCGAGTTGGGACAGACCGCCATTTTGCCCGACAAGGATTATCAGGTTCAGAAAGTCAGTTGGCCCTACATCCGCATTTTGCTGCAACATGCCGAGCCGCGCGCCAATGAGTGGGTGAAGAACACCCGTCTGACGCAGGACTGGCTCAGCGTGGAAAACAAGCAATTGCTGAATCTGGCGGCCGAACGATTGACCAATGATTTTGCAGCCGAAGTTCGGCCCGCCATCGTGCATTATTATTTGAACGCGAAAAAGCCCACCTATGAATTCAGCAAGCAGCTGACCGATGAAGTGCGTGAAGCCGCCGTCCGCGAGGTGAAAGACGTCATGGTGACGTATCAGCCTGGCGACGTGCTGGTGCCGGCGGGCACGGTCATGCGGCCTCAGGATTATCGTCTGCTACAGGAGCATCTGGCCGCGATCCCTACACGGGATCGCGTGCTCAACCGGATCGGTCTCGGATGTCTGGTGACATTGATCGGACTCTCGCTGCTCGGCTATGTCATCGCATACAAGACACGGATCACTGAAAATCCAATGCGCTGTGCAGCCTTGTTCAGCGTTTTGCTGGCCGCGCTGCTGATGGCTTGGGCTTTTCAGCGTGTGGGTGAAAACGTGGGGCTCGCTGCGGTGTTGTGTCCGACCGTTCTTGTGGGTGTGATTCTGACGATTGCCTACGATCAGCGGTTCGGCCTCGGGTCGGTGGTGCTTTTCTGCCTGCTGGCCGGTGTGGCGTTGAATCTGACGGTGTCATTGATTCTGGTGATGATCGTGACCAGCATGGTGGCGATCGGTCAGTTGCGTGAAATCCGACATCGAAGCACGCTGGGGCGCATCGGTTTGGTCACAGGTATCGTGGGTGCCAGTGGTGTCTGGGCAGCCGGACTGGCCGATCGTGTGCTGATCGATGGCATGGTCACCACGCTGATGTGGGAATCGGTATTGGTTCTGGGCGGCTGTACGGTGCTGGGTTTCATTGTGCTCGGCCTGCTGCCCTTTGTGGAACGAGCCTTTCGTGTGACGACGGCCATGACCCTGCTGGAATTGGGTGATATGAATCACCCGTTGCTGCGGCGCATGGCGCAAGAAGCGCCCGGTACATTCAATCACTCTCTGCAGGTGGCAACGCTGGCCGAGGCGGCCGCGGTGGCGATCGGTGGCAATGGTTTGCTGGCCCGCGTGGGCGCGTATTACCATGACATCGGCAAGGTCAACAAGCCGCAGTATTTCGTCGAAAATCAGCTTGGCAGTCGCAATCTCCACGACAAGCTTTCACCGGCGATGAGTTTGCTGATCATCGTGGGCCATGTGAAAGACGGGATGGAAATGGCGCGCGAGTACGGCCTGCCGCCGGCGCTCTGGCACTTCATCGAGGCGCATCACGGTACCACGCTGGTGGAGTATTTCTATCATGCCGCCATCAAGCGGGCGGATGGCGAGGATGAGCCTGAAGAAATTGAATACCGATATCCCGGCCCGAAGCCGCGCACGAAAGAAGCCGCGGCGCTGATGTTGTGTGATGCGGTGGAAAGTGCCAGTCGGACCATGGCCGAGCCGACGGCGGTGCGCATCGAGCAGCTTGTTCATAAACTCGCCACCAAACGATTGATGGATGGCCAGTTCAGCGATTGTGATATCACGCTCGCGGATCTGCGCCGCGTGGAAGAAGCCATTACCAAGAGCCTGTGCGCGATTTACCACGGCCGTATTGCCTATCCCTCATCTGCGACCGAACCTGTGGCGGCAAAGCCCACGGCGGTGGCCGGATGAGGTTCCATGGCCTGAGCGTCGCCTGTTCGATACGATAGGCAAGCGGCTCCGGCCCCAATCTTGATGGACGATTCCAACCCGAACCAAAACAGCGCACCGATTGCTCCGGCTTCACGTCCGGCGGTGGTGGCATGGATCGATGACCCTCGCGTGAATCTCGATCAGCTCGGAGACCAGATTCAGGCGGTCTACACGCAATTGACCTTACAGGACCCGCAGGTCGCAGTTGTGATTGTGGATGTTCCAGAGATGGCGCGCCTCCATGAGGTTTACAGTGGCGTGCCGGGGACCACGGACGTGCTGACATTCGATCTTTCTGAGGATGCCGATGACGACCGAAAGTTGGAAGGCGAGATCTATCTGTGCCTGGATGAGGCCATCCGCCAGGCTCAGCAGCGCAGTCATGCGGTCGAACTCGAATTACTGCTTTATGCCACACATGGTCTGCTGCATCTGATGGGATACGACGATTTGGATGAGGAATCCCATCACATCATGCATGCCCGGGAAGATGAAATTCTCAGAGCGATCGGCGTGGGAGCGGTTTACGCCCGTGGAGATGCTGCACGATGAGTCTGGCTGAACCCCCTGTCTGGATGGCGATGATTGCAGCACTAACCGGATGCTTCTTTGCGGCATGCCATCATGCGCTGATCGATTTCAGCCGCACGCGTCTGACCGAATGGTTGCAGACGCGTGGTCGCCCCGATGTGGTGGATGACATCAACACGCATCGCGATGCATGGATATCGCTGACGGCGTTGGGGCGTACGGCCTCGAATCTGATCATTCTGGTTGCCATGATTCAGATGTTCGCGCCGCCCGGTGAAGTGCATACGTGGGTTGAGACGGCCTGGGCATTCGCATCGACGGCATTGATCGTATCAATCTTTGGTGTGGCGATTCCCGTTTCATGGAGCCGGTATGCTGCCGAGCCGTTGCTCGCCGCCTCGTTGCCGTTGTTGCGCGCCTTGCAATTCGTTTTTCGTCCGCTGCTGGCCATGATGCATGCCTTGGATCCGGCGGTGCGCCGCCTGATCGGGGCGCCGATTCAGCAGGAGGGGGATACCACGCCGCTCGAGCGTGAAATTCTGGATGCCGTCACCGAAGGCGAGCGATCGGGTCTGGTGGATCAGGATCAGAAGGGCATGATCGAAGCGGTGGTGGAACTTCAGGATTACACCGCCGATCAAATCATGACGCCGCGTACCGATGTGGAGGGTATTCCTTCCAACGCATCACTCGAAGATGTCAAACGTTTCGTGGCCAAGGCGGGGCACTCGCGTGTTCCGATTTACGAAGAAGATCTCGATCACATCATTGGCATTCTGTATGTCAAGGATCTGATCGGTCTGCTGGGATCGGATCAACCGTTCGATCTTCAATCCGTGCTGCGCGAACCGCTGTTCGTACCTGAATCCAAGCCGGTCCGAGCGCTGCTGACGCAGTTCAAAGAGCAGAAGGTCCACATGGCGATGGTGCTGGATGAATATGGCGGCACGGCCGGCCTGATCACCATTGAAGACATTCTCGAGATGATCGTGGGTGAGATCACCGACGAATACGAACCCACCGATGAAGAAGAGCCCGGTATTGAACCGGAGGGTGACCGGGCTTATCGCGTGCATGCCCGAGTCCATATTGATGACATCAATGACGAACTCAATGTCGCCTTGCCGGAAGATGATGATTACGAAACGCTCGGCGGATTTGTGTTGGCCACGTTGGGGCGCGTGCCGGATACGGGCGAAACCTTCGAATATGAAGGCTTGCGATTCGTGATCACGCAAGCCGAAAAAACACGCGTACAGGAAGTGCGCATCGAAGTGCCTGATCGAACCGCCGCACGCATGGAAGATTGATCGGGCGGTTTACTTGATCTGTTTTCGAATGTTGTCTTCAAGCGTCTGAATCGAGGCTTCGATTTCAGGATGCGGTGCTTGGGCCAGATCCTTTTTCAAGCCTTCGAGCATCGACAGCGCCTGTTCGTGGTTTCCGCCTTTCGCTTGTGCGGATGCCGCATTGAATCGCTTGCGAAAGTCTTTGGCCTGTTGTTCTGACGCGGGTTGCACGCCGGCATCGGATCCGGAACCTTTTTTGTTGTTGGATGCTCCGCCGCCGTTTGTGGAGATGCCGAAAAAAGGATCCGCCACCGGAAGGTTCTGAAGGCGGAGGTGGCAAGGGGGTTGGACGCGGTGGTGTGATATCCACCACGGGAGGGGGTGTGGGAATTTCAGCGGCGGGCTCAGGAACAAAACCGGCTTTGCGACGCAAAAGCGACGGGCGCTGAATCGGAGCCCGTGTAGGTGTGGGCACCACGGCGACCGCAGTCGGCGTGGGTTCGGTTTTCACCGGCGTATCAGGTTGGTCCGGCGTGAGAACAATGGCAGGGGGTCGCTTGGTTTCACGAATGGGCGCTGTGCCGGAGGTCTTGATTTCATATCGCTCGAGTGGATCGCCTTCGACTGGCGGCTGTGTGAAGCGGCCTGAGCGGGCGATGGCATCACGCAGTGAGACATATCCATTTTCACCAAAAAACCAGGTGGCTGTGGCGATGAGCAAGATGAGCAGATTGACGGCCGCCAGGCGCCAGAGCATGCGCACGAAAAATGAAGGCCCAGTGGGCAGAGTCGACGCCGAAGCAGCCGCGCGTGCCGCGACCACTTCGGCATGCCAGTACATCGCCAGACCCAGTGGAATACCGAAATAGGCGGCGCGGCTGGGCACTTCGTGCCACAGATGCCAATCCCAGGACGCAGTGAGTCGGCTGCATGCCGCGATGAATGTCCAGAAGGCCATCCAGCCGGCGATCCATCGCCAGCGTGTGATCATCAACAAGCTGGCGACCATCAGATCAAGCCCACCAATGATCGTCAGCGCCTGACGGGCCATATCTTCGCTGATGCCTTCAAGTTTGAAATTTTCGGCGGTGTGGACAATCAGGCCGATCATGGCGCTGTCGTGCGCAATTGCCTTGAGGCCATGACCCACAAATGTGGTGGCCACACCCAGGCGCAGCAGAAACATGCCGGTGCGCATGCGCTTGGGACCGGGTTGGGTTCGATGCGGCAGCAGGGGCCAGATCAGGATCAGGCCCAGCGGCAGGCAGTAGCGTGCGCCGCGTGCAGCCAACGCAATCCATCCGGGAGCGGAGGCATCGAAGGGCGCATTTTCGGCCTGCAAAATCCCAAGGGGCACCAGTGCTTCGGCCAGCGCCCACAAGGCCAGCGGCAGCAGGATCGGCCATGCCGGCCAGAACAGCACCAACACGGCCATGGCGGCGAGTGTCCATGTGGCGCATTGGTCGATCAGGACAACGGTGTTTTCGGGCCAGCCCCAGTAGCCGTACAGCAGAAGGTTGATGGAACTGCCTTCGAAGTGAGTCAACCAGGCCATCGCCAGACATTGTGCGGCGATGGCCAGACGCAGCGCCCAACTCAGGCGGCGCAGCGAGGCAGGTGTCTGGGGGTAAAGCGGTTGGCCGATTTCTTCCATGGGGGAATTATACGGGGTCAAATGGCTCGCGGGCGGCAGATGCAGCGGGCTGCATTGCTCATTACAATCCGAACCTCCATGAAATTCCGCTTTTACAACACATTAAGCCGTCGTGTGGAACGTTTTGAGCCCATCGAGCCGGGGCAGGTGCGCATGTACAACTGCGGCCCCACGGTCTACGACGATGCCCATATCGGAAATTTTCGCTCCTTTCTGATGGCCGATCTTTTGCGCCGAACCCTCGAAATGGCCGGTCTGGCGGTGGTCCAGGTGATGAACATCACCGACGTGGGCCACATGACCGAGGATCAATTGACTGATGGCGGTGGCGAAGACAAGATGCAGAAGGCGGTGGATCGGATGAAGGCCGCTAAGAAGGGTGGTCAGGCGGAGGTCACGGATCCGAATGATCCGTTTCAGGTCGCGGCCTATTTTGCGCAACGTTTTCTTGCTGATGCTAAATCGCTGCGCTTGCGCATTGCCGACGAGTCTGATTCGCGCATGCCGCGAGCCACGGATCACATCAAACCCATGATCCGCCTCATTGAGCGCCTGATCGAAAAAAATCACGCCTATGTGTCGTCGACCGGCGCGGTGTATTACGACGTCCACAGTTTTTCAGCGTATGGCTGCCTGAGCGGGAACACACTCGATCGTCTGCGCGAAGGTGCCGGCGAACGCATTGAAGCCGAAAATCAGGCCGACAAGCGTCATCCGGCTGACTTCCTGTTATGGAAGCCGGATCAGACCCATCTGATGAAATGGCCCAGCCCGTGGGGTGAAGGTTATCCGGGGTGGCACATCGAATGTTCGGCGATGGCGATGGCGGTACACGGTGTGGAAACGATCGATATCCATACCGGTGGCGAAGACAATATTTTTCCGCATCACGAATGTGAAATCGCTCAGTCGACCGGTGCGAGTGACAAGCCGTTTGCCAGGCACTGGCTGCACGCACGCTTTCTGCTGGTGGAAGGCGAGAAGATGAGTAAATCCAAGGGAAACTTTTACACCGCGCGGCAGGTGTTTGAAAAAGGCGTTGAGCCCGCGGCGCTTCGATTCGAATTGATCCGCACGCATTATCGTAAAAACATGAATTTCACGGCGAAGGGTTTGGAAGATGCCACCAAAGAATTGCGCCGCCTGCGGGCCTTTGTGGATCATCATCCGCACGTCACGGCAGAGTCCACGCCGAAAGGTTCGAGTGAAATCGAGCAGGCTTTCCTTGAAGCGCTCGCCGACGATCTGAATATTTCCGATGCGCTGGGCCGATTGCATGCCTGGATGAATCGCACGCCGAATCCCACGGCTGAAGATGTGGCGGCGCTGCGTCGGATGGATGCGGTGCTGGGTGTGCTTGATCAGGATGTGGTGGCACCCCATTCGGTGGACGGCCTTTCGGATGAGCAGATTGCCGAGCGATGCCGGGCGATTGATGCGGCACGCGTCGCCAAGGATTATGCCACGTCTGATCGCCTGCGCGACGAACTGACGGCCGCCGGTGTGGATGTTCAGATCACACGTGACGGCACGCACTGGCAGCGCCGACTCAGCGTTGATCTTTGATCTTCATGTCTTGCCCATGAAAAGAGCCCGGCGTGTTGGCACGCCGGGCTCTTTGTTTGTGATCTAAAGTTGTGGGTTATTCAAAAAATGCATCGAGTGCTTTTTTCTGCGCCTCGGTGGGTTTGGTCGGCGTTTTGGTTTGCGGTGCATCCGGCGCAGGTGCTGGCGCAGGCGTGGTCGGTGCAGGTTCTTTGGCGTCTTCGGCTTTTTGGCGTGCAGCGGCCTCAGTCTGGCGAATGGATTCATCCAGCCCCTTGTTGGTCACGCCGAAGGGTAGATCGCTGCGAATGCTTTCAAGGAGGCGCAGCGCTTCGCGGTAATTGCTGTCTTTGTAGAAAGCCTGGGCGCGGGCGAATCGCTGGTTGAAGTCTGCAGCCTGCTCTTCGGTGAGACCTTCGACCGGTGTCATATGGATCGGGATGCCGAAGAAGCTTGGTCCGCTGTTTCGTGGCGGTGCCTTGGTGGGTGTGGGGGTAGGTGCGAAAAGCGAGGCACCACCGTCTCCGTTATCAATGGTGGGCGTGGGCGTGTTCGAATGACCGGCAGGTACTTGCGGGGTTGGGTTGGTCGTCGTGTTAGGGTCAGGTGTGGTGACACCGGCGGGTGAAGGGTTGCGCGGTTTCGGTCGCGCTTTTTGGGGCGTGCCGGCCGGTGGTTCGATCAAGGTTCCCGTACCGGTGTTGAATCCGGTATCGGTTTCGCTGCCCTGGTCGATCATCATCACGGCTGCGACGACGGCGATCAGAAGCAGATTCAATGTGATCAACCCGATGACCACGGGGCTGATACCACCGGCGGGACGCTCGGCGGGCAGGGCTTCGCTGTGATACTCACCTGAAGAGGTCATCCAGGCCATCGCGGCCAGTTCGTCATCGACTGCCCCCGCGCCATCCTCGGCGCCGGCCTGGTTGTCGGAGATCATCGAGGCGACGCCGCCCGCCCCTTGGAAAGTGGCGGTGCCGGCGACGGTGCCGCCGGATGCGGCTGGTGCCGAAGCCATGGTCGAAGTTGCTGCGGCAGCCGGCGCGGCACCTGCCGCAGTGGCCATGGTGCTTTCGCGCACGCGTCGGACTTCTTCAAAGACGGTCGGGTCGTAGCCGTCCAAGCCGAGTTCTTCGCGCTTGCTCGGTCGCGCGAAAGTCACGCCGCAGTGCGGACAGTTCGAAATCAGTCCGGGCAGTTTTTCTTCACATTTGTGGCAGAAACCGATGAGGTGCGCCACGCCGGGCACGCGCCAAGCCACCTGCCAGAACTGGCGTGTGGTCGGGCCGCGTAAAATCGTATCGCCCTTGATTTTGCCTGACATGCAGAGCTTTTCGATGACATCGAAGCTGCATCCGGGACGGAAGGGGCTTTGCATGTCGCGGATGAACCACGGGCCCATGTGCTGCTGGCTGACTTTTCGGCTCAGGCTGTCGAAATGCCCATGGCAACTGGTGCAATGGGTGACAGGAGCTTTATTGAACATGCCGCAGTACGGACACAGAATTAGATTCGGTTTTGCCTCGGCCAAACGTAGGCTCCTGCCGCGGGCGCCGGTCGTGCGGCCCGCTTGTAACTCGTTAAGATTGAGCTGCTAAACCGGATTGTAGGTTACCAAAATGCGTGGGGAATGTCTGGTCATTCTGGTCCTCCTCGTCGGCTGCGGCTCAGAAATGCCGACGGCTTCGTCGGAGCGCGCCCGGCAGGCGGCCGATCGGACAGCGGTCTTGGCGATTGTGGATGGCACACCGGTGCGATGGTCGGAACTGGCGCCGGCGATGATGGCATCGGCCGGGGGCGAAGCGCTGGCCGAGTGGGTGTTGGATCGGGAGCTGGCCCGCACCTGTGCCCGACTGAACAAAACACCCGGCGATCGGGCGGTTGCGGCTGAAAAGCAGCAGCTGCTTGAAGAACTGTCGACCGATCCGGACACGGCAGCGCGCCTGTTGAATCGACTCAGGCAAACCCGCGGGCTGGATGATCAGCGCTTCGAGCAATTATTGCGCCGAAATGCTGCGCTGCGCGGTCTGGTCGCCGAACAGGTGACGGTGACAGAAGCCATGGCCCGGGAAGCCCATCGCCGTGAATCGGCCGAGCAGACTGAGGTGCGATTGATTCTGGTGGCGGATCTGCGCGGTGCAGAAAAAGTGCTTCAGGCGCTGAAGCAGGGTGGGGATTTTATCGATCTGGCCGTGACCGAGAGCCTTGATTCGAGTCGGGCTCAGGGGGGATTGCTTCCACCGGTGGCACCGCACGACCCGACATATCCGAAGGCGATCCGGGATACCGCGGCCGCGCTCGAGCCCGGCCGTGTCTCTGAGCCGATCGCGGTCGAGGGAGGTTTTGCCCTGTTGCGCTGCGAGCGTAAAATCACGCCTGAAAAGGTCCCTTTCGAAGAGGCCTCTGAAAGATTGCGACGCGTGCTTCGGCTTCAGCAGGAGCGGGCATTGATGCGTCAGCGGGCACAGGTGTTGTTGCGTCAGGCTGACGTGACCGTCCTGGAGCCGGTACTCGACCGTTCATGGCAACGGCAGCGCGATCAAGTGCTGCAGACCCCGTGATCCGCGTTGATGCGGAAAGGAATTGAATCGGATGGACATCCACGTCTCTCATCGCTTGGAACGCTTGCCGCCTTACATGTTGAGCAAGATCAAAAAGCTGACGTACGACAAGCGCAAGGCGGGTCTGGATGTCATCGATCTGAACATGGGGAATCCGAAGGATCCGACGCCGGAGATCATTGTCGACAAATTGCGTCAGGCTGTGGAAGATCCGCGCAACCATCGATACAGCGCCAGTGCGGGCGTGTTCAATCTGCGTCGCGAGATGGCGCTCAAGTACAAGCGCCGGTGGGATGTGGATCTGAATCCCGAATCCGAAGTGATTGCCACCATCGGTTCGAAAGAGGGATTCAGTCACCTCTGTCTGGCGCTGCTGGGCCCCGGCGATTCGGCGATCGTGACGTTGCCGGCCTTCCAGATTCATCCCTATGCGGTGGTACTGGCCGGGGCAAACGTGATCGGTGTACCGCTTGGCAACGATGATGCCTTCCTGGATCGCATTGAGCAGTCCATCAATGCCGCGCATCCGAAGCCCAAGGTGATGATTCTAAATTTTCCGAACAATCCCACCACGATGTGCATCGATCTGCCGTTCTGGGAACGGGTGGTGTCGATCGCCAAAAAGCACAACGTGATGGTGATTTCGGATTTCGCTTACGGCGAAACCTGCTTTGATGGCTACAAAGCGCCGTCTTTCATGCAGGCCGAGGGAGCCAAGGATGTGGGTGTGGAGTTTTCGACATTGTCGAAGGCTTACAACATGGCGGGTTGGCGCATCGGTTTCTGCGTGGGCAATGCGCAGATGATTCGGGCCCTGTCAGAGATCAAAGGCTATTACGATTACGGGATCTTTCAGGCGATTCAGATCGCCGCGATCATTGCCATGCGCGAATGCGATGATTTGGTCGAAGAGCAGGCGCAGATTTACCAGGGGCGACGCGATGAGATGGTGCGCCAATGCCGCAAGGTCGGCTGGGAAGTCGAATCACCCAAGGCCACGATGTTCGTCTGGGCCAAAGTGGCCGTTGAACATCTGGCGCCGTACGGCGGTTCATCGGTCGATTTCTGTCTGGACATGATCGACAAGGCCGAAGTGGCGATGTGTCCCGGCGGCGCCTTCGGGGAGGGCGGCGAAGGATACGTTCGAATCGCGATGGTCGAGAATGAAGAGCGCATCCGGCAGGCATTTCGGAATCTGGATCGAGCGCTCAATAAGGCTGCTTCGAGCAAGGCGGGGTAAGTTCGACGACAAATCAAATTCAAAAGGGAGCCACGGATGTGGCTCCCTTTTTTGATTGCTGAATATAGAGGTCGATTGTGCGCATTCGGTCGCGAAGTTTTATTTCACACCTTCAGCATGAAGCGCCGCGAGGACCTGCTCGTGCAGCGGGCCGTTGGTGACGATCACGCCACGATTGTTTTCCAAGCCTGCGCCGCGTGAAAAATCCAATGGGGCACCGGTCAGATCCGTGACTTTGCCGCCGGCTTCTTCCACGACCAGTACGCCGGCGGCGTGATCCCAGATCCGTTCGACATAACCGGGTTTGGTCGGCAGGCGCAGATAGATGTCGGCATCACCGCGTGCCACTGCGGCGTATTTGCATTGGCTGTCGATGCGGAAGGGTTCGGTGGTGATGCCCAAGCGAGCCGCAACGGCACTTGAAGCATCGTGTTTGGTGTGGCCGGATTCCACCGATTCGCAGAAGCGTGTCTGAGAGGGGTCTGATGTGGTGCGCACGCGCAGGGCGACCGGCGGGGTGTCCTGATCCATCAGATGCATATGCGTCCCGGCACCGCGCACGGCGGTGAACAAAGCGCCCGTGGTACCGCCGGGCGCTGGTAAATTGGGGCATGCGAGGACGGCGACCACCGGTCGGCCTTTTTCGATCAATGCCAAGGCCACCGCGTATTGATCGCCGCGTAAAAAGCCTTTGGTGCCATCGATGGGATCCAGTGTCCAGAATCGATCGGTATAAGTGCGTTGGCCGCCGCGGTCGATCCAGTCGCAGACCTTTTCAGCCGTGGCCTCCGGTTCGATTTCTCGCACATGCTCCACGATGCGGTTCAACAGTTCAGGATTCTGGCGCAGGGTACCGGCATCTTCTTCTGCGATGATCGGATCATTCCCGAATGCATGAGCCAGAGCCCGATTGATCAAGGCCTGGCTGCCGAAATCGGCGACGGTGACAGGGCTGCGGTCGTCTTTCTCGATGACGCCATTGCCGAGTGCCTGACTGACGGCGCGACACAGTTTTGCGGCTTGTCGGGCAGCGTCGATTGCAATGCGAATCTCAGGTCCATTCGGGCTGAACATCGGGTATCCTGAACGAGGTATTTGCGGGGTGTTCGGGGCACAGCATAGCAGCAGCCCACATGCCTGCAACGTGTTCTGAGAGGAATGCTGAATCGTGTCGAAAGCCGCCAGTAAATCATGGGAAGTGGTGCTGAATGACGGCGGTTTGCGTAGTCTGATTGCATCAGCCATGAGTGCGGACAGTCCGTGGCTGGCATTGTTGTTCGTGCATGATGGCCGAATCAACAGCAAGATTCGCTATGACCATTTCATCCGGCAGGCTGAGCAATATGGCGCCGCCAAACGCATTGAATTGTCGATGCCGCATTTGCGAGCCACTTCCATTGCACGGGATGATGCGGGCCCCAATGATGTGCCTTCGCGACCGCCGCTTGCGGATATGCAATTGCTGACGGCCGCGGCTTCAGAAGCCCTGCAATTGAATGCGGATCGATTGATCTGGCCTGTGCAGGCCGGCAATGATTTCAAGGCCATTGCGCATGTGACTGAAACTGTACTCATGGTTCAGCAGTTGGTGCGCTATGAATACGACGTGGATCTCGAAATTGAAACGCCCTTGCTTGAACTGACCGATCGCCAGGTGATTGAAGTGGGGCACCAGATGGATGTGCCGTGGCAGATTTCGCGATCATGCCTGACACGCAATTGGGATGCTTGCGGGCGTTGCGCCGGATGTCTCTGGCGCCAGGCAGCATTCACGCATGCCGCCATCGAAGATCCGGCGATTGAAACCGGTTCCAAGTAAGAGTCACTTCAAATCAATGTCGGTGGGCCCGTTGCAGGGCGGCTTCGATCACCGCTTGGCTTGTTAATTCGGTAAGACAGCGATAGTCATGCAGGCAGTGGGCCGGATGGCATTGGCTATCGCAGGTCGCACCGCGCAGCACCGTGAGATGATCCTGGCGCACCGGGAGCCATTCCGATTCACGCGAGGGGCCGAAGAGGGTGACCACGGGTGTGTTGGTACACATCGCCAGATGTGTGGGGCCCGATTCATTGGCGACCATCACGCTGGCTCCCTCGATCAGTGCTAACAGCTCAACAATGTTTGGGGCGACGCATTGCGCAGAGGCATGATGTTGCATCTGCTGGCGCATGGCGTGAAGTCGAGGTTGTTCCGATGGTGATCCCACCAGGATGATGGGCTGGCCGAGTTGTTCTGCCAGTGCGTCAGCCACGGCCGCAAAACGTTCGGCAGGCCAACAGCGGTAATCTTTTCCGGAAGTGGGATGGATCAGTACCCAACGGTGCTGCCGGGTCAATCCCCATTGGGTTTCAAGTGTTGCAGTTGCGGCATGCGGCGCACTCAAAGCAATGCGGCGCGGCGGTCGGGTGCCGGTCAACCATCCGAATTGCTCATATCGGTCGGCACAATGCGGATGAATCGGTTGCGGAAGTAGAGTCTGATAGGCCGATGTTTTTCGACCCCCTTCCAACGCGATTTTTCGGTCTGCCTGAATGAGATGCATCAGGCGGATCGACTTGAGCATTTTCATCAGATCGATCGCGACGTCATAAGGCGTGCATGCAAGCTGGGCATAGCGTTGTGCTGATTTAAGCACATGAATGCCGGCATGCTCTGATGAGGATCGATGGGCAATCGTTAGGATGCGGGGTGGGTGCGGCAGGCATCGGACCAGAGGGGCGTAACGCTCGTCGACCAGCAGATCGATGGATGAATCGAAGTAACTGGACAGCGCGTGAAGCGTCGGCAGCGCCAGCACGAAATTGCCCAAGTGGTGATCGTGCATGACGACCAGCACCCGGTTCAGGGTCGAAGGCAGTTTTTCGATGGGCGGCCCGGCTTCGGCCACACGCAGGCTCCGGTCCGCCGATCAGGCGGTGTGCTGTGGTACCAGCACTTCACGGTCCACGGCTTCGGCCACACGCGCCAATTGTTTGACCAGATCAGCGAAGGCCTCAGGGGTGAGGGATTGTGCGCCGTCTGACCAGGCATGCGGCGGGTCGTGGTGCACTTCGACGATCACACCATCGGCGCCGATGGCGACGGTGGCGCGACTGGCCGGACCCACGAGGTGGACATGGCCGGTGCCGTGTGACGGATCACCGATGACCGGCAGATGGCTGCGCTTCTGCAATTCGGTGATAGCCGGCAGTGAGTACGTGTTGCGACTGAATTTTTCGAATGTTCGAATGCCGCGTTCACAGAGAATCACATTCGGATTGCCCGCAGCCAGAATGTAATCGGCCGCTTGCAGGAACTCATCAATCGTCATGGCCATACCGCGCTTGAAAAGCACCGGCTTGCCTTGTTTGCCGGCCGCTTCGAGCAGGCGGTAGTTCTGTGCATTGCGCGTGCCGATCTGGAGGCAGTCGGCGTATTTAGAAACAAGGTCGACTTCCGAAGGCGTGACGACTTCGGTGATGATCGGCAGGCCGGATTCGGCCCGGGCCGTGGCCAGCATCTTCAGGCCGTCTTCGCCATGCCCTTGAAAACTGTAAGGATTCGTGCGGGGCTTGTAAGCGCCGCCACGCAGCGCTGCCGCGCCGGCTTCCTTGACCAGCTTCGCGGTCAGGACGATTTGTTCCTCGGTTTCGACGCTGCAAGGGCCGGCGCAGATCGGAACAGCCTTACCACCGAAGACGCAGCCGCGGCCAAGATCCACGAGTGTCTTCGAGGTGGAGACTTCCTTCGAAGCCATTTTGTACGGTGCAAGAACCTTCATGGCCTTCTGTACGCCTGGAAGCGTTTCGAAGACCGAAGGGTCTTTCTTGTGGTCGTCGCCGATGACGGCGACCACCGTCAGTTCGGTGCCCTGGATGATATGTTCTTTAAGTCCCATCTCTTTAATCAAGCCAATGACGCGGTTGATTTGTTCGGATGAGGCATCGGGGTTCATGACGACAATCATGGTTGGCTCCTGGCCCGAAACATGGGCCCAACGAAAAACCCCGATCGCGGATCCGCGTCGGGGCTTGTCTCCTTCGATCCCAGTGAGAGGATGCGTGAAACCGGCTCCTACGCGGTAAACCGCGGGGCAAAAAACCAATACGCATACTCATTAAATCGCGTGAACATGCCAGCATTATGGCGAGGTATGGCACGGAGTCAAGCGGGAGGGCGGGCGGCGAAGGTGCGGATCTGTGGCTCGTGGCAAAATAGCCCCGGAAGGATTTGAACCTTCGACCAAACGATTATGAGTCGTCTGCTCTAACCGCTGAGCTACGGGGCCGGTGTCGATGCCATGAAGTTCGGCATCGGTAGGGCATTCTAATCGGCACCGGCTTCTGCGCCGAACGCATGATTCACCAGTTTCGGAAGGATCTGGCCTGAAGGGCCGGGCAGAACAAAGTCGATCCGGTCAGACATGGGTGTAGGCTGCGGATTGATCTCGCATGTGACGGTGCCGGAGGTGCATGCGGCATGGATGAATCCCGCAGCGGGATAAACCTGAGCGCTGGTGCCGATCGAAAAAAACAAATCGCATTGGCGCAAGGCACGGTCGGCTGCTCGGAGTGCGTTTTCCGGAAGTGTTTCACCGAACCAGACCACATCGGGTCGCATGGGACCACCACAAGTGCAACGCGGCGGTGGATCGGCAAAGCTGAGCATCGCGTAGTTGCTTCGGGCCGAGCAGGTGGCGCATCGCCAATCCAACAATGAGCCGTGCAGTTCAAAGACGTTTTTGTTGCCGGCGCGTTGGTGGAGTCGATCCACGTTTTGTGTCAGCAGTGTGAAAGACCGGCTGCGATCGAAAAGCCATTGCTCCATGCGCACCAGCGCATGATGTCCGGGATTCGGTTTGCAGCGCAATGCATTATGGCATCGCTCACCATACCAGCGACTCACGCGCTCGGGATGTTCGGCAAACGCTTCGGGCGTGGCGAGTTGTTCGGGGTTGAAGTTCGCCCACAAACCTTCGAGCGCATCACGAAAGGTCGGCACGCCGCTTTCAGCAGAGACCCCGGCACCGGTGAGGACCACCACATGACGCGCATCACGCATGATGTTGATCAGTTCTGAAGGGATGTCAGGCATCGTCATTGGGTTCTGCATCCGGGATCGGCAACAGATCGGTTGGCGTGATCAGATCGGGAAATGACATGGGCGTGATGGCCTGCACCTCCGTATATGGGCCGATTGCCGTGCGCCGCAGCGCCGTGAGATAGCCGCCGGTGCCCAATGCGGCTCCGATTTGTCGGGCCAGACTTCGTATATAGGTGCCCTTGCCACAGGTGATGGTGAGGTCGAGTTCGGGCCATTCGTATCGATCGAGATGAATCTGGTCGATGCGAACACGGCGGGGTGCCAGTTCGACGTCTTCGCCGCGTCGTGCCATGGCATAAGCACGTTGACCGCCGATCTGGATCGCGCTGAAGGCGGGCGGGATCTGATCGATCCATCCGGTGAGATTTTTGAGAACCTGTTCGACTGCTGATCGTTCGGGTGGGATTTTGACCTGAACGGGTGTCAGTTCACCTTCTGCGTCATCGGTGGTGCTATGGGCCAGCAGGTTGATGGTGGTGCGATAGATTTTGGTCAAACCCATCAAATGGGGGACTGCTTTGGTCGCCCGGCCCAAGCAACAGATCAATACGCCGGTGGCCATGGGATCCAATGTGCCGGCATGTCCGGTTTTGCAATGCCCGCCATGTCGACGGACGGCACTGACGACGGCCATCGATGAAAACCCGGCAGGTTTGTCCACGACCAGAAGGCCGTGCAGATTGTGATTGTGATACTTCACGGGGTGGCATGCCTTGATAGATCCTGACGACTCCATAGGATATGCCATTCTTCGGGACCCCTCAGGAGCGGTGTCCGAGTGGCTGAAGGAACGCGACTGGAAATCGCGTAATGGGGGTAACCCCATTCGAGGGTTCGAATCCCTCCCGCTCCGTTAAAGTTCGATCAAGCCCGCCTCAGGCGGGCTTTTTTAATAGAAGTGAAGCGGGAGGGATTCAGCAGGGCGCAGCCCCTGCTTTCGTGCGCAGCACGATGGAACCCTCGGGTTCGACGCCGCAGCGCAGCGAAGGCGCCGCGAGGATCCGCCGCAGGTGGACCGGAGTGCATCCCTCCCGCTCCGTTAAAGTTCGATCAAGCCCGCCTCAGGCGGGCTTATCAATTGAAAAGAATTAGGAGGGGCTCGATGCTTGGGCCAATACCGGGAAAGGTGAGTTTGCCCGCAAATTGGCCGTTTACGAGATTCCAACAATCAGATGTGCGCTGTTTTTATGCAGCTTTGATTGGTGAAGGATTGGTTCAAAAAGTCCTATATGAGGCAGATGATTGATGTAAGTCCTTTGTTTGTATTAAAAACTCATGATTTATGGCGCATTGGCACGATCTTTGTAGAGAACCGTCGACTGATCACCAATGGAGGTGATCAAACCATTAGACGGCAAGGGAAGACACCCCTTAACGGAGACACCCCCCATGCGTTCCCTTCGAAAATTCGGTGCAGCTGCTGCCGTGGCTGGCGCTGCAATGTTGACCCCCAATCTTCAGGCGCAGGAGGCGGGCTCGGCAGCGAGCTTCGATCTTTCGCTGGATGCGACCACGCACTATCTGTTCCGTGGCCTGCCGCAAGAAAACCAGGGGCTGATTCTTCAGCCGGCGTTTGGCGCATCGTTCGCCGTGGATGATGCGACGTCGGTGAACTTCGGCATCTGGAATAGCTTTCACGAAAACCAGACGGCTGCGATCGTCGGTGCATCGGCACCCATCTGGTACGAAGCAGATCTGTCGGTGGGCCTGAGCCATCAGGTCAATGACCTGATCTCGGTCGATCTGACCTACATCGCGCTGACGAGCCCGAACAGCGGCTTTGCCACGGTGGAAGAACTGGATCTGGGTGTGAACTTCGATGTGGATTACGCCCCTTACGTCCTGATCGCCTGGGAACTGCAGAACGGTGCCGACTCGGGTCCGGATGAAGGCATTTATCTGGAACTGGGCGCCACGCTGTATGAAACGACCGTGGTCGAAAGCAAGGACAACCCGGTCACCCTGAGCGTTCCGCTGACCCTCGGCTTCAGTCTGGGTAACTACTACGAAGGCCCGACCGGTTCGGACTCCTTCGGTTTCTACGACATCGGTGCTGATTTCTCGACCCCCGCGACGTTCATCGATTCGAAGTACGGCGCATGGGATCTGGGCTTCGGCGTTCACTACGCCCACCTGGGCACTCAGGCCGCGCGCTTCGGTGCGGGCATCACCGGTGGCAAGCGTGACCATGTCTACGCCACCATCGGGCTCAGCTCGTCCTTCTGAGGATCAGGCTGATCAGACGATTTTCTAAAAGCCTCCGCGTCCCAGGGCGCGGAGGCTTTTTAATGGATCGCACTCTCTATAGCAACGGACTCAACAGTCGCGCAATATCTTCTGTCAGTTTTCGCCAGAGAGGCCGTTTGCGCCATGCCTGCGGATCCAGCGGGCGGGAGGCTTCGAGATAGGCTTCTTGGTGTTCGCGCAGAGATCGCGTGACCCGTTTTCCGTACAGCAGTAGATTTAATTCGAAATTGAGATAGAACGACCGAATATCAAAATTGCTGGAACCCACCAGGGCAAGCGCATCATCGATCGAAAAAGTCTTGGCGTGAAGAAGTCCGTCATGATGCAGATAAAGATTGACGCCGGATCGCATCAGTGTGTCGTAGTAAGAACGGCCGGCGAATGTGGTGACGGGTTGGTCTGAGTATTCGGGCACGATGATGTCGACCTGAACGCCACGCATGACCGCAATCTCCAAGGCGTTAAGCAGGGCTTCGTCTGGCACCAGATAGGGTGAGGTGATCACAATGCGCTGCGTCGCACTGTGGATCGCGGCGATCATCATCCGGTGATAACTTTGGGTGGGATGGGTCGGGCCGCTCGGCAAGGCTTGGACGGCCACATCGCCGGCAGGTTCGAGTGCCGGATAGATCTTTTCATCGTCAAGCAATTCCTCGGTTTCGGCGTGCCAGTCTTCGGTAAAGACACGCTGCAGGTAAGTGACAATCGGGCCGGAGAGTCGAGCAGACAGGTCGTGCCAGACGCGGCCTTTCTGGCCATACGTCGGTGCCACGATGTTTTGTGACCCGGCGTAGGCCACGCGTCCGTCGATCACGAACAGTTTGCGATGATTGCGCAAATCCATCCGGGCCAATCGGCGTCGGATAGGACTCACCGGAAGCGCTGCGCGAATTTCGACGCCGTTCTTGGCAAGGCGATTGATGATGCTGTTGACACTGACCATGGATCCGACGGCGTCTACCAACACGCGGCAGGTCACGCCGCGTTTAACGGCACGCTCGAGTGCATCGGCCACGAATTCGCCGGTGGGGTCGCTTTCGTAGATGTAGACCACGATGTGAACATGATCTTGCGCCGCGTCGATATCTCCGACGAGGCGGTCGACCAGATCTTCGGTATCGGCCATCCATTCCACGCGGTTATGGCCGACGATGGGCATGTCGGTCATGCGTTCGACCAGTCGAACCAGGGGCTCGAAATACGGCGCCACATCGGGATGGACGGTATTGCGGGTCTTGCGCGGCGGCGTCATCGCACCGGCGGCTGCGGCATATTTGCGTATGCGGCGCTTCGGAAGTCGGTTTTCGCCCACCAGCACGTAGAGGAGCAAACCGACCCAGGGTTGCAGAAAGATCAACAGCAGCCAGGCGGTGGCTTCGGCCGGTTGGCGCTGCCGGCGCAGCACGATGGGGATCATGCTCAGTCGAGCCACCCACGATGCCGCGGCATACCAGAAGGTCCAGGTCAGCATGCGGGCATCTCCTGATCGGGCGGCATGGTTTCTTCTTCGTCGATGGCATGTTCCAGATTGGGATCGATCTGAAGATAGCGACTCAGAAAACGCACGCCCATGTAAAACGGCAACGTATCCAGCGCTGCAGCAACGGCCTTGAAGACGTAGCCGGATCCAATGAAGACCCATAGCTGCGGCCAGATGGGTGCTGCGTCATCAATGGGAAGTCCATGCGCGTAAAAATGCGTGATGGTGATGACGGCAAAGGTATCGATGAACTGACTGACCATGGTGGAGCCGTTGTTTCGAAGCCATAAGTGTTTGCCGCGCGTCAGTCGCTTCCAGAAGTGGAACAGGTAAACATCGCAGAATTGGGCGGCCAGGTAGGCAATCATCGAAGCGACAATCGCTCCCATGGTCAGGCGGCGAATGGTGAAAAAGGCATGGTCATAGGCTTCGATCGGCGGCAGGCCGGTGGCGGTGTCCAGTTGAGGATCAGGCGGGAGTAGGCCGCCTATCCAAAGAAAGAAAACCACCCAGAGATTCAGAAGCAAGCCGACCCAGACCACAAGATTGGCGCGACGGCGGCCGTAAAGTTCACTGATGAAGTCGGTGCAAAGAAAAGTGACGGGATACGGCAGCACGCCCACGGCCAGCGCAAACGGAATTTTCATGCCCAACAAGGTGAACGATAGATCGATGAATCGACTGACGCCCAAGATGTTGAGCATCGTCATGGATCCCAGGAACAAACCGGCGAGAACCAAAAAGACACGCTCGCGGCGCTCATGGAGTTCGGCGTCGATACTCACCGCGGTGGGCACATCAGGCATGAGGAGATTCGTGGGCGATCAATCAAAGGGTCGGGTGAATGCGGGCGACAGGACTTGAACCTGCACGGGGTTTCCCCCACCAGAACCTAAATCTGGCGTGTCTGCCAATTCCACCACGCCCGCAGAGCAGTCTATTTTAGCCGAACCATGTGTCTAACGCCGAATGTGCAGGGGGTTGACCGCGCGGGTCCTACGCATACAATCCTCGACTTAAGCCTCTCTAGCTCAATCGGTAGAGCAGCTGACTCTTAATCAGCGGGTTGAAGGTTCGAGTCCTTCGGGGGGCATTTCTGACGGCCCGGCAGTTTGCATGTCGAGGCCGTTTTTTTGTGGGGTCATTTTCGGGGTCAGAGTTTTGGTCCAGCAGCCTGCCAGCCAGAGACGTGGACTCGAGGCGATTGCCGCAGGCTCGCTTCTGCTGGCGGCCGCATGGGTGTTATGGGAGATCACGCCTGAGCCGCCGTTTCGTCCGACGGTGAATGTCATTCCGGAAGATCTCAAGGCGCTGGAATACCTGGCGACCGCCTGCGAACATCATGCCCGCGAAACGGGCCGATATCCCGATCGCATTGAAATGCTGACCCGAAAACATGTGCCGCAGGGCCATGATTCCGTGTCGGTTCAGTGGGTGGATGTGTGGGGCACGCCATTGCGCTATCACCCGCTGAGAGAAGGACGCGCGTTTGAAATTCGATCGGCAGGACCTGATCGACAATTCGAAACGTTCGATGACTTGATTCGGCGCGGCGGGGATCAGCCGGCCGAAATGCGTTTTGGGCCCGGCGCCAATCTTCGTCGGTGATCAACTGAAAGATCGGCAAGCCGAATGCGCCATCGGGTACGACTTTCCTGTCGGATGCCGGTGGTCTGAAGCAACTTTTTGAATTGATAGGGGCTTAAGCCGAGCGCGGTGCGCATGGCTTTTTTCGTCATGGCATCTGACCATGCGTCGGTTTCGACGCAGTCGTAGGTGGGGGCGGGTTCGGTCGCCAAGGCCGGATCCAATTGTTCGGCGATCAGGCGGCAGGCGCAGGCATAGAGTTCGGCATGATGGCGTTTGAAGATGCGCTGATCGGCAATCGAGGATTCCATATCGCGCGGCCAGAGCATCAGATAGAACCGGTGTTCGGAATTGTGATCGTAAAGAAACACCAGAAAACCAGGCGCGGGCTGAAGGCGCTGCGGCCATTTTTCATTGAGCCAGCGCTGAAGGGCTTCGACAAAGAAAATATGTTCGTACTGGCCGGGTGCCGCCAGCCGGTCGCGGATGTCGTTCAGTGTGCGCTTGCGCAGATCGATCCAAGCCGAATCATGTTGCAATCCGCCTGCGGCGTCGGCGGCGATCAGAATCCGGCCGGCCTGTTCGCCGTAAAACTGTACGCGCAATGCAAGCAGATCAGGATGGTCGATGTCGGCGATGGATTGGCGCAGCCGCTGTTCCAGGAGCAGGAAGTCCTGTGCGAACAGCTTGACCATGGACGCATCGACGGTGAGATTCATCAGGCGCGGGCCGTGGATGCGGCGCGGCGGGATTCGCGCCGACGATCTGATTCCTTGAGCATGCGTTTGCGGATGCGGATGGCTGCGGGCGTGATCTCGACCAGCTCGTCGCTTTCGATATACGCTAGGGCATTTTCAAGCCCCATTTCGCGCGGTGGACGGATTTTGTATCCCATTTCCTTGTTCGCGCTGCGGATGTTGTTGACCTGCTTGGCCTTGACCACGTTGGCAATGATGTCGCTGTCACGGCAATGTTCGCCGACGATCTGGCCTTCGTAGACACTTTCGCGGGCACGGATGAAAAACACGCCGCGATCGTAAAGACTGTCCAGAGCGTGTTCGGTGACCGGTCCTTTTTCGGTGGCCACGATCACGCCCGCAGCACGTCCTGGAATGCTGCCGCGCAATGGTTCGTACCGCTCAAAGGTGTGGTGCAGAATGGCCCGGCCTTGCGTGGCGGTCATCATGCGGGCACCGAGACCGATCAGGCCGCGTGCCGGTACGGTGAATTCCATGTGCGTGTAGTCAGCGCTGCGCGGTTCCATTTTCGAGAGTTCGGCGCGACGGTCCGACAGCAGCGACATCACGGAACTCTGGCATTCGCTCGGGCAGTCCACGGCGAGCCGCTCGATCGGTTCGCAGGTCTGGCCATCGATGTCACGCAGGATCACGCGCGGTTTGCCGACGGTCAGTTCGAAGCCTTCGCGGCGCATGGTTTCGAGCAAAATGCCCAGATGCATCAGGCCGCGTCCGCTGACTTCGAATTCTTCTGAAGATTGGCCGGGTTCGACGCGCAGTGCGACGTTGGTGAGTTTTTCTTTTTCGAGACGATCCTTGATTTGTCGGCTGGTGAGTTTTTCGCCGTCCTGACCTGAAAACGGTCCGTCATTCACGCGGAAGGTCATGCGCAGCGTGGGCTCATCGATGGCCACGGGCTTGAGCGGCTTCGGATTGTTCGGATCGACCAGGCAGTCGCCGATTTCAATCGGATCAAGGCCTTCGACGGCACACAGGTCGCCGGCGCTGCATGTGCTTGCGGCACGACGGGCCAGGCCGTCGAAGACAAGAATGCGGCCGATTTTGCGTGATTCAATACCACCATCGCGCCGAATGAGCCGGAGGTTTTGAGATTCGCGCAAAATGCCACTGGTCACACGGCCAATACCAATGCGTCCCACGTAGTCTGAATAATCCAGTGCCGTGATCGACATTTGCAAGGGGCCGGTCGGATCATCCACCGGTTGCGGCACGTGGGCGAGAATGGCTTCGAAGACGGGGCGCAGATCCACCTTTTCATCGGCGAGATCGCGCACGGCCCAGCCTTCTTTGGCGGATGAAAACAGGACCGGGAAATCGAGTGTCTGATCGTTGGCTCCGAGATCGACCAGCAGATCGAAAACTTCGCTGACCACTTCATCGGGGCGAGCATCGGGGCGGTCGGCCTTGTTGACCACCACCACGGGTTTGAGATTGTGACTCAGCGCCTTGGCCAGCACGAAGCGCGTTTGCGGCATCGGGCCTTCGGCCGCATCGACGAGCAACAGCACGCCGTCGGCCATGCGCAGCACGCGTTCGACTTCGCCGCCGAAGTCGGCGTGCCCCGGGGTGTCGAGCAGATTGATTTTTGTTTCGACACCCTTCTCATCGTGATAGCGCACGGCGCAATTCTTGGCGAGAATGGTGATACCGCGCTCGCGTTCCAGATCATTGGAGTCCATGATCAGGCCGTGCTGTCCGCCGGCGAGTTTGTCGAGCTCGGCGGAGCGAAACTGACCGGACTGATAGAGCAGCTTGTCGACCAAGGTTGTTTTGCCATGGTCGACGTGGGCGATGATGGCGACGTTTCGGATTGGTGGAGCACTCACTGCTGGGCTTCCCAAAGTAAAGCCGAGCATCATACCCACAACCGGGGAGCGTCGTCAGGGGGTGGGGGCCGAAGCAAGATGAAGGGCTGCAAGTGCCCCTTCCACTGCCAGAGTGCCGATATGGGTGGAACCCACCGGCAGATCGCGCAGGGTCCAGCGGGTGGCTTCGGCGGGATCCGGGCGCGTGGCGAGCAGTTCGGCGGGTTGGGCGGGATTCACGGAAACGTCGAAACGGTCCAGGCCGTATCCAATTCCGTCACCGTGGGCTTTGACGAAAGCCTCTTTGCGAACCCAGCAGGCAAAGAACGCCAGGGGCTGTTCATGTGTCGGCAGGGCGGTCAATGCCTCCACTTCACCCGGTGAGAAAAAACGCCGGGCCAGATCCATCAGGCGATCGCGCGGCCGGAGGTGTTCCACATCAATGCCGATGCGCTGATGAGAAGCGGCCACAAGAATCATGCCGTGACTGTGCGCGAGATTGAAATGAACCGGGGATTTGGGTGCGGGTCTGGCCAGCAGTGGTTTGGCGTGCCGGTCATAAGTGAACACAAGATCATTCGGATCGCTTTGAAGCAGCGTTCCGAGAATCAGACGCAACGTGCCGCGTCCGACGACGAACTCCCGATGCTTGTTCGCGTGGGTGTATCGCTGCGCCCGCAGTGTTTCATCTTCACTGAGCAACGACTGATATTTTTCCGTGGGTGGGGCGGCGTGCAGATGCAAACGCCACACGCATGCGCCTGCGGTCATGGCCGAAGGCGTGACGGGCGTTTGAGGCCAGTCGTCTTCGCAGCTCACTTGATTTTCAACAATTCTTCGACCGTCCACATTTCGATGCGGTCGGCTTCGGCTTCACGTATTTTCTTGACCTGTGCCGGTTCGATGGGATCGCCGGTGTGTTCCCAGGCGCGGCGCACGTAAGTCAGGACGGCTGCCAGGCCTTCGTCATCCAGCAGCGGATGATCCTTGAGTGGCGGCATCACCAGATTCCATTCTTGGTCATCAATGGTGATCGGGCCTTGCAATCCATTGAGCGAGATGCGAATCAATCGATCCGAAGAGCCGAGGACCCAGGGGGAATCGACCAGGGACGGTGCCATGCCTGCTTGTCCCATGCCGTGCAATTGATGGCAGGCCATGCATGAAGCCAAGTACAGCGCCTGGCCCATTTCGAGACGCTTTTCCTGTTCGGGCGTCAGGGGTGTTGCCTGCGGTTCGGGTTTGGCGACCGCCAGATTGCCTTTCCATGTGATCATGTCCAGCACGGGCTCTACATATTGGGCTGCGGGGCCTTTTTCAGCGTGTCGATGGCGGTGGGGGCGGCGGATAACTCAACGGCTTTGTATCGCTTGTCGCGGGCTTTCGCGGCGCCTTGGAGAATCGGCTCTTGAAGGGCTTCGTCGGTGGTCGCCAGCGTGAGCAGGGCCGGAATGTCATCGGCCGATCGAGATCGAAAGACCGTGGTGGCGAGTTCGGCGACGAACAAATTGCGACCTTTAAAGTCAGGTTTGCCGGTGAGTTCTGCCATAAAAATAATTTCGCGCTGACGCAGGCCGCTGAGGATTGCGGCACGAATCACTGGGTCATTGGCGTTTTGAAAAAGGAGAGTACTCAAAGCTTTTCGGCTGTCAGGGAGATCGGCTGCTTCGCCGAGTGTGAACGCGGCATGAGTCAGAACGCTGCTGTCGCGCTCGCGTTTGAGCATGTCTGTGATGGCCTTCAGGAATTCGCCGCGCGTTTTTGAATCACGCAAACCGAGCTCTGCGGTTTGAAGTGCAGCGATGCGCACGCGCGGTTGCGTGTGACGCAGCGCCGCTTGCGTGGTGTCCACGTCGATCGCGTGAAGACCTTCGAGCGTCCAGAGGGCATGAATGCGCGCCAGTGGATTGGCGTGATCGCGGGCTACTTTGCGCAGGGGTTCAATCGAAGAAGCCTCGGCGCGATCCACAAGCAGCCTTTGGGCGGTATCGCGATACCAGCCATTGTCGTGCGCAAGGTGATCGACCAGTTGGGACGAAGGAGCACCGGACAGTTTGGGGTGCATGACATCCGGCGATGTCTTTTTGTGGACGAGACGATAGATGCGCCCCATGCCGATGGGGGTATCTAGTTTGCGCTCAATGATCTGAGCGCGCAGGAATGTCGTCACAAAGGCCTTGTGCTGCAGAATACCACGGTACATGTCGACGACATACAGGCAGCCATCGGGGCCGGTGTAGGCGCTGACCGGGCGGAAGCGTTCGTCGGTCGAAGCCAGAAATTCGCGCTGCATCCATTTCGGATCTTTGACGAGTTGTTTTTCGCCTTTGACGTTCAGGCCATCGTCTTGAAGCACAAAACGACTCACCACATTGCCGCTCGGTTCGGGCACGAAGGCATTGCCGCGATAGGCTTTTGGATATCGATCACCACGGTAGATCGTACCGCCGCTGACGGCGGTGGTGCGCGCAAGTCGCCCGTCGCTCTTGAGCATGGATTGCTGATAGCCACGGTTGATGCCGGGATTCACGCGAATGGACCAGACTGATTGATCTGACACCACGCGCGAACCCAGGCCGAGGCGCGCCGGTGCATGAGGATTGCGCAGATAATATTCAGCGGGGACGGTATCAACATGCAGGTAACTGGAGTTGCTGTTGTAGTAGAGGCGCCCGAAGTCGTCCTGCATGATGCCCCATTGGCCGCGACCGATGGATTCATGTTCCGTGATTGCCTTGCCATCCCATGTGAACACGCGCGATGACTTGGCGTTGTAGATGCGATTGTCGAGGGCAAGTAGAAGACCGTTGTCGGTGTGTTCGACGGGGCCCTGTTTGGCATAATCGGCGACTTTGGTTTTTTCGTCACAAGCACCGTCGCCATTGGTGTCGCGACAAAACCATAGCGTGGGGGGTTCTGCCACCAGCACGCCACCATTGACGATGGCCACGGCGCGCGGCATCTGCAGTTGATCCAGAAAGACGGTTGAGCGATCCATGCGGCCGTCACCGTCGCGATCTTCGAGCGTCACGATGCGCCCGTTGCGGACATCTTCACCGGTGCCATCCACGTTGGGCATGTAGCCGCGCATTTCCACGGCCCAGAGACGTCCGTCTTCATCCCAGGTGATGGCGACCGGGTCTTCGACCAGCGGTTCGGCTGCCACAAGCTGGAGTTCGAAAGCCGGATCGACAGCAAAGGATTTGAGCGCCTGTTCCGGAGACAGAGGAGGCGCGGCCGGGACATTCATGTCGCGCCAGACTTCGGGCATGGCTTGGCCCTTGCGGTCACCCTTCTGGGCGAGAAGCGGCGCGGTCATCGCCAGTAGGATCAGTATCCATGCGTGTTTTCTAGTGAGCATCAGGCACGCCTCAATAAAAAAAGCGGTGGCATTTTAGAGGGTGTTATGCATTTTTGCCGCTGTCGTAAGAGCGAAAGTTCATAACACCCTTTACTTGGCGAACTGCTGATAGCGTTCGTCCATGATTTTCTGTGCCGAGTCGGGAAAGCCGCCCGGGCTGATATAAAAACGAATGCGAAAGGTCGCTTGTTCGTCTTTGGCCAGTTTCGTGTTGAAAAACGCACCGAAACGACCGTAGTCGCGATACGCGCTGTAGCGATTGCCCTTGGGCAGCGTCGGATGGCTCATGTGCTGCACGTGATAGGTGCGGTCGTCGATCGAAAACGTCATGGCCGTCCACGGCAGATCCAGGTCTTTGACGTCGCGGCCTTCGGGCATCAGGTATTTGGCAGATTTGTTTTTGACCACTGCTTCATGGGCGCGAAAGTGGCATCCGGCGTGTTCGGGATCGCCGTTCAGATCGGTCGGTCCGGCGACGGCGGTGATCTTTGAAATTTTGTCGATCAACAGGCTGTGGTCGGTGCCGGGTTTTTGAAGGATGAAGGTGCGTTCTTCGCTCAGCAGGGTTTTATCTTTCTGCATCCAGTCGATGGCGACGGTGAGCGTGGCTTCGTCGGCGCTGGCTTGTTGATTCAGAATCTTGCGATAGATCTGGCGCACATCATCCTTCATGTGCCAGGTGTCGAATTTGCCGACGCCGTCGATCGTGGTTTTCGACCAGCCGATGAAGATCCCGCGATGGTGCGTGAATTGATCGCCCGCACCTTTGGTGAGTGTGCGCATGCCGGTGGGATCCAGCGGATCCATCACATGCGCGTAAACCTTGGAGGTGTTGTGCGCGGTGTCCTTGTCGGTCAGATCATTGGCGGTCATCAGGCGCAGGAGGGTTTGCTGATTGAAGGCGATATCGATGTGCTGGCCGGCGGTTTCAGTGATGGAAAAACCGTCTGCCGCCTGCAGTGTGCCGGTCAGGATCGTGGCCAGCATCATGGCGGTTATGGCTTTGCGGAAGGGCATGAGATCACTCCTGAAGGGGGGGCGGTTCAACTGTAGAGGGGTAATGCGCAAACGACAAGGCTATTGCCTGATTTGCGCAATTGGATTGAGGCGGACCTGCTGAAGGCTGCTGAGCGTGGAAGGTGCGGAGGAATCAGGCGATGAACAGGCTCAGCAGTGTCGACATGGCTAGGCCCACAATGGCGATGATGGTGGTCATGACCGTAAAGCTCTTGAGCGTTTCCGGCACATCCATGCCCAGATAGCGGTTCACCAGCCAGAAGCCTGAGTCGTTGACGTGTCCACAGAATGTCGCGCCTGAGGCGATCGGGATGACCAGCAAGGCACGCATCCATTCGCCAGGCGGTTCGGGTGAACCGGCAATGATGGCGGCAATTAAACTGCCAGCCGTCATCATGGCGACAGTGGCGGATCCCTGCATCACGCGCACAATGGCGGCAAGCAAAAAGGATGCGAATACCAGCGGGATGTTGTTTTCCGTAATGGATTGCGCAATCAGTTTGCCGACATTTGAATCGACCATGATCTGCTTGAGCACGCCGCCAGCACCGGTGACGAGAATGATGATGCCGGCCGGTTCAAGGGCTTTGGATGCGAGCGAATTCAACTCATCTCGGCTCATGCCGCGCCGTGTGCCCAACAAAGTGAAGCACGCAATGGTGGTGATCAATAGGGCGATGAACGGATGGCCAACCAGAAGGAGTACGTCACGCATGATGCGCATGGGATGCGTGTCGCCGTTAGCGCTGTCGGGATAAGCCTTCATGACTTCATCGGTGAGGATCGCGCCGGTGGCGGTGTTGAACAGAATCAGAACGATCGGCAGAAAAATTAGAAAGGCGATCAGGCCGAAAGGAGGCAGATTGGGGTCATTTTCATCGGGTTCCGTGTATTCAATGCTTTCGGGAATGCGGGCGGGCACGCGGTCGGCGATGTATCGGGCGAACAGCGGGCCGGCGCAGATCATGGCTGGAATGCCGGTGATGAACCCGAGCAAAATCACGTGGCCGAGTTTAGCGTCAAGGAATTCGGCAACGGCAATCGGGCCGGGTGTCGGTGGGATAAAACCGTGCGTGACCACCATGCCACCCATAAGCGGCATAGCAAAATACATCAGCGGTTTACCGGATTTTTTATGAAGGCTGTAGAGAATTGGGGCAAGAATCACAAAGCCCACATCGAAAAAGACAGGGATCGAAATCAGAAAGCCCGCTACGCCCAGCGCCCATTGCGCATTGGCCTCGCCGAAGGTGCCCAGCAACTTTCGTGCGAGGACCTGGGCGCCACCGGTGGTTTCCAGTATCTGGCCGAACATCGCGCCGAGTCCCACCACAATGGCCACAAAGCCAAGTGTGCCACCCATGCCTTTCTGCATCGAGGTGAGTACGGCGGTGGGATCCATCCCCATGCCCAGCCCGATCAGCACACTGACCAGCAGCAACGTGACAAAGGCATGAAGTTTGAAGTGAATGATCAGAAGCAGCAGTGCGGCAATGCCGACGAGGGCCACAATGATCAAACGCGCGGTTTGTGGATCGGTGGTGATGAAGCACCTCTTCAATCGGGGGGGGGTGACACGGAGGTGTCGTCCGGTCATGCAGATGATCGGATCGTCCGAAATGTAACGGGTTTACAGCAGGGATGTCAATCGCGGCCCACAGGATGTGGCGGGGCTGAGAGGGCAGGATGGAGAATGCGGATCAGGGGATGGGCTTTTTTGAATCGGCGCACCGCCTCGTCACTGACGGTGGTCTGGGTCAGATCAATCCGTGTCAGTTTGGGAAACCGGCTCAGAGCCTCGAAAGCCGAGTCATCGATGGATTTGGCATCGGCCAGACTCAGAATATTGAGCGATGGCAATACGCAGAGTGTCTGCAGTGCCTGGCCATCGACCGAGGTTCGATCCAGGGTCAATTCGCGCAGCGCAGTGGCTTTGCTCAGATAAGACCAGCAGGTTTCATCCAGACCGCGTGCGGCAGACAGATCCAGTTGTTCCAAATGGTCAAGCGGCAACACAGCCATGAGTTCGGCATTCACCGGTGCCGAGGCCAGGGCGATGCCTGACAGGCGAGGCAATGCGGCAAGTCGGCGCCAAGCCTCCGGTCGCAAGCGGGTGCCGCTCATGTCGAGCCATTCCAGCCGCGTGAGTGAGCCCAGGGCCTCAATGTGCTGGGGTTTGATCGAAGTGTAAGAAAGATCCAGTTCCACCAGTGCGTGGGCGGTGATGGATTTCACGCCGGCATCGGTTAACGGACACAAGCGCATCGAGAGCGATTTCAGGCGCGACGGTTGGCGCAGTGCGTCGAGTGCGGTGCCGTCGAATGTCGTGCCTGATAAGTCGATGTTTTCAAGGGCCGGTGTGTTTTGCAGGAAATGTCGTAGATCGGCAGGGGGGTATCCGCTTGTGCCGCTGAAGTCGATGGATTGAAGTTCATGCAGCAGGGCGAGATGTCTCAGGGCATCTCCGGCAAACTGCGTGCGCTGGGCATCCAGGTGTTCAAGGGTTTTGAGGCGAGCAATCGCAATGGCTGCTTCCGGGGTCAACGTGAAAGGTTCGCCTTGAGGTTGTGGCAGAATCAGTGTTTCAAGCGGTGAACTGAAGCCGCCTTGAGCGATGCCCGCCGAAGTGACATCGCTCCGGCTCAGATCCATGCGGCGCAGCGTGGTGGCCTTGGCGGCAAGCTGCTCGAAAGCCTGATCGCTCATGCCTTCGGGCGCGACATAACTGATTGGCCCGGTCACGCGTTTGGGCGCATGGGTTTTGGCGTGAGGCGATGTGGGCGATTGCGGTGAGGGGGCACCGGTTTTTGGGCGCGGCGCTGTCTTGCCGTTTCGTTCTTCGAGCGCTTCGTTTAAGCGCTGCTGGATGCGCTGCCGAATGGTGGTGGCTTGCGCCCATCCGGTGTCGGCGGACAACGCGATTGTTGCGACGATCATGATCCACGAGGCGAATCGCATGATTCATCGTAGGCATTGGATTGGCGCAGATCTGGGGTCCGGCTAGACTTGCCCTCGCCGTTTCCGACGGTGTTTTCGGGGTGATGATCTGCGAAAGCAGATTTCCGGGGTATCCGACATGTTGGCGCAGGTGCACAGCTACGTCCTGGAGGGCGTCGAGGCGATTGCGTGCGAGGTTGAAGTGGATGCCGCCGAGCGCGGTATCGCAAAAACCACGCTCGTGGGTTTGCCCGACGCGGCAGTCAAGGAATCCATCGAGCGCGTGCGTTCGGCGATTCTGAATTCGGGTTTTCCATTTCCAACGGCGCGCCTTCTGATCAGTCTGGCGCCGGCCGATCGTCGCAAGGAAGGGCCGGTTTACGATTTGCCGATGGCGATCGGATTGCTGGTCTCGAATCGCACCATCGAAACCCAGGAACATGACAAGCTTTTGTTTGCAGGTGAATTGGCGCTTGATGGCCGACTTCGGCCCGTGCGCGGCGCCATCAGTATGGCCATGCTGGCCAAGTCGATGGGTTTGGCAGGACTGGTGGTACCGGCTGAAAATGCTTCAGAAGCAGCTGCGGTCGGCGGACTTGCGGTTTATCCCGTGCAGACGCTGTCACAGATCGTCGCGCATCTTAACGGGGTGTCGATGATCGAGCCCCACGGTGAGTTTGATGCCGAGACTGCTTTACGGGTTGAAGATCCCGAAATTGATTTTGCCGAGGTCAAAGGGCAGGAAATCGTCAAGCGGGCGCTGACGGTGGCCGCTGCAGGCGGACACAATCTGTTGATGATCGGTCCGGCGGGCACCGGCAAGACGATGATGGCCAAGGCATTGCCGGGGATTCTGCCGCCCATGTCACGGCATGAGGCACTCGAGACCACGCGCGTCTGGTCGGCTGCGGGTCTTTTGTCGCCGGGACAGGCGCTGATGACGCGTCGGCCGGTGCGCCATCCTCATCACACGGCAAGCGGTGCCGCGATTGTGGGCGGCGGCGCGATTCCACGACCGGGCGAAGTCTCGCTGGCGCATCGCGGCGTCCTGTTTCTGGATGAAACGCCTGAATTCTCGCGAGCGGTTCTTGAGACGCTGCGCCAGCCGCTCGAGGATGGCGTGGTGACCATTGCCCGCGCGCATGGGACAGTGAGATTTCCGGCGCGCGTCATGTTGGTGGCCGCGCTGAATCCCACGCCCAAAGGTGACTTTGCGCATGATGATTTGTCGGTTCGGGCCATGGACCGTTATCTGGCCCGGTTGTCAGGCCCGCTCGTCGATCGCATTGATATTCATGTGGAAGTGCCGCGTGTGCCCTATGACAAATTGCGATCCATGTCAGCCGGACAAACAACCGAATCAATGCGGCGCCAAGTGATTGCGGCACGCGCACTTCAAACGGCTCGGCATGGTCAGGCCGATCGGCCGAATGCGGAATTGAGCGGTCGTGAACTGGATCGCTGGGTGCCGCTGGATGGTGCCTGTCATACCTTGCTTCGGGATGCCATGCGGGAGTTGTCGCTCTCGGCCCGGGCTTACGACAAGATTCGCCGGGTGTCGCGGACGATTGCGGATATGGCGGCTTCGGAACATGTGGGGACCGAGCATCTCGCCGAGGCGATCCAATATCGCCTTCTGGATCGCATGCGGTAGCTTATGAGAACTGTGCGGCCTGTGTTTTATCGGTCTTTTTAATGGCCGATTGGCCGAATTTGGGCCTTTTAATTGCGTGTGGTCGATACCTAAGCTGTATTCCTGGCAGGGTATCGGTCTGTCGATCACGTAGGGAGATGGCGTGTCACCGTTGATCTGGGGCATTTTGGGACTGGGTGCGGTGGTGGGCACTGCCATCGCGATGGTGGTGGCTCGCAAGGGGGGCGGCAGGTCACAGGAAGAGGCTGATCTCACGGACGATGTGTCTGAGGGAAGGGATGATCTATGACTTCGCCTCTGAGTCGCAATTTTTAAATTCGTAATGGCCTGTCTTGCTGCTGAAAACGGGGACTATTCAAAATTTGAGCTATAAACTTATCCTCGTAAGAACCCACTTTAAAAATAAACTGATTTTAGTAATCAATCTATTGATTCATCGAGTTTGTAAGGTTTCGATTTTTTTCCAATTGAATTTCATTTCAGGAAGTTCAATGGCAGTATCAGTCTACCAAATATTTTTATGCTTCTCCCAATCTACTAATGTAGAAATATCCAAATCATTAGAAGCCAAACCAAAACCTCCAGCTGTCTTTCTGAAGTGTGGCATAATTTTCCAATGAGGAAATTTTTTATGTGAGGGTGGTATTCTACCGATTGCTATCATGAACAACTAAAAGGCCATTTTTGGCAAGGTATTGATCAGCCATATCAATACAATTCTGTCTATCAATCCCCATCCACTAGGATCAGATCGAACTTCCCACCTATCTCATTGGCAAAATGCATATCTATCGTCACCAGCATCTTGATCAAAATCTTCGGTCACTTCAACTAAATTAAGGTAAAATTCGCTCAGATCGAATTTCGCCCTTCATCCTATTATACCAGTCAAGGTTATTCTCAATAGAGTACCATTGAGAATCACTTGGTAAAAAGTCTAGAAAGAAATTAGTACTAAGACCACTTCCATACTCTAGACTTCGCTTGGGTTTTAAGTTTGTCAAAAGTTCGGAGAAAATCGCTCTTTGATTTTCATATATGGATCGGTTGGCACCTTGCCCATCCAGTATTCAATTCTAATCATTGCCCTTTCTATAATGGTCAAAAAGTCCCATGTATTAAAATTAAGAGGCAAAAATCAGAAATGTTTTCGAGTTTACCATATTCTGACTTGGAGATATATCTCTTGATTGACTGAATAGGGTGTATTGGTTAATTTTTTCTCAACATCAAGATTTATTGGGCGTTCATCACCATACTCTTTCTGGAGTCGTTTAAGTTCCTGATGTAATTCAGCTTGGATACTTGCATAATCAGGATCACCGTAGACACTTTTCATTTCTTTAGGGTCTTTACTTAGGTCATACATTTCCCATTGGTCAATGTCTTCATAGAAGTGGATCAGTTTGTACTTTTTGGTACGCACCCCATAGTGTTTCTTTACTGCATGTTCAGAAGGAAATTCCACATAATGATAATAGGTCGACTGGCGCCAATCTGCAGGTTCGGCACCTTGATTAGTCAACACTTGTTTCAACGATTTTCCCTGCATCTCTTCTGGTATTTCAACCCCAGCAAAGTCGAGCATGGTTGATCCAAATCAATATTCATGGTCATCGCATCGGAATTGGTTCCGGCTTGAATGCCTTTTGGGTAGCTGATTAACAATGGGGGTTCCGGTAAGACTCCTCATACATAAATCGTTTATCGAACCACCCGTGCTCACCCAAATAAAAACCTTGATCTGAAGTGTAAATGATCATGGTATTTTCGTCCAAATCATTCTCTTTGAGGTAGTCCAACACCCTGCCTATATTCTCATCTACTGAAGCTACACCGTAGATAGTCTTTGATATAACGTTGATAGCGCCATTTTTTGCCAGCTCATTGCCTTCCAAATTCGCATTTAGATAAAAGCCATTCTCCTCTTTATAGGCCGCTTCAAATGCGGCTCTTGCTCCACATTCAATCGCTCTAACCGACTATCGAATGCTTTGTCAACATTTTTGTCCGAGGGCACATTCATTAGCTTCAGATCATACCGATCATACATGTCATTGATTTCCATGATCTGGTCTTTAGCTGCATCTCCCCTGCCTTTTCATAGTCATCAAATTGTCAGGCATCGGAATTTCGATGTCATCATACAAGTTGAGGTATTTAGTGTCTGGCATCCAATTTCGGTGTGGTGCCTTACATGATGCAACATGAGGTAAAAAGGCCTCTCCTTGTCCCACTGATCCATCAGTTGATGGCGTAGTCAGTGGTTAGTTCAGTCATAACCTTCTCTGGTACTCCTCTCTCCCATTTCAATAAAAATAGGGTTGTAGTAAAAACCCTATTAAGGCAAATATTCCAGTAGTCAAACCCAGTAGGATCAGATTTTAAGTGCCATTTTGCCTATCATGGCTGTTTGGTAACCCGCTGCCTGAAGTAATTTTGGAAAGGTAACCTGAGAACTATCAAAACGGGTGGAGTTATCCATGACACCATTCAGGTGGCTGAATTTTCCAGTCAAAATCACCGCTCTGCTGGGGGCACAGATGGAGTTGGTAACCAAACGCGTTCTGAAATTTCATACCATTAGCGGCAATACGATCCCCATGTTTTGGAGTTTGGTTAATTAGACTTCCATAGGTGCTCATGGCTTGAATGGTGTGATCATCTGTCATGATAAAGATGATATTGGGGCGTTCAGGCTCTTCAGCTTGTTGGCACTGAAACATGGCGATTGTTACAAATCCGATGACTAAGGTGGTCAACAAAAACTTTCATTTGGCTAAAATTTTTCTTTCAATTCTAAAATCACCACCTATAGAATGTTTATTTCATCCACAAACAGCTTGGCTCTCTTTATTTTAGTCGTCATCACCATTTATCACATCACCCAGTTGAGTCATTTTAAATATAAATCGATGGACGCAGAAGTATGCTCTTTTACCATGATGTCACCAATAATACTTTTTGATAATATCTGGATGGGACGCAGAAATATCATTTTGTTCAGCAGGATCCTTGCTTAAATCATATAGTTCCACACCTTCATATTCCCTTTTTTAATGTCTTTTCTAATGCCCTTCCAATCGCCCATGCGAATGGCTTGTTGGCCTTGATACTCCGGAAACTCCCAGTATAAATATTCCCGATCTTGTTGTTTCCCATTTCCAAGAAGGGTGGGTAAATAACTGATACCATCCGTGTCTTTCGGAATTTCAGAATTGGTCAATTCACCAGCAGTGGCCATGAAAAGTCCCAAAAAACAGAAATATGGTCAGTCTTTGAACCAGCCTTGATTTTGCTAGCCATGCCGCTATCATAGGCACACGGATACCTCCTTCATAAGTAAACCCTTTTGTTCTTCCGTAATCCGTAACGAATGGAGCGGCACTTTCAAAATAAGGCGCGTCCACTCCGCCAGTATACGTTGGACCATTATCACTTGTGAAGATGATCAGTGTATTTTCATAGAGTCCTAACTCCTTGAGTTTGGTCACCAACTCACCAACCTGATCATCCAAATAGGTGATCATGCCCGCATAGGCCGCTTTGGGATAGCGATGCGAAATAACCTTGTCACCAACATATGGTTCTTCTTCTCCCCATAACTCTGTATCGATCTGTATATTCCTGTGGTACCTGAATTGGTAAATGTGGGATTGGAGTAGCATAATACAAGAAGAATGGATCATTTTTATTCTCTTCAATGAAATTCAATGCTTCAGTCTGCATCAATGCTGGCGCATAATCAGGTTGTTTGTTAAACATATCATAGCTGGATGGGTCATAAGGATCTGCTCCTTCGGGTAATTTCTGCCTTGGTTCTACCAGGTCATTTTCAGTCCATATTTTCTCCTTGTTCTTCCATAGGTGTTTCGGATACAATTGATGTGCCTGCCTTTGACAGT
>CALOAZ010000047.1:0-5586 GCA_942491355.1 uncultured Phycisphaeraceae bacterium
CAGAACCAGGGCCTGGAGTTGCTGGTAGGCCAGATCATTCTGGTCCTGTTTGAAGGGCGAACCGGCAGCGTGTTCACGCAAGGTGGCGTTGTAGGGTTGGCGAGCCAGTGCCGCGTTGTGCGGCGTGGAGGGCGTTATCGAGCTGGCCGATGCGTCGGTACACATCGCTGAGTTGTTCTGCATGTGCGCCGTTGAATTGATCGAGGCGTTCTAGTTGTTCCAGATGCGAGGCGGCTTTCTGAGGTTGATTCAGACGCACGGCGATTTCTGCAATTTTGCGATCGGCCCAAGGATCGATGGGACGCGCATTGGCATAGCGCAGCAGTGCCGCCAGTGAGACGGCATCATTGCCTGCGGCAAGAGTGCGCTCCGCATCAAGGCGCAGCAGATCGGGATGGGTGGGGTGTTGCAGCAACAGTTGATCGAGTTTGGCACCGGCCTGGGTTTTGGCGCCTTTGATTTCTGCCGCGATGGCTTCGGAGCCGGGGGTCGGTGCCATGCCCCAAGATTCGACTTGTTTTTGCGCCCAGATCTTGAAGCCGGACAAAAATGCCTCGGCTGAAACGCCGGTGGCGCGTGGGATGATTTGCGCCTGCGGCACCGATTGTCGGCAGAGCGCCAGCATCTTCAGCACGGCGGGATGGCCGTAGGTTTCGGTGATGTATTCGACCATCCAGTGCGATTGCGCGTAAGCCAGTTGCCGATCGGTGGGTTTCTTGGGGCGCACGAAGGCCCAGTTGATTTCTTCCAGATCGAACAAGGCATCGTGCGCGAGTGATTCGGCGAGCAGTTCACTGGTGGCATAATCACGCGGGCCTTGTTCTTGCGATACCGCGCAGGCTTCGGTGAACCAGTGTGGGATCCGGTTGCCGGTCTGATCGAGCGTGACGGTGTGCACGAATTCATGTCGCATCACGCGCGGCCAGTCGAACGTGCCCGACTGGTTTTTGCCATCCTTCGGCGGCGTGATGGCGATGACGGGTCCAGTGCAGGCGCCGATGGTCCAGATCGAAGGCATGCCGGTGATGCGCACGGCGAACCACTGGCGGTCAGGCATGATCTCGATCATGGTTTTGCGAGCGGGCCGATGTTGATAAATCGAGGTGATTTCCTCGTAAATCCGCTCAAGCTCGGCGGGCATGTCGGCGGCCAGCGCCCCATCAATATCACTGCCGTATTTGATGATGAAGTGTTCAGTCTCGATGAAACGATAGCCGGCGAGTGCCTCAAGCATTTTGAGTGTGTTGGTGGCGCGTTCATTGAAAGGATCGAGTCGGACGGCTTCGCGCAGGGCACGCAGTGCGGCTTCTTCTTCGCCGGCCTGATTAAGCATCAGAGCCAGTTCGACATGGGGTTGCGGCCAGTTGGGCTGCAGGGCAATGGCATTTCTGAGAAAGCGTTCACTGGCACCGTATTGGCGGGCCAGCGCGAGGTAGCGACCGGTGTAAAAATTGGCCAGCGGGGTGGCGCCCACCTGTTCATCAAAACGGGTGAGCGCGACGACGGTGGCATCGGTGCGATAGCTCAGTGCCGCAGCAGACACCGCGAGCGCCAGCAACTGTTCGTGGTGGGGATAGCGCGTGAGTGCGGCGTCGACCAAGCGCTGCGCGCTCTCCGCATCTTTCTGAGTGAGGCGGATTTCGATTTCGAGGCGGTCGGCCAGTACGTGAGGATCGTGGATTTTTCGAAGGTGGCTGATCGCGCGTTCCGCGCCTTCGAAGTTGTAACCCATCAGGGCGATGCGGCCGAGGTGATACCACGCTTCGGAGGCCGATGGATTCAACGCGAGTGTGTGATGCAGTGCCTGGACGGCCTGTTCAGGATGATCTTTGTCGATCAGAATTCGGGCTTCGGCCAGCAGGGCGGGCCAATACAGTCGATCCAATTCCTGGTGAACGCCGCCGAGTTCGTGCATCACGCGCTGGTAATCCGCGGCGGGGCGTCCTTCGAGTGTGGCCAGTTCGGCCATGGCTTGCGCCGCGATCGTGAGATTTTCGGCGGTGGTGTATTGCCGACGATTCAGGCCGGTACGCAGCGGTTCGAGTGCGGTGATGGCCTGCGGATAGCGCCCGGATCGCGCATGGGCCTGGCCCCGCAATAGAGCCGCTTGCGGCGTATCCATATCGGCAAGAATCTGAATCACCTGATCGCGATCACCGCGATGTAGAGCAGCGGTGGCCCGTAGCACAGCCGGGGTTTTTGGGGATTTGAGGATCTCGGCATTCAGATCCCAGGTGGCAAGGGCGTATTCGGCTGTCTGGCGTGTGGCGGCATCCAGTTCGTCAAACAGACCGTGAAACAGACGCAGGCGATTTCGCTCCGCTTCTTCAATGAGTTTGTCATCGATGGTGGCGCGAAGCGAAGGGGCCGGAGCGACTTGCTCCGGGACCAGTTGTGGAGCCTGCTGAGCCAGAATTTCAGAGGCGCCACTGAAGATGAACCCCAGCAGGAGGCAGGCCAAACACCATCGGCAAGAGACACGTGTGTTCACGGCAGAAGTATATCCCCCAGGTCAGGGTCGCCGTTATTTTTTCCAGGGCATGATTTCCACACGCCAGCCTTCGGCGGGAGGTTTGATGTCCACGGCGGCGGCGAGTTCTTTCGGATCAAGCGTGTTGGGTTCAAGATTTGACAGGATGACCGTGGTCTCATTCACGCCGTTCTCATCGCGCGTAAAAATTTTGGCAGGCAGCATCGTGCTGCGGTCAATCCACATATCCACCACTTCAAATGATTTTCGGCCTTCGATTTTCGGCGCATCTTTTCGTGGCGTCAGGCGCAGATGCAGAGGCGGAAGCACCGGGCCTGGTGCGGATTCTTCGGGAATCACGATGACATCGAATCGCGCCAGAACTTGGTCTTTGGGCTGGCCGATGGGAATCGGAATCGGGCCGTCGATTCGAAGCGGATCAATACGTTCGCCCGGCGGGACGAGTTGGCGCTTGATGAAATCCTTTTTGGCGTAATTGATTTCGACAAGCCACACGCCGTCGAAGAGTAGTTCGAGTTGGCGATCATGGGCTGCGTCGTCAATGATTAGTTGATTGAAGCGAATGGCGAAGCGTGCGGGTTGTTTGTGTTCCGGGTCGGCGGCGAGATATCGCACATCACCGATGCGCGTTTGTGTTTCGCCGGTCAATGCATTGTGCGTCTTCAGGACGGAGCGGGCTTTGAGTGACCGTAGAGCCTTGCCGTGTGTTTCAAGTTTTTCGAGCAAGGTGTTGACGTCTTCGGCGCGTAGGGCGCCGGACATCATTGCCAGAAGAATCATCGGCGTGATCAGGGGATACTTGAACATGGCGGCTATGGTAGCGGTCTGATGCTTCGCATACCATATCTGTATACGGTGATATCTATTTTCGGGTTCGCATCACAGTGACGTGTGGTGCATGCACCGATCGGGGCAGCAAGCATGCAGGTCGATGATTTTTTCAAGCACTGGCATATTCGGGAGCATCCATTTCGCGCTGAAGAGGCGCGGGATGATCCGGTCCTGTCGCGTCTGATGGAAGAGGGCTTGGCGCATCCCGATTTCGACAAGATCTGCGGTCAGCCGGGTCGGCCCAGCGCGTCAGTGGTCTTCGGCGAGAAAGGCAGTGGCAAAACTTCATTGCGATTGCTGCTCGAACGTCATTACAGCCGGCACAATGGTTCGGTGGATGAAGGGCGTGTGTGGATCGCACGTTATGACGATCTCAACGGCGTGCTGGATCGGCTGGCCCATCACAATGGTTCGATTTCACAGGGCCGCGACGATCGTCTTCTGGAATCGCTGCGCCTGGATGATCATCAGGATGCGATTCTGTCGCAGGTGGTGACGGAACTGATCGACGGTCTGCTGGGTGATCGCCTGCCGGCTGAAGCGCCGGAGCATCCGATGCCGGCCCGCCCCGATCGAGCCGTTCGTCGCATGCCTCATGCGATCCGCGAAGATCTGGCGGTGTTGGCGGCGATTTATGACCAACCGCGCGCCGGGGATGTGGGGCGTCGCATGTCGCGTTTGCGCCGTTTGCTGCGGCTGCGCTGGATTCGGCCGATGGAACTGGCCAAGTGGAGCGGGTTGTCCGCCATGCTCATGGGCGCTGTACTCACGATCCTGGGATTTTTTCGCGAACCCGATGATGGCATGACGGTCATGGCGGGCGTGTGCGCGGCCACGGCCATTCTGCTTCTGGGCTGGTGGATGTTTGCCTGGCTGGGTTTGTGGCGCGTTACGCATCGGATCCGTCGCGATGTGCGTGTGGTCGATCGCACTTCGCAACAGTTGTTTCAGACGCTGAGTCTGCTGCGACGCAAGGATCTGGCCTCGCAGCCTCTGCCGGTGCCGGGCGATCAGGACACGCGGTATCAATTGACCGCTCGTCTTCTGGGTGTGCTGGATCGTCTGGGATACAGCGGCATTGTGGTGCTGATCGATCGGATTGACGAGCCTGTGCGCGTCAATGGCGATCCGATGCGCATGCGATCCATCGTCTGGCCGATGCTCAACAACAAGTTTCTGCAACAGACCGGTGTGGGCGTGAAGATGCTGTTGCCGATCGAGCTGCGCCATTTGCTGCAGAAAGAGAATGCGGATTTTTATCAGCGGGCGCGTCTGGACAAGCAACACATGATCGATCGCCTGTCCTGGAGCGGTGTGTCGCTTTACGATTTGTGCACGGCCCGATTGCGAGCCTGCATGGAAGCGTCGGCCCCCGAGATCGCACTGCTTGATCTGTTTGATGATGATGTCACGCGTCAGGAACTCACCGATGCTCTGGAGCACATGCATCAGCCGCGCGACGCGTTCAAGTTTCTTTACCAGCTGATCCAGGAACACTGCCAGTCGGTGACACGAGATGAACCGACTTGGAAAATTCCCCGTCTGATTCTTCAGCAGGTCCGCAAGACTCAGGCGCAGCGCGTGCAGGAGCTGCATCGCGGCATCGCCCCCGCCTGATGGCCAAAAACAGGGATGGGCTTGCGAGGCGTTTAACCGATCGCTAACATTCGTCCCAGATCGAACCGGTAAGGCTTCGATCAAGATCCCCGGTGGGGGGTACAGGTGACAATCGAAGAATGATGATCTGGTCACTGCCACAGTCGGCAGTGCCCGGTTTAGCTATCAGTTGGAACGCCTGAGCGTTCCCCAAGGAGACACTCGAAATGTTACGAAAAACACTGTTTGTCGGAGCCATCATGGGTACTGGTCTGATGGCCACCCCGAGCATGGCGCAGGAGGCGGGCTCGGCAGCGAGCTTCGATCTTTCGCTGGATGCGACCACGCACTATCTGTTCCGTGGCCTGCCGCAAGAAAACCAGGGGCTGATTCTTCAGCCGGCGTTTGAGCGCGAATGTTCGCCGTGGATGATGCGACGTCGGTGAACTTTGGCATCTGGAATAGCTTTCATGAAAACCAGACGGCTGCGATCGTCGGTGCATCGGCACCCATCTGGTACGAAGCAGATCTGTCGGTGGGCCTGAGCCATCAGGTCAATGACCTGATCTCGGTCGATCTGACCTACATCGCGCTGACGAGCCCGAACAGCGGCTTTGCCACGGTGGAAGAACTGGATCTGGGTGTGAACTTCGATGTGGATTACGCCC
>CALOAZ010000048.1:0-15530 GCA_942491355.1 uncultured Phycisphaeraceae bacterium
CCAGCTCATTGCCGACACGCTCGATGCCCTTGGTCGCGATCCGCAGACGACCCAAATTTAGCTCTTCAAGCTTTTCCCAAATTTGCTTCTTATCTAGGCCTTGATCTTTTAACTTGTTTTTTTCTTGATGAAAAAACTCGACAAACTCCGTGTTTAAACCACGAATTGCATGACCGGGTGCAGTTTCTAACAGCGCTGTGCTATTGCCTAAAATCACTTGTTTTTGAAAATATTCGTTAACGGCTTTTGCTTCTACGGCTTCCTGGGTTGCGATATAAGCACTTCCCATTAACACACCGATTTTTGCTCCACGCGCAGCTAAGGGCGCAGCAAGCGTTGCTACCATCGCGGCCGACCTTTCATCGTGAATACCGCCAGCAAACAAGATATTAAGCTCTTCTGGATGATCGAACATTAACAAACGATTGATTTGCTGTTCCCACAAAACAAAGCTTGATCTTGGTCCTATATGGCCGCCACATTCATGACCTTCGAACACAAAAGATCGAGCACCGTCTTGTAAAAACAACTCGACCAAGCTAGGTGCAGGTACGTGCAAATAGGATTGAATACCAATTTCTTCAAGCGCTCTCGCCTGGCTTGGACGTCCACCCGCAATAAGCACGACTTTTGGCTTAAATTTACGAACAAGTTCGAGCTGGGGCTGTAAGACTTCGGCTGGGGCAAAACCTAGAACACCCACTCCCCAGCTCTGATTAGGAAGTAAGTCTTGCGTCTTTTGAATGAGCTTTTCACATGAAGCTTTGTTCATCAGCGACAAAGCAAGAAAGGGCAAAGCACCATTATCCGCAACCGATTTAGCAAACTCAGCGGTATCGCTAACACGGGTCATTGGCCCTTGTGCAATCGGATACTCAGTTCCATGTTTTAGAGCAAGCGGAGAGTTAGGCGCTAATGAAGATAATGCGCGCGCCTGTTTTATATGCCCTGCAATCGAGACGCGAACTTGATTGATAAACGTCTCACACGTATTGGTGCAACTATCCGTTAACTCATTAGCAAGCGCGGAGTCTTGGCCCAGTGCTACCAATGTGTTGTTTGCTAATTGCTTGCGAAACTCTTGTGTGCTTAACGCTTCAAGTGCATCGACATCTTTACCGGGGCCAACATGAATCGAGTAGCCTTGTACAACTCGCGCTTCAGAACCATCCAGCTTATGTACGAGCTTTTTAAGATCGTCACTTACTCTAGATTCAGATAAAAGTGCTAACTGACTGTCAAAAACAACGCCGAAGGCTCCGCCAGCTATCGCTGCGGCGGCGGTATGAAAACCAATACCACCCTGTGACCAAATTGGTAGGGAAGAAAACTGATCTGTTTCTAAAAGTCGCTGCAAGAGAATATAAGCGGATTCATCGCCGACGAGACCTGAAGATTCTCGGCCCTTCGCAATTAAGCCACTCGCACCGTTTGCTTGTGCAGCTTCTGCTTCGGTAACCGAACTTACTTGACAGATAATCGGTTTAGACGACCATTCAGACAACTCGCGCTCAGACGTTAATACCCAAAAAGACACATTGCCGGGTATTTGCGAGGGATTTATTTCGACATTGTCTGGAACTTTAACGCCAATCAAACCACTATTATCTTTAGCGAGCTTTTCGAACAGTGCAGGCCAAAGTTCCGCGTTACGCCCAAGATCTACAACACTAGCTGCACCTTGTTTAGACCAGCTTTTACATAAAAAGAAATCTGGTTTTTCAAAAGGTGAGATGGCTAACAGTTTTAACGCATGTTTAGCGTTGGCTATGTCTGGAAAAAGTTCCCCTACATCGTAACGAGACATTCGATACCCCATAAGTTACTAGGCGACAAACAAAAATTGAGGAACAGAAATTCTGGGGAATTCTCTGCCCTGAAGTAAAACTACGAATTACTAAAACTTGTTTTGACTCGAACTCGCACACAGTTTTTGCGGGTTTTAACTCCCGGATGAATTAGATCGGCATTTGTTCAACAAATATACGGTCCAATTCTTCAAACAAAATGTGCAAACAAAGTCTTCTAAGGAACAGAAGCCAAGCTGATATTCACCCTTAATGAGCACAAAACAACGTTTTAGTATTCTATTTGCGTGCCTTAAGACACACGTTTGTAACATTTTCTACCCGAAATACGTCGTCGGTATTCAAAAATATTGGGAAGATTAATTTGCTACTGAGATCAAGTAATTGTTCTGTATATGCAAAGATTAAAAATTCACCCTTACAAAATGAGAGCTTGATGGCCTTTCGCTTACTTAATACTTCCATAAAATCGGTGACTGTTAGAGCGGAAACGTTCGTGACGCATTGTTCCTCAATAAAGTTGTCTTCTAATGTGAAAAGTGATCAAAAATTTGATGAAATACTCAAATTTTTACGAAAACCAATAGCGGGGCCGCAATCGCCGCAGGCGTGCCAAACCCGGCCGCGCCTTCGATGAACGAACCGAACAACCAGGCGATGATCACCATCTGCACGCGACGGTCATCACTCACGCCATGAAAACCGCGCCGGATCGACGCCACCGCGCCGCTGCGCTCAAGCGTATGCAGCAACAACAAGGCACCGAAAATGATGTAAAGAATGTCGAAGGTCGAAAACAACCCGCGCACCGATGCGGCTGCGATCCGGGATGGATCCACACCCCAGGCGAGCCACGCAATCAGCACCGCCGAAGCATACACCGCCGGCATCGCCCATTTCGCCGCCACGCGAAAACCCACCAGCAAAACACCGCCGAGCAGAATCGGCGTCAACGCGAGCATGGCTTGAACAGATAGTGACATGACATCGGCCTCGGCGGGACTCGGATTGTAATCGAAGCCCCGATGTGAGACCGAAAGAAATCATGCCGGAATCACGCATCTGCCTGCGTATTCACACCATCAATCAATCGCCAGATGCTTCTGGCATTTCGCGCTTTAAGCGCTTCGGGCAGCGCCGCATCCGGAAAGTTCTGATAGCAGACCGGTCGCACGAAGCGATCGATCGAACCGGTGCCGATCGATGTGAAGTGCCCGTCGGTCGTCGATGGATACGGCCCGCCGTGATGCATCGCATGACAGACTTCGATGCCCGTCGGAAATCCGTTGAACACCAGACGCCCGACCTTGTTCTCCAGCAGCGCCACCAAATCAGCATGCTCGGCGAGATCCTTTTCCGTGCCGTGAATCGTTGCGGTGAGATGACCTTCGAGGTTCGCAGCCACGCGCAGCAAGTCTTTCTTCGACCCGCATCGCACCACGACCGAAGTCGGCCCGAAGACTTCTTCAGCCAGATGGTTATTCGATTCGAACGTGGCGATGTCAGCCGTATAGATCTGACACGCAGCCTGCGCCTTGGCGGCATCGGCCTGTTGCGCCGAACGCCCCACCACATCCACACCTTTTGTCGCAGCAATCTTCGATGCGCCGGCATCGAATGCCGAGCAGATGCCTGCGTGCAACATCGTCGCAGGTGCAATATCAGAAGCAGCCTTGCCGGCTGCTTCGCGGAAGGTTTTCAGATCATCGCCTTCGATGCCGAGGACCACACCGGGATTGGTGCAGAACTGCCCCACGCCCAATGTGACCGAACCGACGTAGCCGGCCGCGATGGCTGCCGCACGCTCCTTGAGCGCGCCCGGCAACAGAAAGACCGGATTCGAACTGCCCATCTCGGCATAGACCGGAATCGGATTCGGTCGAGCTGCGGCAGCATCGAACAGCGCACGGCCACCTTTCAACGATCCCGTGAACGCGACCGCCTGCGTCAACGGATGGCGCACCAGCGCCAAACCCGATTCGTGACCGGCACCATGCACGAGTGAAAACACCGCCTTGGGCACACCGGTTTTTTCGCATGCGGCATAAACGGCCTGGGCCAGCATTTCGCACGTGCCCGGATGCGCCGGATGACTCTTAACCACCACCGGACATCCTGCGGCCAGCGCGCTGATCGTATCGGTCCCCACCACGCCGATGGCCAGCGGAAAGTTGCTCGCACCAAAGCACACCACCGGACCGATCGGCGCCAGCATCTGGCGCACATCGGGCTTCGGCAGCGGCGCTCGGTCGGGTTCTGCATGATCGATGCGGGCGCGCACCCACGAGCCTTCGCGCACCATTTTGGCGAACAAACGTGTTTGCCCCGTGGTGCGACCGCGTTCACCGGTCAGACGCGGCATCGGCAGACCGGTCTCGGCATGCGCCCGTTCCAGCAACGGCTCGCCCAATGCTTCGATGGCATCGGCGATCGCGTCGAGCAATTCGGCATGCTTGTCGGCACCCATCGCGCGATACGCATTGAAAACTTCTTGAGCGGCCTTCAGGGCGCGATCGATTTCCGAAGCCGTCGCTTCGGGATAGCGCGGTTCCAGTTTTTCGCCCGTGGCGGGATTGGCGGCCGCAAACACGGCGGGCCCTTCGGCCGCGGCTTTGCCGGCGATCCAGTGCTTGCCTGTGAGTTCAACGGTGGCGGTAGTCATCGTGCGTCTGCTCCCAAGATGCGGTCTTACTCAATCACTCTTCACAAAAGGCTGCTTTCAAGACCGGAGAGTCTAGCCCAAAACGCTGCGTCGGCCCGAGATCGGTGCCAAAGGCTGACTGGCAAGGAGGTCGAAGCAGCCAACCCCGCAGCGGGTTGGCGATGGAGACCGACGCCGCCAGGCAGCCTTTGGCGCCGATCGAAGCCAGCAGAGTTTTGGGATCGGCTCTCATCAGTCCATCGGATTATTCAGCGTACCGATCGGCTCGATGGTGATGCGCACCACATCGCCTGCGATCAGACAAAAATCATCCGGCGGCACGACACCCGTGCCGGTCATCAACAATGCCCCGGTCGCAAACACACTGTCGCGATACAAATACGAAACCAGTTGCGGCGGTTTTTTCTTGAGTTGATCGATCGCCGTCGCGCCCTCGAACACCGTCTTGCCGCCGCGCTCGATCACGCAGCGAATTTCGGTGCTGTCGGGCAACGGCTGGTCGGTGACATAGATACCCGGCCCCACACCCGCGCAGCGATCGAACACTTTGGCCTGCGGCAGATAGAGCGGATTTTCTCCTTCGATATCGCGGCACGACAGATCATTGCCGACGGTATAGCCCACGATCTTGCCTGCGGCATTGATCACCAGCGTGAGTTCGGGTTCGGGCACGATCCACTTCGAATCGCCGCGCAGATGCATCGATCCGCCGTCGCCGACCACGCGCTGCGCAGTGGCTTTGAAAAACAGTTCCGGCCGATCGGCGTGATAGACCTTGTCGTAAAAATCGGCGCCGCCGGCATCCTTCGATTCTTCCATGCGTGCGGTGCGACTTCTAAAGTAGGTCACACCTGCGGCCCAGACTTCCTGCGAACCGATCGGCGCCAGCAACTTTTTCGGCGCCGCCACCGCAGGGCCTTTCGCGGCCTCAGCCAGACAAGCCAGCAACTGATCTTTGTTGATCAGCGCATCCCAGTCTTTTTCGGCGACGGCATGCCAGGTTTCGCCGCTGCGCACCATCGGACCTTCAGGCGTCTTGTACAACCACATCACTTGCATACTCCTGAAGCATTGATCGCCAGCAAAGCCTTCGCGGCTTTCTCCACAGCGCCGCGCTGATCCCCGCTGAGATTCGAAAGCAGCGGCAGAATCGGTCCCGTATCGGCAATGCCCGCCAGCGTGACGGCATCATGCAGCACGCGAATCGGACTGATCGCGTTGCGCAGATCCTCCAACGGGAGAAACAATTCAAGCAAACGTTCGGCCTCATCCCAGTTCTTCGCGTCGATGGCTTTGAGCAGATCGGCCGACGGCTGAGGCCCCACGCAGACGCAGCCTGCGGTGAATCCTCCTACGCCGAAATCGCGCAGATGAATGATCGCAGGCTGCTCGCCGATGCCGCTGACGATGTATTGCGGATCGACCGCATCGACCAATTTCTTGAGATAATCATCCTGCGCCGGATTCTCGCGCACAATCGCGTATTTGATCCACGACACCAGACCTTCGTCGAACAAACGTTTGACCTGATCCACTTCGATCACGCCGGTGTTCTTGATGTAGAGCACCGACGGCTTGCCGTAGGCTTTCACAAAAGCGCGAAACCCCGCTTCGACACCTTCAGGCGTGAATGCGAATGCCGGCGGCAACAGCATCGCCGTGGGAAAAGCATGGTTCTTGAGAATCGCAGCCTGATCCAGCATCGTGCCGTACGCAGGCCCTGCGGCAGGAATGATCCACGTATCAGGGGCTGCGATCTCTGAAAGCATCTTGAGCAAGCCGTCGTATTCAGCGATCGACACGTTGTAGAAATTCGCATTGCCGCCATACAGCAGCGTGTTCACGCCACCGGCTTCGATATGCTTCACCAGCGCGGCGTTCGCGTCGCGATTGAGTGACAAGTCGGCATGACGCGCCAACGGCGGCACAGCGATCACAGAGCCGTGAATCAGTTCGGGCGTGATGGAACCGGTGTACATCGAAAGATCCTCTTAATGAATTTCCGGGTCGGCGATGGGTTCGCCTTCACGATGCAAAAACACGAAGTCGCAACCGTCTTGCGCCTGCGTGACCTGTTCGCTGAACAATCGACCGTAACCGCGCGGGTAGCGCGGCTCGGGGGCCTTCCACGCGGCGCGGCGCTTTTCCAAAGCCTTCGCATCGATCTTCAGATCGATGCGGCGGGCTTCGACATCCAGTTCGATCAGATCGCCATCCTGAACCAGAGCCAACGGACCGCCCACAGCCGATTCAGGACTCACATGCAGCACGCAGGTGCCGTAGCTGGTGCCGCTCATGCGCGCATCGGAGATGCGCACCATGTCGCGCACGCCCTGCTCCAGAAGCTTTTTAGGCAGCGGCAACATGCCCCACTCCGGAAAACCCGGTGCGCCGATCGGTCCGGCCGAACGCAGAATCAAGACCGAATCAGCCGTCACCGGCAGATTCGGATCATCCAGGCGCGCCGCCATGTCGTTGTAATCTTCGAACACCACCGCAGGACCGGTGTGCTTGAGCAGATGCTCGCTGGCTGCCGAACGTTTGATCACCGCGCCGTCGGGCGCGAGCGAACCTTTGAGCACGCATGTGCCGCCAGCGGCAATCATCGGTTGATCCAGCGGCAGAATCACATCATTGTCGTGTACTTCAGCGCCGGCGATGCAGTCACCCAGCGTGCGGCCATCGACCGTCATGCAATCGGTTTTCAGCATCGGCCGGATGCGCTCCAGCAAGGCTCGCAATCCACCGGCTTCGTAAAAATCAACCATCAGGTGTTTGCCCGACGGCTTGAGATTTGCAATCACCGGCGTGGTTTTTGAAATCGCATCAAATCGATCGAGCGTGAGATTCACACCCGCGCGGCGCGCCATCGCCACCAGATGCACGATGGCATTGGTCGATCCACCGATGGCCATGTCGACCGTGATGGCGTTATCGAATGAATCGGTCGTGAGCAGATCGCCGATCTTCAGATCTTCCCACACCATCTCGACAATGCGCCGACCGCACTGCGATGCCATGCGCTCGTGTGCCGAAGTCGGCGCGGGGATCGAGGCCGACCCGCTCAGACACAGTCCGAGTGTTTCAGCAATCGACGTCATCGTCGAGGCCGTGCCCATCGTCATGCAGTGACCGGCCGAGGGTGCGATCGCGTCTTCGATTTCGTTCCAGGCATCGTCGCACAGATTGCCGGCGCGCGCTCGGCCCAATACTTCCACATATCCGAACCGCTGCCGATGGCTTCGCCGCGCCACGAGGCCTTGAGCATCGGGCCGGCGGGCAAAAAGATCGAAGGCAGATTGGCGCTGATCGCGCCGAGAATCAGCGCGGGCACGGTTTTGTCGCAGCCGCCCATAAGGACCACGCCGTCGACCGGATGGGCCCGAAGCACTTCTTCGGCCTCCATCGCCAGCAGGTTGCGATACATCATGGAGGTCGGCTTGAGGAACGATTCGCTCAACGACATCACCGGCACTTCGAGCGGAAAGCCCCCCGCCTGCCAGACCCCGCGTTTGACCTGTTCGGCCCGGTCGCGAAAGTGCGTGTGGCAGGTGGTCATGTCGGACCACGTGTTCAAAATGGCGATGACGGGCTTGTTCGCGAAATCATCGCGGCTGAAACCCATCTGCTTGGCCCGTGAGCGATGGCCGAACGATCGCTGGTCGTCGGGCGCAAAGTAGCGAGCCGATCGCAGGTCTTCGGGACGCTTGCGTTTTTTGGCCCCTGAATGGTTCATTTGCGTGGCTCACGAGCGGGGGGCATATTGTACGGCCGGACCCCCTGCGGGCAACCGAAGCCGAACCCGATTTCCCCCATTGCCGAGGCCTGCCGAATGAACCCGATCTGGATTCTGCTCATCGGCATGGCGGTGGTCATCGGCGGCGTGCTCGCCCTGCGACTGCACGCCTTTCTCGCACTGATCTTCGGCGCTCTGATGGTGGCCGCTCTGACCAGCGAACCGCAGATCCGTCAGCAGGCCATCGACGATTCGGCGGTGGACATCGTCGCCGTCGATAGCGCACTGATTTCGCTCAAGCCCGGCAAAGGCCAGTCGGTCATCGCCGGACAAAACATGTTGCTGCGCCCGGGCGCTGATCCGATGGCCGTGCGCGTCGAAGCTCGCGATCCATCGCCTGATCGACCGAAAACCAAACGCGTCGAAATCGTCAATGGGCCATCGGCACAAACCGGCGATCAACTGATCCATCAAACGCATTACGACGCCGCATTCAAAGCCGCGCGCCAAGGCATCGGTTCACGCCTAGCCGAAGGCTTCGGTGATACCGCGATGAAGATCGGCATCCTCATCGCGATGGCCGCCATCATCGGCAAGTGCCTGCTCGACAGCGGCGCGGCCGAGCGCATCGTGGTGGCGGCACGCAATCTGTTCGGCGAGAAACGCATCTCACTGGCATTTCTGGGCAGCGGCTTCGTCGTGGGCGTGCCCGTGTTTTTCGACACGGTGTTTTATCTATTGCTGCCGCTGGGCAAAGCCATGCGCCTCAAGACAGGAAAGAATTACGTTCTCTACGTGCTGACGATCGTGGCCGGCGCCACCATGGCGCACTCACTGGTGCCCCCCACGCCCGGCCCGCTGTTCGTCGCCGGCGAACTGGGCGTCGATGTCGGCCTGATGATGCTCGGCGGCATCGGCGTGGGCCTGATCACTGTGACGTTCGGTTATCTCTATGCCCTGTGGGCCGACAAAAAATGGAATATCCCGCTGCGCGCCTCGGCCGATCTGAACGAAGACGAACTGCGCCGCATGGCCACGCGCGACATCAAAACGCTGCCGCCGCTGTGGGCCTCGGTGTTGCCGATCGTGATTCCCGTCGGTCTGATCGCCGGGGGCACGGCGATGCAGATGCTGTATGCAGGCGCAGCGCAAAAACCGGCGTGGCTGCCCACGCTTCTGGCGCTCAGCGATAAAAACCTGGCGCTGATTCTCGCCGCCGTGGTCGCGCTCGTCTTGCTGGTCTGGCGCACCGGTTCAAGCGCCTTGAGCACCGCCGCTGCCACGGCGCTTTCGAGTGGCGGTGTGATCATTTTGATCACTTCGGCCGGTGGTGCCTTCGGTCAAGTGTTGCGCCAGACCGGCATCGCCTCGGCCGTGGGATCGTTGGTGCCCGATTCAGGCTCGGCCCTGCTCTGGCTGCCCATCGCGTTTTTTCTGACCGCGCTGGTGCGCATCGCGCAAGGCTCTGCCACCGTCGCGATGATCACCACCGTCGGCATCGTCGGCCCCGTCGCCACCGGCGGCGACCTGGGCTTTCATCCGCTGTGGCTCGCACTGGCCATCGGCTGCGGATCCAAACCCATTCCGTGGATGAACGATTCGGGCTTCTGGATCATCTCGAAGATGAGCGGCTTCACCGAAGCCGAAACACTCAAGACCGCCAGCGCGATGATGACGCTGATGGGCCTGGTGGGTTTGATCGCCACGATGCTCGGCGCGTGGCTGATCCCGCTGGTGTGAGCGATAGCAATCGGCAAAGATCTATTTCGGAATTTGACGGCCTGAACCCGTTCGCTACCCTCTGCCTTCCTGCCGATCCTCAAAAGTCCGGGGAAAAGCCCACAACACGGAAGACGGGGTGAACTGCCGACGCGGTGCCGCCCTGCGCACGGTCATGAGCCACCGCCTTACACAATTCGTTCGCCTACTCACACTCGGTTTCGCCTGCCTTGCGCCGTTCCCTCATCGCGCCGATGCCGACATCTTCGATGTTCCAGGTGCCCTGCGCCGACTCGCTCAGCAAGAGGCCCAAAACAGTCGAACCGCCGACCGCCATGCGCTGACACCGCCGCCCAAGATCGCCCCGCAAGGCACCGAGCCGTCGCCGCCGCGCACCGCGCCGCAAACGGCCCAGGGCACCGCATCCAGTCCGCTGCTCAAAGACCCGACGGTGACCGAGCATCAGGCCGAAGCCGCGCACTATTACCACAGCGGTGTCGTCGCGCTGATGACCGGCGACGCAAAACAGGCCGCCCACATCGCCAGACACCTCGAAACGCTCGAAGGAGCCGCCGCCGCAAACGGTGAAGCTGGACTCTTTGCCGCATCGCTTTCGATCAGGATTCATTTGCAGCAGAACAAATCGGATCTTGCCGAAAAGCAACGCGATGCTCTGCCCGATTTCGAAACCCTCAAGCGCCGGTCCTTCAGCTGTCAACTTGCGGCCGCCGAAGCCTTCGCAGCCTTCGGCCCCGCTCAAGCTCCGAAGGCGCTTGAGTGTTACAACCATGTCGGCCAAACCAGCCATGCTCTGCCCCGCGTCTTGGCCGCCGAAGGCATGAGCGACACCTATCTCGGCATCAATGATTTTGATCGAGCCTACGACTGGATTCGTTTCGCCATCCTTTCGCTCGACGATATGCCCAAAGCCGAACAGGCATCAACGCGACATGCATACGACTTTCGCGATGAACTGCCGATCGACATCGCCTCGGGACATCGCGATCGCCTGATCCGCAAACGTGATGAAATCGAAATGATCCTCGCGGTCATGCGCTACGGACTGGGTTACGCCATCTACGAGGGCGCCCAAAAGGCTCGTTATGCCGGCCGCCACGATCAGGCGATCGACCTTTACGATCAGTTGATCGAACTGAGCCGCAAGAACCGGCATTCACAATTCACGGTCGCCGACCTGCTCAAAGAGCGGCCTTTCAACCCCGAAAGCCTTCTGAAACTCCCGATCAGCGAAGTTTACGTCGAGGCCTCGACGATCTACCGCCTCCACAGTCTCCACGGCGCAAGGCGATCCGACGAAGCCGTCCCGGGGCTGGTGCGCTACACCAGAAACAACCCGTTTCGTCTTTACACCGCCGAAGCCTACACGCTGCTGGGCGACATCGCTCTCCAGGAAAGCCACGCCCCCAAGACCGCGACGCGCTATTACACCCAAGCCATCGAATGGTGCCAGTCGATCCAAAAATCCGATCACGAATTGGCGCGTTTTCAGGTTCCCGGCCAGGCGGCGCGCGTCACCGCTCCCCCCGCCGAAATGAAAGCCTACAGCGGCTGGAACAATCTCAATTGGCAGAAACCCAAACCCGGCGCGATCTTCAATCGCAAAACCTCCGAGTGGTATCTGCCTTATCGCGCATGACCGCGCAGGTGCGCCGCTCGCTGTGTCATTTTCTGACCGACAACACCAAACAGGCCGTCGACGACATCGAAATCATCAATGAACTCGATCCCGACGACCACAAGCTCACGCGGGCGGGATTGCCCAGCAACTTCCTGCGTTTGCGCGACGGCTACCGGTCAGGCAGACTCTACGCGACGAAAAACGAATTGAAGTTGTTCCCACCCGAAAGGCGCATCGAACTGGTCCTGGCCGAAATCCTGCTTGAGACTGAACGCTGGGGCGATGCCCTCGCGGCCTACCATCGCTTCGCCCGCAAACACCACGACGCCATGTCGATGCACGAACGCGCGTACATCGAATACGCCACGGCCATGTGCCTGTCGATGGAGAGCCGGGACGCCGAAGCGATCCAGAAGCTCAAGCGGTTCGAAAAGGAATTCTTCAATACGCCGACCTGGCCGCGCGCCACACTGATGATGGCCGATCACGTTATCGTTCTCGAAAAGAAGATCGATCTGTTTCAGTCGGTGTACGAACGACTGGGCCGCAAAGGCGACGGCCTGACGGCCCTGCTTCGAATCGGCGAAAACTACTACACCCGCCAGAAATACTCCGAAGCTCGCGAAGCTTTTCTCGAGCTCAAAGAAGCCGCGCCGGGTACCTGGATGGCCACCGGCGCCGACCATTACCTTGCCGACATCGTCCGGGAAAGGAACCTGCCGTGACCCGCATCATCAATCTACTCGTCGTTCTAGGATCTCTCGTTCTGATGACGGGAACGATGTATTGGCCCTCCGGCCAGAACGCCTACGCCGTGATCCCCGCCGGTACACCGACCATGACGGTCGGTCCCAACAAACTCTCCTTCAAGCTCAGCTTCGGAGATGTCAAACCCGGCGACAAACTCACCTTCAAGGTGGTCGCCGAAGATCCCTGTGAAATCACCGGCCAGTCCAAAAACGGCCTCTGGCAGGGCGGCGGCGGCAAAGCCAAATCGCACACTTTCACCGCCACCATCCCTGCAAACTTCGCCGGCACGCACACCGGCAAGTTCGAAGGCCTTCTGCTCTGCCCCGGCGGCAAGGGCACGCCGCCCACGTGGACCGGCGAAGTCACGATCAACTGCACCAAGAACTGCAAAGACAAGGACTTCATCGCCGAGGCTCGCAAAGTCCTCAACAAAATCGACGAGATCAAAGAAACCTGGGACCCGCTCGATCTGATACCCCGCCCCAAGGTCAGTCTTGATGATCTGACGGCCAAAGGTCAGCTCTGCGACTGCTGCGACGGCGAGAAGAACGGCTATGCCCATGCCGACATCGGCGGCAAGGCCGTCTTTACGATCAATGCCAAGGACCTCAAGAAAAAGAAGGACGACAACCCGTACGTCATCAACGTCGAAACCGCCGTATTCACCCTGAAGAGCGGCAAGGTCCAGGTCGGCCTGAACGTGAAACTGGACACCACCGCGCCGATCAAGGGCGAGGTCCAGAAGGACTGCGGCGAGAGCGATCTGTGCGTCAATGCATCGGGCGATGTCGAAGGCGAACTCACGGCCGACCCGGGCATCAAGTTCGGCGGCCTCGATCTCGAACTGTTGAACCCGATCACGGGCAAGCCGTACAAAAAATTCAATCTCGGCGCATTCGACTTCTCGCCAGGACTGGCCAAATCCACCGTCAAGGGAGACTTCGCGGTCGATTCCTGTGGCTCACCTGTTTTTGACGGCAGCATCTGCGCCGGCCCCATCACCATTCAAGTGGATAAAATCGAGTACACCATTCCCGATTCCATCCCCGTGGTCGGCGGCCAGAAAGTGAACATTCCCGGATTTCCCCCGTATACGATCTGGAAGGGTAACTGTGACTGATCGCATTCAATACATCATCCGCCCGTGGATGCATCGCACGTTCATATCGTGTGTCGCGCCACTAATTTTCATCGCCGCATGGGCGACCGCGATGCCCGCGCTCGGAGCCGAAGATTCCTTCGCGGCGCGCGAAGACACCTACCCGTGGTTTCAGGCGACCGGTGACGGCATCGCCGCCATCGGTGTCGCCGTGCACTCCCGGATGTACCGGGCCGACCTGTCGTATCAGGACGTGCGCGACACGCCGGGACTGCAGGGCCCGGAAAAACCGCTGGCCCTCTACTTCGATGCGGTCGCAAACGGCAAGCCGAACCCCGCCGCATTCGCCGATCTGTTCAAGTCCGACGAACCGGTCGAGCAGATCGAACGCATGCAGAAAAACGGGAAGCTCATCACCACCCATGCCGCTGCCATCCACTTCATCCAGCGCACCGACGCGGGTGCCCGCGCCTACATCACCTGCCTGTTCGCACCAAAACCCGGTCAGTCCGACGCGCTGCCTCTGCCGGGCTGGATCTATATCGTCGAGCGCATCGGTGAAACCTGGCGGCTGACCACCCAGATGCCCATCGGCCCTGCCGAAGAAGACGTGATCGCCCAGCACGGCATCAACCTGATCCACCACAAAGCCGGCGTCACCAATCACAAATACGCCCACCGCATTGAAATCCCGCTCGCGATGCCCGCCGCGCCGGATCGCGCCCGAAACGTCACGCTTCTGCTCGACGGCGTTGTTCACTACAAAAATCTCGGCGCGGGCCAGCCGGATCAGAATCCGGTCGTCCGGCTTGCCGCGCAAACGGTCGCGGCCTATCGCACCGGCAACGTCGACGCCTGGTTCAAACTCTGGGCCGATCCGGATGCCGCACAATGGCGTGAATTCTTCTCAGCGAATGAAGACGCCAAAACCACACGGAAGGATCTTCAGGATCATTTCGGCAACGATCCGATCCATCTGATCTACACGATCGACTTCGGCACGCACGCCGCCTTCTATCTGGAACGCAAAGCCGAATCGGGTCCGCAAGTCGACGTGTTTCTCGCCTGGAAGGATCCGGCAGGCACCCTGAAGCTCACCCGCGGCGCCGATCTGCCGACGGGCGACAGTACCTTTCCGGCCAACCCGTCCAAGGTTTTACGGTCCGAGCATTTTAAATCGGAAATCTTTCGCTTCGCCAAAGCCGTGGCGCAAAAGAAACCGCTGTGAATCACTTCACACGAATCTGACCGGGGCTTTCATCCCCTGTGGCTCGCACTGGCCATCGGCTGCGGATCAAAACCCATTCCATGGATGAACGATTCAGGCTTCTGGATCATCTCAAAGATGAGCGGCTTCACCGAAGCCGAAACACTCAAGACCGCCAGCGCGATGATGACGCTGATGGGCCTGGTGGGTTTGATCGCCACGATGCTCGGCGCGTGGCTGATCCCGCTGGTGTGAGACCGGGGCTGCCGCTTCTTTTCGCTCAGATTTCCGGATTGGCCGGATCGTAGCCCACCCACTGACCTTCGTGAAAATAGAAGGGCCGGTCGAGCTCGGTGACGCCATCCTCTTCCTGGATCACGTAGTACACGTTGATGTGATCGCCCTTGTCGGTGACTTCACCGTCTTCGGCCGTGAGACCTTCGGTCATGCCCTGAAACATCTGAAGCAGAAACTCAAAATGATCATCGGCAATGCTCTCGGGCAGCGTGCGGCGCAGGACATCCTGATCGGCAGCGCGCATGGCATTGAAATACGACGGATACCACTTCTTGAAAGATTCGATGTCGGCCATGGCGTCACTCCAATTGGGGGGACAGCTGTGTGAGTACCATGCTACGTTGCCAAGCCTTATTGAGCCACGAAGCCGAAAAATCCTGATCTGTCCACTGGCATCATCACGTCTTCCACGACAGACAACCATCCAAGCCATGCGGTACGCTGATCCGCACGGATCGTGCGCGAAGCCGCATGTGGGCGCGCGGCGTACCGACCTACGATTTCGCCATGACATTACGCTTGACTGCCATTTTGCTTCTTGCCGCCGCGTGGCCTGCGGTGGCCGAGCCTGCGCCGATTCAGGTGCCGACCGGTTACAGCGTCGAACTAGCGG
>CALOAZ010000049.1:0-15062 GCA_942491355.1 uncultured Phycisphaeraceae bacterium
AATGCGGCCAGAATCCTCTGGCCTGTGTGCGATCCCGGAACGGACTGAACGAGACTCGCGTTCCTCGCCCAGTACCCTGTAGGGATACCAGCATCCTGCGGGGGCGTTCCTATTCCGTGAAGATTGTTGGTTTCCGATTTCCGGACGGTCTTGTCTGCCGATCTGGCAGCGGTGGCATAGTAGCGAGCCAGGATCGGGCGGATGAAAAAGGGTTTCCCGTCCTCTCAACGGCGGTTTTTGAGGTTGTGAGGGGGGTTCGTTGAGTGGCGCCAAGGTTGCGACTCTGCACCGGTGCGGGTGCGACTTCGAGCACCCACGAAACCTCGAATTGGAGCGACAGGACATGTCGAAAATCATTGGAATTGACCTCGGGACAACGAACTCGGTTGTCGCGGTGATGGAGGGCGGGAGCCCCAAGGTGTTGGTGAACGCCCAAGGCATGCGAACGACCCCGTCGGTTGTCGCTTTTACTGACAAGGGCGAGAAGCTCGTCGGTCAGCCGGCCCGGCACCAACAGGTGACGAACCCAAAGAACACCGTGTATTCAATCAAGCGGTTCATGGGTCGGCGCCACAGCGAAGTGCATTCTGAAGAAAAGATCGTGCCTTACGAGGTTGTCGGCGCCGCCGACGAGCTCGTCAAAGTGAAGGTGCGCGACAAGACGTACACGCCGCAGGAGATCAGCGGGATGATTCTCGCCGAGCTCAAGCAGGTCGCCGAGTCGTATCTTGGTGAGACGGTCGAGAAGGCCGTGATCACGGTGCCCGCATACTTCAACGACGCGCAGCGTCAGGCGACGAAGGACGCGGGCGAGATCGCCGGCTTGAAGGTTGAGCGCATCATCAACGAGCCGACGGCGGCGGCGCTGGCGTATGGGCTCGATAAGAAGAAGAACGAGAAGATCGCGGTCTTCGACCTTGGCGGCGGCACGTTCGACATTTCCATTCTGGATGTCGGCGATGGTGTCTTCGAAGTTCTCTCGACGAACGGTGACACCCACCTGGGCGGCGACGACTTCGACCAGTTGCTGATCAACCACATCGCAGACGAGTTCCGCAAGACGGAAGGCATCGACATCCGCAACGATCCGATGGCGCTCCAGCGTCTGAAGGAGGCAGCGGAGAAGGCGAAGTGCGAACTCTCGACTGCGCAAGAGACAACCGTCAACCTGCCGTTCATCACGGCTGACGCAAGCGGCCCGAAGCACCTGCAGGTGACGATTACGCGGTCGCGCTTTGAGTCGATCGTCGGGTGAGTTGCTGCCGCGCCTGAAGGGTCCGTGCGAGTCGGCCATCAAGGACGCCAAGCTCGATCCATCGAAGATCGACGAAGTCATTCTCGTTGGCGGCTCGACGCGCATCCCAGCTGTGCAGCGCCTTTGCAAGGACGTCTTCGGCAAGGAGCCCAACAAGAGCGTCAACTTTCGCTGGGCGTTGAGACGCTCGGCGGCGTGATGACGAACGATCGCGGTTTCTCAGAGCCATGTGCCAGGCACTCACGACATGGCCTGGTGCCGACTTGCCGCCTGAAACCGTAATCCGCATTCATGGTGAAAAAGATCTGATCATTCCATGCCTGCGCATGCCCATATCATTCCGGGTGCCGGCCATCTGGCCGCCATCACCCATGCCGCTCAATGTCTGGCATGGATTCAGAAAAATGACGTTTGATTGAAGGAAATGAGAACGGCCTCTCGGCTGGCCAAACGATCAAAACTGTCGACCATGCGTGTCTCGCGTCTGACCAAACGCCTGTTCGGTCTCACGCCGACCCAGTTCATCACCAAGACGCGTATTGCGGCGGCCTCGCGCATGCTCTGCGAAACGGATCAGTCCATCGCAGATATCGCCCACGCATGCGGCTTTTGTGACCACAGTGCTTTTACCCGTGCATTTCGCTCCACCACGGGTGTCACACCGACGGAATACCGCCAGTTTCCCTGACGATATTCGCTTCCAGAAGACTCTGGGGATTCATTGCCCTGATTTGGTGCAAGCACGGCTTCGGCGCTGGTCATTTCCTGAATCGCAGCAGCCACACGACTTTTGAGGAGTTCTGATTCAGTATCCACCTTCGACATGATCGGCCCGAGAGCGCCGATGCCGCCGGCATTCAGATCGTTGCCCAAAGCAATCCGAAGATCTTTGAGACGCACCAGATAAGGACCGATCAATTCTTCGACCGTCTTGTTGGCGGCGTTGATCCGGACAAATCGCATTGCCGCAGCCGCCTGACGTTCTTCAGAGATCTTGCGCACCTCCGGGCTCTCGATCGTACTCAACTCTTGCTGCCAAGCCAGTTCGTACTGACGTGCCTGTTCACGCAACGAAACAGCTTTTGAATTCATTTGGCGTGCGCGGCATTGAGACGTATCAATTGAACTTGCCATTTTTTTATACGCCTCTGTCGGATCCTGGGCAGCTTGATCGCGCAATTCTTTCATCGCTTCAAGCATGGCATCGATCGCTCCGGCACCAGCGACAAACGTCTCACGCGTACTCGACAGGCTCGACGTGGTATGCGTGGCACGGGCCACGCCACGTCCGACGCGCATCCCGAAATCATCAATCCCATCAAAACAATCGACCCTGTGATCCAACGTGCCATCATCTGGTCCATCCTTATGTATGCATCTGCCAACCTTCAGAAGACATCGCCCTTTGGCGGAGTCATTCGTGAATTATAAGCACCGGACGGGCGATTCCCGGGCCCGATCCAAAAGAATCTCTTGCCTCGTTTTCTCCACGCACCGGCACCGGATTGCGGTCCCCATCAATTTCCCGAAGAGGGGCTGAGCTTCTGCTTCAGAAAAACCCTCACTTCGTCGGGCAGATCCCGCGGCAAGGGAATCACACCCAGCTCCGAACTTTGAAGCAAATAAAAATCCCGAAAGGCCACGATTTTTCCACGAAAGCCCCACTTCAAAAGACCTGACGCCATTTCATTTTTGAAATGAATTCCCTCATCATCGATCACGTATTCAAACACGGTATTCGATAGACGACCGATGCGCTGCTTTGCGATACGTCGGCGCAGCCACCAGACACCCGCGAATAAAGCAATCGCTCCACCGGCGATGGCCGGCAATACAAAACGCCACACACCGAGATCGGCCACAAAGCCAATGCACAACATCAGCCCGAAAAGTGCAATGACCGGTCGAAACACCCGCATAAACCATGCATCCCAAAGCACACTGGGCTTCGGGCCGAAATCAAAAGTGTAAGCGTAATGCATAGAGGGCGCGGTCCTCCGTCACCATAAGGTGCATGCTGTCCCGATTTTGTAAATCATATCATGCAAAGAGCGGCGTAAAATAAACAGACTCATCTGACATCTGCATCTCCCGACGCACGATGAATGCCACAAAAAAAGACCCTGGCCAAGTGGCCAGGGTCTTGTGAAACACTTAAGCGGTTGATCTCGATCAATCAGGCCAGTTCATCAATCACGAACGGACTGCGGTAGCTGCCCTTGAGCAGTTTGTTTGCCGCGTCGTTGTTGGTGAATCGCTCGGTGTTGGGATCCATCTCGAGCCACGGGCCGACGGTGAGTTTGGGATCGTCGATGGAGATGCCCATCTTGCCCAGGTGTTCGCCCATGCGCGCCAGACTGTCTTCGGCCGGGGCATGGCCCTTGATCTGTTCGAGAATCTGGCCCTTGGCCATCGTCTTGCCGAGCTGGTGAGAAATGTTGCCCGTGTGGCACAACGCACTGGAGAGGTGACCCTGCTCGATGTCGGCATTGAGCAATTTGTGATCGCGTGCGCGGACGGCCTTGGCGAAGTTTTCGTAGTGATCGCCACCCCCGCTGAATGCCTTGATCAGATTGCCTTTGTAGTCATAGGCACGACCGGAGTGGTAGCTGCCGTTCGACACATAACCATTTTCGCAGAAGACAATCACGCCGATGCGCGGCCCGTTATTCGCCGGCTTCTTGAGATCCTTCATGTCGGCGCGCTGGTCCGAGTCCATATCACCTTCGTTCCACTTGCCGGATTTGAGCGCCTCTTCGCTCTTGGGCAGACCGCGCACTTCGAAAATCAGCGGCGCTTCGGCATAATCATGAACGATGAACTGCGTATTGGGCGTGTTGCCCGCATCGTCGTAGCCGAGTCGGCCGCCGACACTCATCACGCGCGGTGAAAGCTTTTCATAACCCATGAACCAGCGGGCCAAGTCCATCTGGTGGATGCCTTGGTTGCCCAGATCGCCGTTGCCGGTGTTGGAATCCCAGTGCCAATCGTAGTGCAGACGTGGACGATACAGATCGACCTTCGGGCGCGGGCCGCACCACAGGTCGTAATCAAGGTTATTGGCATCAATCTGCAGGGGCTTGTCGAGCTTGCCGATCGCCATACGCTGCTTGTAGCAGGTGCCCACGGCATACTTGATCTTGCCGAGCGCACCACTCTGAATGAATTCGCGAATCTGCTGTGTGCCGGGATTCGACCGGCTCTGCGTGCCGGTCTGGCAGATCTTGCCCAGCTTGCGGGCATAATTGACGACCTGACGACCTTCCCACACGTTGTGCGAAACCGGCTTCTCGACGTACACGTCCTTGCCCGCCTGCATCGCCCAGATGGCAATCAGCGAATGAAGGTGATTCGGAGTGGCAATCGAAACCGCATCAATGTCTTTGCGGTCGAGTACCTCACGGAAATCCTTCAGCGAATCCACCTTGTGGTTGTATTTGTCTTCGGTGTACTTCACGCGTTTGGCCAGATCGCCGGCATCGACGTCGCACAAAGCCACCACACGCACGCCGTCGACCCCTTCGGCCCAATCGATATGCGTGCCGCCGCGAGCCCGCACACCCACCACTGCCACGCGGATATCGTTGTTGGCGCCTAGTACGCGGCGATTGACGCCCAATCCCAGCCCCAGCGCGCCGGCGGTGACCGCCGTCGAGCCCAGGAAGTGTCGACGTGTGAGATGATTCATCGGTGAAAGCTCCAGTCAGTTTGAGTGTTGCGTTCGTGCGAGGCGCAATGCCTCATCACCGTTATGGCGCGCTGCAGATGCAATCCTGTATCGCGCCATGAAAATTTCCATGTCTTATTTGGCCCATGCCTCGTAAACCGCTCCGATTTTCGCCGCTTCTGCATCGCCATGATGGAAAACGAAGCGAAAGCGGAATCGCAGATCTTCGCCTGCTTTGAGTGTGTGATCGCCCGTCCCTGCCGGTTTGCCTTTTTCAAAATCGTGGATGCCGAAAGCGTTGGCCGAGATCAGACCGTAATCGCGGGCATGCCACCAGGTCGGGTGACGAAAATTCGACGGATGATCCATGATCGCGATACCCGTGGTCTTGCCGTCAATATCGCCCCAGTAATCCAGCCACTTGGCGCGCTTGCCCCAGAGATCGCCATCGCGCTGCCCTTCGCTGTTGACCGCATGGCCGTTGGCCGTGGTCACGCCGCGTTTCGGATCATTCTTCAAACGCAGATTGGGATGCGTGCGGATGCCCATCACGCCGTCTTTGTTATCACCGATCACCACATCGCCGTGCGAGGCATGAAGCGTGATGTCGTAATCGATGTAACGGGCATCGCCGTCGAGTTTGCCGAAGGTCAGCGTGCGCGTGTCGGTCAGCGTCACTTTGCCGTCGGGTGCCACCCAGTCGTTTTCGGCGGTCAACGAACCCACCGCGCCGCTTTTAATTTCGACGAATCGTTTGTGCACGGTATGGCCTGCATCATCACCGACGTGCCAGAAACTCACACCGTTCATGCGCATGTGGGTGAACCACAGACCGGTGTGATGCGGATGATCGTGGGCCTCGCCGGCCACATCCTCTTTCATCGGCCAATTACGCGTCATGCCGGCGCCGGTCGGTCCGATGATCGGATAGCAGATCGGCTTGATGATCTTCGCATCGTTCTTGAAGATGTATTGCGTGAACGGCTTGCCGTCGACCGATACCGCAATCGCACGATCGCCGTCCTTTTCGAGTTGCACACCCGGCCCGGCCAGAGCAGGCACAGTCGCACAACCTCCACAGAACATCAGGGTCATCAGGACGGATTGCACACGGCGGACGGCGGGGTGAGACATACGCGGGGCTCGCTTCGTGAATTCGAAAAACCGATCAGCTTCTGCGCAGGAATATTACCCGTATCCGACCGACTCTGGACAATAAAAACTACGCAATTCGGGAAATCAGGGGGTGATTCGCGTAAATCGACCGTTCCGCGAAGTGGCCCGCCCGCCCCGGAATCAGGATCCAACCCCTTCGGCTACAATGCCCGGCTTTGTTACAACCCCAGCTCCAGAAGATGGATGCCGATCATGTCCGAAGCTCTCGACAAGGCCTATGCCGCCCAGGCCGTTCAGACCGAAGTCGATGCCCTCTGGGCACAGGCCAACGCCTTTCATGCCGAGCCCGATCCGACCAAAACGCCTTATGCGATCGTCATCCCCCCGCCGAATGTGACCGCCGCGCTGCACATGGGCCACGCGCTGAACAACACGCTGCAAGACATCCTCACGCGCTGGCACCGCATGCTCGGCGACAACACCCTGTGGATGCCGGGCACCGATCATGCAGGCATCGCCACGCAAACCGTGGTCGACAAGCGTCTGCAGGCCGAAGGCAAACCCGCTCTCAAGGATTACAAAAAGATCGAAGCCGAAGGCGGCGATGGGCGCGGTCAGTTTCTTGAGAAGGTGCAGACCTGGAAAGACGAATACGAAGCGCGCATCACGCATCAGCTTAAGACGATGGGCAGTTCGTGCGATTGGGAGCGCCAGCGCTTCACCATGGACGACACCTGCGCCGCTGCCGTGCGCGAAGCATTCTTCAAGCTCTTCGCCGACGGCCTGATTTATCGCGGCAAGCGCCTGGTGAACTGGGATCCGGTTTCGCAAACCGCGCTGGCCGATGACGAAGTGGAGATGCGCGACGTCGACGGGTTCTTCTATTACATGAAGTACCCGGTGGTGGACGACGCCGGAAAAGAAACCGGCGCATACGCCACCGTCGCCACCACGCGCCCCGAAACCATGCTCGGCGATACGGCGGTGGCCGTGAATCCGAAAGACCCAAAAAACGCCTCTTTCATCGGCAAAAAAGTGAAGTTGCCGATCGTCGGCCGAATCATTCCGATTCTCGGTGACGATTACGTCGTGATTCCGAATGCCGAATCTGAAGACGCCAAGGCACGCTTTGCCAGCGGCTTTTTGAAAGTCACGCCCGCGCACGATCCCAACGACTGGGAGATCGGTCGACGGCACGATCTGAAAGCCATCAACGTGATGGCACCCGATGCTTCGATCTCGGAAAAGCACGGCTGGCTCGACTGGGACGATTGCGACAAGACCGATTCCCACACCCCTTCTGGGGCTGAGCCGCGAAGCGGCGCGCGACGCCATCGTGAAATGGTTCGATGATCACGGCCTGCTCGCCGAAAAACGCGAATACAAACACGCGGTCGGGCATTCGTATCGCTCGCACGTGCCGGTCGAACCGTATCTCTCCGACCAGTGGTACGTGAAGGTGACCGACGACCGACTCGCCGGCGCCGCGCTCGATGCCATGACGGCCGATCAGCGCAGCACCGGAAGCGACTCGCCCGAATGGCGCAAAAGCAAGAAAACATTCGCCGACAAAGATGGCGCACTGCGCTTTTATCCGCCGCGCTATGCCAAGACGTTTCAGACCTGGCACGAAAACATTCGCGACTGGTGCATCAGCCGACAGCTTTGGTGGGGACATCGGATTCCGGTGTGGCACCTTAAAAGAACATACATTGAGCCTGTTTTCAAAGAGCTTATCGAACAGCAAAAAGCAGAAGGCATCTTCGGCCAATCGATTATTCAAGATATACATGGCACAGCATGGAGCGCATCCAATAAAGCATTTGGCACATTTACTAGACAATTTTATGTGGATGATTACACAACCGAACTTTATGTTTGCCTCCCCTACCTCCCAGAAGATCAAGAAAAAGAAGCCATAGAACAACTCGAAGCCGAAGGCTTCATCCAAGACCCCGATGTCCTAGACACATGGTTCTCCTCCGGCCTCTGGCCGATGTCGACACTCGGCTGGCCGGTCGAAGACGGCAACGCGGCGCTGCAGACGTGGAACCCGTCTTCCACACTCTGCACGGCGCGCGAGATCATCACGCTGTGGGTCAGCCGCATGGTGATGTTCAATGTGTACTTCCGCGGTTGCCTGCCGTTCAAGGATGTGTTCATCCACGCGATGATCCAGGACGGCGAAGGCCAGAAGATGAGCAAGTCATTGGGCAATGGCGTGGATCCGCTGGACATCATCCACAGCCACGGCGCCGATGCGATGCGCTTCACGCTCGCGAACATGACCACGCACACGCAGGATGTGCGCATGCCGGTCGATACCGTGTGCCCGTCGTGCGATCACGCCTTCAGCCCGAAGATCTTCACCAACAAGTCCAAACACCGCGTAGCCAAGCCGCAGCAGACCTGCCCGGCATGCGGTAAGACGATGGTGACCAGCTACGGCGAGGCCTCAGGGGAAGCGCGGTCATCGGCCGACCTGCCGCTGGCGCGCAATTCGAGTCCGAAATTCGATTACGGACGTAATTTCGCCACCAAACTCTGGAATGCCGGTCGCTTCGCGATGCAGACGCTCGAATCGGGCAAGTTGGACCCCGACGCACCGCGATCCCTGGCCGACCGATGGATTCTCTCGCGTCTGAAATACACGGTTGATGCCGTCGACAAATCCCTCAGCGAATACCAGTTCAGTGCCTACACGCAGGCGCTTTACGACTTTTTCTGGCGCGATCTGTGCGACTGGTATCTCGAAGCCATCAAGCCGGTGGTGCGAGTCGATTCACCCGAAGGCGCTGCGGCGCGCTCCACACTCGCCGCATGCCTCGATACCGCCCTGCGTCTGTTGCATCCTTCGGTGCCGTATATCACCGAAAAACTCTTCGGCCATCTGAACGATCTTGTGCCCGACCGCAGCCTACCGGAACTGCAACTGCCCGCATCGACATTGTGCATTCATGCCGCATGGCCCAAGGCCGACGCATCGCTCATCGACGACGCGGCCGAAGCCGAGATCGATGGGGTGCAGCGCGCCTCGGTCGCTTTCCGCCAATATCGCAACGAGCACAGCATTCATCCCCGAGAAGAACTGACGGTTCATATCAAAACCGCTGCGGTCGACCGGTGGCATGCGGTCGCGCCTTACATTCTCACGTCATGCAACACGCGCATTGAACCGGCGACCGATGCGCCCGAAGACACCGCGAATTCAATCCCCTTCGAAAACGACGTGTTTTATCCGCAGCGGCAGGTGGATGACGAAGCCGAAAAACAACGCCTGACCAAACGCCGCGAAGAATTGATTAAAAATCGCGGCGCGCTCAACGGTCGCCTGAACAATAAAGGCTACACCGACAAGGCCCCGCCCCACCTCGTGCAGCAGACCCAGGATCAACTGACTGCGGTCGAAAACGAGTTGGCCGACATCGAACAGAAACTTGCCGGCGCAGGTTCCTGAACATGACGTGCCTCGGCCTGCTTTCGGACAGCCACGGCGAAGGGCCCATCACGCGGCGCGCGGTGGATCAACTGCTCGCCCATGGCGCGACGCGCCTGATTCACTTAGGTGATGTGGGTTCCACCGATGTGATCGATGCGCTGGCCGTGGCGACCGACGCCAACGGCAACCTTCAACCGCCGGCCCACATCGTGTTCGGCAATACGGATTACAACGCCACCGAACTGGGTCGCTATGCACAGGCGCTGGGCATCCAGATGGATCATCCCGAAGGCCGACTCACACTCGAAGGCAAGACCATCGTGTTTCAACACGGCCATCGCGATCATGCCATGCGGGCGGCACTCACCCAAGGCGTCGACTACCTGCTGCACGGCCACACCCACCGATGCCGGGATGAACGCATCGGGCCCACACGCGTGATCAATCCCGGCGCCCTGACCCGCGCCACGCCCTATACCGTGGCCTGTCTCGACCTCAAAACCGGCAGGCTGAAAACGCTTGAAATCATTTAATAAAAGATACTTAGGTCGCCAGAGATAAACCCTGGCGGCCCTGTACCATCACCGTTATAATGCCCCGCCCGATCGGACGGGGAGTCTGATCGTCGCACACCAACCAGACGGGATTCGATGAGCGAACCGAACGAGAAAATCGTGATCGAGCGGGTCGATGTCCGCACCTGGCGTCCCAAGGACCAGGGTGCTGTGGACAACCTATTTGAGAACGGTCGCCTCGCAGGCACGGTGGCTCCCAATGACACGGCTTTCGACATCGAAGTGATTTCCGACGCGTATCTATCGAATGATCGCTCTCATTTCTGGGTGGCCGAATACGAAGGCCGCATCATCGGCATGGTCGGCGTGGCCGAAGAAGAGCGCAACCGCGCTGAAATCCGCCGACTGCGTGTCGATCCAAGCCATCTGAATCAGGGCATCGCCCAAAAGCTGATGGAAGTCGCTCTCAATTTCTGCAATCACCATGGCTATCTGAAAGTCGTGCTCGACACGCACTTCGAATCCGGATCAGCCATGGATTTGTTCGATCGTTTTTCATTCCAGCACAATCGAAACAAAACGATCAACGGCAAAGAACTGGTCGAGTTCTATCTCGATCTTTATCACGACCGCAAACCGAAATCCGAAAACAACGGCGGGCACTGAGTCAGACCTGCAGTGTTCACAAGGAGTTCGTGATGGGTGCCGAATCGCAGACCATTGACCCCCGCACCATCGCCACGGTTTACGTCAAAGAGCAGACCGCCGACCAGGTGGTCATCACGCTTCCGGGAACCAGTTACCAGATTCATCTGGAACCTGCTTCCGCCGTCGAACCCTCTCCGCAGGGACGCGTGCGCGGCATGATCCGCTGTCCAGGCTGGAAGGTCGATACCGTCTCCAAAGGCGGCGCCTACATCGAACCGGTCTACGGACGGCCGCGCCGCCTACAGGGACGCGTACTCGGCGCCCTGGCCGAAGGCAACGCCATCATTCTGGTGATTCAGAACACGCCGGTGGTCATTGATCTGCCAGAACGATGGGATGCCGCCCACTGGCCCGAAGGCACCCCGCTGGCCATCGATGTGAAAGAAGGCTCGAGCTTCACGCCCGCCGACTGATTCGACCGCTCACTCATCCACCTGCCGGTAGACATCGTCATCGTCACTGTGATCCGGATCGACCTGCATGCGCCGGGCTGATTCAGCCCAGACATCGGCCGCCTGAGTGGGCTGATCGGGCTTCTTCGTCCCCATCAAAAGCTGCGTGGACCGTCGCCAACGCCGTAAAAGCAGCATGACCATGAACAGCATGACCGCCAGCAGCATGGACACCAGCCGCCAGCATGGCCCACGCTTTGGCACGGACAGGCTCGGGAGCCGTTTCCGCGATAAGATAAGTCAGCTTCACCAGGCTCGAAGGCATCTCTATAATTCTACCCGATGCGGCGCCCAGAAAGCGGCGTCGCCTCCCGCCCACGTCGAGAGGCTCGCATGCTCAGAAATCACCTGTTGTTATGCCCCCTTGGTCTGATCCTTCTGAGCCTGATCGCGCTCAACGCCCCTGCGCCGGTGAGAGCCGCCGAAGAGACCGCCAAGGTCGATGCTGTTGCCGATGTCTCAAATCATGTCTGGTCGATGGCCTACGAAGGCCGGCTCAACGACCTGTGGCAGCAGGTCCGCACGCTGCCCGATCTCAAGCGTCCGGATGTGGCGGCACTGCTGACGCGCTTGTCTGAATATGAAACCCATCGGCAGGAAGATGAAAAACAAGTCCGAGCTGCATTCGACAAGCAAGTCGAACAGCTTCACAAGGACTTGGAGAAACAGGATGTGATTGCGGCGCTGGCCAGCACCACGCGCGCCCACAGTCTGGCGACCGACCCGGAGGCATTTCTACAAACGGACCAAGTTAAAAATCTGATTCAGACTGCCGTCCACGATGCCGTGGAACACGAAAGAACCGGACGATGGCTTGATGCTCTGTCACTCTACGGCGGACTGGAACGGCTTCATATCAATGAAGGTCGCTTCAAAGAACCTTACGAGCGCGTGGCCCATCACGTGACCATGCTCCGCCTGTATGCGCCCGCCACACTGTTCCGCATGTCCGTTGAACGGGCAGAGCGCTTGGGCGACCCGGCCCCCGAACCCTGGAATATCGAAGACGATCACTGGCAGCAGCAGCTTGCCGACATCGAACCTTCGATGGTGACCGACTCACTGAAGCGCGGCTGGCGTCTGCATGTCGAAGGCGCTTCGCTCAAGAAGATGCTCCTTGGCGGCGTGATGAGTCTGCAGCGCGTGATTGCCACCAAAGGTCTGGAAGAAGCCTTCCCCACACTGGGCGATCAGGCCAAAGTGAGACCGTTTCGCGAATACCTCGAACTGGTCATCCAGGCCATCCACACACTCAAGGATCCGGTCAAGGATGACGAATCCGACAAGATTCTCGAGCTGATTCTCAAACAAAACGCGCAATCCATCGCCCTGCCCGAACGTGTGATCGTGCACGAATTCGGCAACGGAGCACTCGGCGAGCTCGACGACTACTCGACCATCATCTGGCCCCACCAAAAAGCGCGTTTCGAACGCACCACACGCGGTAAGTTTTCGGGCGTGGGCATCCAGATCACATTGATCAACCGCCAACTCACCGTGGTCACGCCGCTGGATGACACGCCGGCCCATCGCGCGCACATCCGCGCCGGCGATCGCATTGTCAGCATCGACGGCAAAAGCACCGTGGGGATGGATCTCGATCAGGCGGTCGACAAAATCACCGGCGAAGAAGGCACCGAAGTGATTCTTGGCATTGAAAGCCCCGGCGCCGCCAAACCGCGCGAGGCCAAACTCACACGATCCAGCATTCGCATCGTTTCGATCAAGGGGTGGGATCGCCAACCCGGCGGCACATGGAATTATTACATCGATCCGCAGCGCCTGATCGGTTACGTGCGCCTCTCGTCATTCGGACCGAACTCCGCCGAAGATCTGGACAAAGCCATCACCTCCATGCTCGACCAGAAAGGCCTGAACGGATTGATCTTCGATCTGCGGGCCAATCCCGGCGGTCGCCTGGATGCCGCCATCAGTATTTCAGATCGCTTTTTGACCGAAGGCGTGATCGTCTCCACCACCGGCGGCGAACGCGCCATGGTCGCTGACAAGCGACAGACCTATCCGGATTTTCCGATCATCGTTTTGGTCAATCAGGGCAGCGCTTCGGCTTCTGAAATCGTAGCCGGCGCCCTGAAGGTGCATCACCGCGCCCTGATTCTCGGCGAGCGCAGTTTCGGCAAAGGCAGCGTGCAACAGCTTTATCCGATCACGCGCAACAAGGCTTATCTCAAACTGACCACGCAGTACTACAAGATTCCCAATGGCCAGATCATTCACCGTCGCCCCGGAGCAAAAACCTGGGGGATCGAACCGGACGTGCCGGTCCGCATGACCATCGCGCAAATGGCCGAATCGGCCCAGGCCCGCATGATTCTCGATATGCTGCGCGAAGATGAAAACTTCGATCCCAACACCGTCCTCAATCGCGAGGAAGATGCCGATCCCGCCGCACCGAAAGAGAATGACGACGCCGAAGCCGACCGCCCGAAGCGTGAACCGATCACCTCACCGGATCAGATCATTTCGCGCGGCCTCGACCCCCAGCTCGAAACCGCCCTGCTGCTGATTCAAGCACGCCTACTGGGCAAGCGGGCCGAAGGCTGATGCTGAATCTGTTTGCCATGGTAAAAAGCCGCGCCGATTACATCGGCGCGGTTTTAGATTATCCATTACGACAATCAGGCCACGCCACTTTTTCGCCGCTTCGGATGCCGAGGTCAGACAACGCTGAATCTCTGCAATCGGATCCTTGGGATTCTCTTCGTATTCATGACAGCGCGCCGTCGGCTGGAAACTTCACCGCCGTGAGCGCCTTGAACACCCCTTCCACATCCAGATGACCTTCGCCGAGGATCACACCACGCGTATCCTTTTTGGGCTTCGGCAAAATCTTTCAGATGAACCCCGTATAAACGGCTGCCCAATTCGCGGACCACTTTCACAGGATCTTCGCCGGAACGGATGTAATGCCCGAGTCGCGGACAAAACCGATGACCATATCCATTTTTCCACCGCCTTCAACGGGTGACGGAAATCTTGTCGTACCGATGGCCGGACGGCGATTGTGATCGCCGATCCGGATGTCGCACTTACGGCGGCTTATCGAGACCGAATGAATCTGGCGCAGGATCCGCTGAGATATTTCGTATCCCGGCTCGCTTTGCTGAATTGGGAAAATCGCTCATTCTCTCTCTTGATCACCCCGAACCCTTCCACGCTTTGCCGCTGATGTTGACATCACGAGCCGCCAATTTTCACGCATCTCGGCGATCTTCGTGCCGTCTGTTGCCAGTGGATAATTTTCGCCCGGAAAACTCCACCCACCAGTTCCAGTTCGCGAATCTTGTCGATCGCGCCATCGACGCCAGAATCCGCGGAGCGAATAACTCTGGATCCTGATGGAAAACCGCCATATCGAGCCAGAGAGGCTTCAACGTGTCGGCCAGAATTTCGGCACATCAACCAGCAAAGGCCGCTGCCGCCGCAGTCAGTGCAAACTGACGTCGTGTCATCTTCGACCAACTACTCCTGTTTTTATTCATCCCATCGCACACCACGCCGCCGCACGCTTTCACCCAGGCAACGACGCTTATTTCATTCAAGATTACAACAACCACTTGCGCCGGAAGATCCGGACAGGAAACCCTGCTGGATCACCGGAACCCGGGCACCGTCTTCGGCCTGGACATAGCCCGCAAGGACACCGCCGGCCATCACCCACGAACCGATGTCTTCGCTTTGAATGCCGGGACGTCGAAACAGAAAGTACTGACGCGTGGTCTGGAAACCCACCAAGTAAGTTCCGGTTTCTGCTCCGCGCAACACGCGCGTGGTGTACGGCCGGCCGATGATGGCCACCGGTTGTCCGGGGCGGCCCTGTCCCTGCAATGCGGCGGAGGCATTCGCATTGACCGCACCCGCCAATGCGCCGGGATCCGTACGGCTCAGT
>CALOAZ010000050.1:0-7410 GCA_942491355.1 uncultured Phycisphaeraceae bacterium
TCTTCAATCGCCAGACAGTCTGCCGGTGGCAGCCCCAATCGCTGAACCGCCAGGGCATACGATTCGGGATCCGGCTTGGACACCTTTACCTGATCGGCCGTCACAATGGTGGCGAAGCGACTCTCAAGATCTTCATGAGGCGACAGCGTCGGCAAAACAGCCGTGATATCACGTAACAAGGCGCCGCTGGCAATGGCAATGGGGATCTGATCCGAAGCATGACGAATCAGATCCACCACACCCGGCAGCGCCGCGCCACCGGCCGCCACCAAGGCTTCGAAAGCCTGCGCCTTGGCCTCGATCAACGCTCGCAATTGATCGTTCTGAAGGGCGATCCCGTGGTCGGGCGCAGATGGCATGAAAACCGTCACGATCATCGTAACCCAGGTAGTCACGCAAATAGCGCGCATAGTCGAATCGCACGCTCATCGGTTCGAGCGCAGCCAGAAAAGCCCGCCAATGCACGGGCTCGGTATCGGCAATGACGCCGTCAAAATCAAAGACAATGGCCTGAATCATCCGACCAAGAAGTGTATGGGATTTCACTTCGTGATGCCCGCCCACCCACGCCTGCCAGTGGACAGTTTCGAGCCGACCCGCCACACTGTGACGCGTCATGACAAACGTCGTACTGTTTGAAGATGATGACACCCGTCTCGCGCCGCTGACCGATCTGCGTAGCAGTTTTGATCTGCGCACCGGCGCTCTTACCACATTGGAACGATGGGTCGCCACCGACGCCGCACACAAAATTCATATTCTCCCTTCACCGCAACACACTGCACTGGCCGCGGAAAAACATTCCGATCGCATCGGTCTGCCCAATGGCGACATGCTTCTAATCAACGGCCGCTGGACCGCTGTCGATCATCCGCTGCCGGATCAACCCGATCACGCGCTGGTCGACAACACCGGCACTTTGCTCGCAGCCTGCGTGTCACGCGATCGAGCCGAACAGCTGCTCACTCAATCCTTTTCGCCCGAAGGTCTCACGTCACACGTGATCCAGACCGATCGACTGCTGCGCCGCCCCTGGGATCTGCTGCGCATCTTTTCCGACAATCTGGATCGTGATCTGGCTGCCATGGCGGATCATCCGCCGCTGGAACCCGATCCGACCTATTCCATCACGCTCGTCGGCCGACATCCGGTGCGCGTGGGCCGGCGCGTCACGGTGCATCCCCATGTGGTGTTCGACACGTCTGCCGGTCCCATCGTCATCGATGATGATGCCGAAGTGCGATCCATGAGCGTGATCGTCGGACCGTCCTACATCGGCAAAGGCAGTGCTGTGGTGAATCATGCTCACCTGCGCGGCCACACGGCCATCGGCCCGATGTGCAAGGTGGGAGGCGAAGTCAACGCCAGCGTTTTTCAGGGGTATGCCAACAAGGCGCACGGCGGCTATCTGGGCAACAGCTACGTCGGCGAATGGGTCAATCTGGGCGCAGGCACCAACACCAGCAATCTGAAAAACACTTACGGCGAAGTCCGCATGCAGACGACCGATGCACCTGCAGAATCCACCGGTATGACTCATCTGGGTTCAATTCTGGGCGATCATGTCAAAACAGCCATCGGTACACGACTGGGCACCGGCACCTGCGTTCACACCGGCGCTATGCTGGCTGCATCCACGTTCCCACCCAAGCGCGTAAAGCGATTCGCCTTTCTGACTGATCAGGGCAACGTTCAATACGATCTGGAAAAATTTATTTCGGTCGCCGACATCGTGATGGAACGACGCCAACAAGCTGTCACGCCGGCACTGCGTACACGCCTGGCTGAACTTCATTCAGACCAGGCGTGATCTTCCGGACGTCTATCACGATTTCATATTCACGAATTGAAGGGGCACATCAAGCTCTGCGTTTTTCAACAGGGCGATGACCGCCTGCAGATCATCGATCTTCTTGCCGGTCACACGCACTTCTTCGCCCTGAATCGAAGCCTGCACTTTCATCTTCGCATCCTTGATCATCTTGACGATCTTCTTGGCGATGTCGTGTTCAAGACCTTCCTGAATCTTGACCACCTGCTTCATTGAAGAGCCTGCTGCGGATTCTGAGTCCTCGAATTTCAATGACTTGAGATCCAAGCCGCGCTTGGCCGCGCAAGTTCGGAGAATTTCGCCCACGGCTTCGATTTTCATGCGATCCTCAGCCGCAACTTTCATCGTCTTGGCTTTGGCATCCAGATCGATTTCGACTTTTGAATTGCGAAAGTCATAGCGCTGTTCAATCTGGCGTTTCGCGTTGTTGATCGCGTTGTCGAGTTCGTGAAATTCAATCCGGTTGACGATATCGAAAGATGGCACGATTCAGATTCTCCGATGCGTGTTCAGTTTTGTTCGGGACGATTCAACATGGGATGAATCGGCGGGGGGCCGCCGTAAGCCGGTTGTTCCAGAAGAAAATCGCGCAAGGTGAGATCCGGCCGGGATTGGCGGGCTGCATGGAAGGCCTCCACAGGATCCGACCCCTCCGGCAAGCCCCGCATGATAAACATCGACCCGGAAGTTTCCGGCCGGACTTTGAGCATGACCAGACCCGGCCGCGCCCCGATGTGATGCGCCGTGCCGTTGGGCATGTAAAAAATCAGATCATCGTAATTCGGTCCCGACTCGACACGGCCCGGTGGAGCATCCGCAAGGATCACCTGCTGGAGTGCTCCGGTCTCATCGCGCCGAGCGTAGAGATAAAGACCATCGGAATCACTGGCATCGCCACGCCATGATCGACGCGACACCGTCGTGACCACCGACAACGCACCCGAGGGAACCGGTGCCGGCACCGATGCGTCAATACCGCGCGGCTGAAGCGGTTTCGGCGGACCGGTATCCACCCACGGTTGCAGGTAATCGAGCCAGCCCTGTGGGCGGCGATACACCACATACCGGTAGGGCTTACGATTGGCGAAAATATCCTGGCGACCGCGCGCCCACTCCAGCCATGCCGCGCCATCTTCGCCCAACATCTGACCGGTAAGCTGCGTCAGTGAATCAGTGCTTTGATTCACCACCACATATTCCGAATCGTTCAATGCGCCCACCAGTCCTTGAAACACAGCCGGATTGGCATATTGCGCCAAAGCGCGGGCACACACCTGTCGCACGGCGGCGATCTCATCTTCACGCAAAACGCGCAGTAACTCATCCTGCGCCAAGGGCGCATGAATCCGGCAAAGCGCTTCGGCAGCTTCCCATCGCACCGGAGCAATCGGGTCGTGAAGAAGTCTGGCCAGCAAGGGGACATCCTCAGGCACACCATGCTGCGCCAAAGCACGCGTCGCAGCCGAACGCACCGTGGGATCCGGATCGGTCGCCAGTTGCCGGTAGGCTTTGAGATAGGGCGTTTCGCCGCCCCAACTGGCCGCTGAAATTTTGTTGATCGACTGCCGGCGCTTGTCGGGATTATCCGGATTGAAGGCATCGCGCGCCAACTGGCCGGGCGTTTCGGTCAGCGAGCTGAACAGCCCATTGCCACAACCACTCAACCCGGAAAAAGTCGCCAGAACAATCCCAAGTGTGGTGACCCGCAAAAGCCTTGCTATATTGACGCGTCTGATGAGCATGACCGTCTATCTTAACGGCGAGTGGCTTCCGGTCGAACAGGCGAAAGTTTCGGTCGAAGACAGGGGGTTCATGTTCGCCGACGGCGTCTATGAAGTCATCCGTTATTTCGGCGGAAAACCGCTGGCCATGGATGAGCATGAACAGAGACTGCACGAGAGCCTCGAAGCCATTCAAATCGAATTGCCCGCCGACCAACCGTCCCTCGGGGCCATCACCGACGAACTGATCGCCCGCAATGCCATGCCGGATGCGAGTGTTTACTGGCAAATCACACGGGGTGCGGCTCCACGAAAACACCCTTTTCCGAAACCTGCGGTTCCACCGACGGTTCTGGTGATGACCTATCCGCTGCCGGCACATGAAACCCGATGCGCCGGTGCGGCAACTCGAAGCCGTCACACACGAAGACATTCGCTGGCAATTGAACCGCATCAAATCCATTGCCTTGCTGCCGGGCGTGCTGGCCGCGCAAGCAGCGGCCGAGGCCGGCTGCGGACTGGCCATTCTCGTGCGCGACGGCATCGTCACCGAAGGCAGTGCCAGCAGCGTGATGATCGCGAAAAACGGACAGTTGTTCACGCATCCACTTGATGGCCGCGTGCTGGATTCCATCACGCGTCGGATTGCATTCGATCTTGGTGGCCGATGCCGGACTAACCGTCACCGAAACGGGCGCCGACCATCGATGACATGTTTGCTGCCGACGAAGTGATCGCCTTGGGCACCACCACCGAGGTGGCCGCCGTGACACGAATTGACGGCAGGGCCATCGACTCCGGATCAGCGGGGCCGATCGCACACGATCTCTACGAACGCTTCAAAAAACACGTCAAGCAGGCGTGCCATCTGTAGGGGGCATCTCAAAAACCAGCCGGCAAACCCCTTGTCCCCGGTCTTTGAGAAACTGCCAGACCAGCGCCTTGAATGATTGATCTTCAAGCGGCAGATCCGTCAGATGAAGCTGGTCACGCATCGCCAGAATCGATGATTCATTCGGACCTTCGATTTCAACGAAAACCCGAGTCCAGGCAATTCATCCAGTTCGATCTGAAGATCACTCACCGACCAGCGTACCGACGTTTTTCAATCACCAGAATGGCCTCGTATCCGAGAGCGCTCGAGAAATTGCCCGGCAGTCTCCGAATCGCCCACGGTAAATTCGATTTCCGACCGAGATTTGAGCACCGACTCCTGCCGAGGCCCCTTGAAAGTGATGATGGCATCTTGCCGGCCTGCAGCGTCCTGACGTGTCCTGATGCGCATTCCGGTATCCGCTAATCGCAGGGCAAAGTCCGGCGTGTCGAAATAAGTATCAAGTCACGCGCCAGTCACCTGATGGTGATCGGCCAACGCGGCAAGCCGGGCGACCAGATCCTGTCGACGCTCGGGCGTGAGCCGGACCTTGGCTTCGATTTCCTGATGCATGGATGTGCCGGGTGATAAGTTCAATTCAGCCCGTTTCCAATGGGATCCAAACCCAAGAAGCGGAATCGGATCCTGGATCCACATGGTTTGACGGCGGCAGAAACCCGAATCGGGTATGATCCGCGTTTCTGAGCCCTGAGGACGGATTACGATTTAACATAACAGTGATTATAGGACTATGAATCCCGGTCGGCAGGGGCCTGACATCGCTGCCGAACCCGAGCCTGAATCCCTCGCACGTTGATTTATCATGCCCAACAACGATCCCATCATTGCGCCGCTCTGTTCGATCTTCCGGCGGTTTCTCAAGGCCAACGGCCTGAAGTTTACTTCCGAACGCGCCCGCATTCTCGATGCGGTTCTGAATCGCGACGGCCTCTTCCAAGCCGAACAACTGATCTATGAAATGCGACGCGATGGCGAACGCGTCTCAAAGGCCACCATCTACCGCACACTCAAACACCTGGTCGAAGCCGGCATTCTTCAGCAGGTGTTTCTGGATACCAAGCAGGCGCACTATCAATTGATCTACGGCCGCAAGCCCACCGATCATATTGTTAATGTCGAAACCGACCAGGTCATCGATTTCCACAGCCCCGAATTGACGCGCATCCGCGATGCCATCTGCCGCGAACACGGCTTGAGTCCGGTCGGCCATCGCTTCATGATTTATGCCGTGCCGGTTTCATCCGTCAAAAAAGACGCTTGAAACACGGATTCCAGTTAAGCCTTGTTTTCAGGCCTCAAAATCATTTTCTTCCATCGGTCGGTCAATGCTGTAATCGCCGTCAAACCACCGATTTAAATCCACCAGGCGACATCGCTTGGAACAAAATGGAAATGATGGCGACTCCAACTCCACCGTTTTTTTGCACGATGGACACGATCGCTCAACCGTCGATCGCACCCCGGACAACATTTCAAGCCGCTTGACCCATGAACCAGCAGGTTCGATTTCGACCGCGCGCGTGTCGGCATCCACATGCTCAAGGCGGATCGACAAACGATCTTCAGGCAGCTCGGCGGCAATCCGATCGGCCCATTCAATGACCGTGACCGCATCGGCAAGCAATTCTGATGACCACCCGACCGACTCAAGGTCCGATAAGCCATTCATGCGATACGCATCGATATGCACCAACGGCAACGGCGTCGGATATTCGCACACCATCACAAAGGTCGGACTCGATACATCACCGTCGCTCGCCCCCATCCCCGAAGCCAGACCGCGCACCAATTGCGTCTTGCCTGCGCCCAGCATGCCATCCAATGCAATCACATCACCGGGACGCACCCACTCGGCAAGGCGCCGACCGATCTGCATCGTCTGATCGACACTGTGACTCTGGCATTGAATCATTGATTCACGATTCACGACCGATGCTCCCATCCCTGCGCGGTCAGATTTTCACGAGCGCCGTCGCGCATCAACACAATGCGCGATTGACCCTGAGTCAATTCGCCCACGCGCCCGATGCGCGTCAAGCGCACGCCCTCGATGGATTCGGGCATCGCTCGCCCGTCATCACGATACGCAAAACATAATTCATAATCCTCACCATCATGCAGCGCATGCTTCAATCGATCCGCATGCGACGCCCCCTTCACCGATGTTCGAATCGGAATGCAATCCGCCTCGATTTCGGCCGACACATCCGAGGCTTCACACAATCGCATCAGATCCATCGAAAGGCCATCTGAAAGATCAATCATCGCCGTCACATGAAGCGCCTTCACCAACTGACGTGTCATCGCTACACGCGGCATAAAGGATAGATGCGCCCCGCCACCATCCGGCGCCCACGCCCCACCCAGTTCGCCACTGACAGCGATCCAATCACCGGGCTGCGCACCCGCCCGCGTCACGGGCTCCACGCCATCCGGCACAGCAAGCACGGTGACCGACAAGACCATCGGCCCATCAGTCACTCCGGTATCGCCGCCGATCAAAGGGCAATCGAAACGTGCGCCGGCGCGGCGCATGCCTTCATGCACGCGCATCGCCCACGCGTGATCCGCATCACGCGGCAATGCCGCACTGGCCAGCATCGCCACGGGCTTTGCTGCCATGGCCGCGACATCGGAAAGATTTCGATTCACCGCTTTTTCGCCGATGGATTCAGGCGATGCCGTCTTCGGGTCAAAATGCACACCGGCAATGATCTGATCCACAGCGGCCAACAAATCACATCCTTCGAGACGGATGTGCGCCATATCATCGCCGGGGCCGAGACGCACGCGCTCCGGCAGATCGGTCGCCGCTTGAGCAATGGTCCGAAGCAAGTCGTTTTCGCGCACGGCCTGCTCCACGAATCAATTGGGTTCCGGCGTGGCTCCGAGCCGGCGCTTCCATGCCTCGAGCTGAGCGCGGTAGCCGCTAAGCCCGGCATTGCCTGACGAACGGTAACTGG